>NZ_JBEPDC010000035.1:0-110359 GCF_040300065.1 Nonomuraea sp. NPDC000554 | reverse complement strand
AAGACGCTCGACTGGGATACCCCAGCCGAGCGTCTCACTATGCTGCTCGCAGCCAGTAATTGATCACTGTGTTGCGACGACCCCTCGAATCCGCGGTCCTGCCCGGGGGTCTTCACCGTGAGGAGATGCGTCAGGCGCTCTTGCGACGCTGGGCCCGAAGGACTGCCAGCCTCTCGTTGAGCACCTCCTCCAGATCCTCGATGGACCTGCGCTCCAAGAGCATGTCCCAGTGTGTCCGCGGGGGCTTCGTCTTCTTGGACTCCGGCTGCTCGCCGTCGGCCCGCAGCGCTGTCGCGCCGCACATGCGGCACTCCCACGTCGCGGGAATCTCGGCCTCGGCGGCAAGCGGGACGTCGAAACGATGGCCCTTAGGACAGGTGTACGACACCTCCTGGCGCGGAGCCAGATCCGTGTTACGGTCGTTCTCGTAGCTGGTTGCCCCGAGCCGGGTGCCACGAAGCGCGCGCTCGCCCATGTCTAAATGCCTCCTACAGGGCCCCCATCGTGGAGGGGGTCTGTCTCCCACGGTGTTAACGCTTGGTACCGTGATGGGATTCCCCTCTGCGGGGTGATCCAATCGCGATCACCGCGAGGAGTTAGGCTGTCCGCCCGCGCCAGGCCGCGATCGCGAGCCACACACCGCCGACCGCGATCAGCGCGCCGTGGGCGATGCGCAGCGAGTACGGGCCGAAGAACTGCGGGATGAACAGGGCGAACCCGGCCGCGAGCGGCACCGCGCTCCACTTCTGCAGCACCCCCGACCGCCAGACGGAGACGGCCGCCATGATGGCGCCGACGGCGAGCAACGCCAGACCGATGGCGAACATGGCGACGGCCACCGGGCCGTAACGGAACTCCTCGGCCAGCTCCATCAGGGCCGGGGTGTTGTCGCGCAGGGCCCGCTTGGCGATCACGTTGAGCCCGAAGTCCTCGGCTCCGTAGTAGGGCAGCGTGAGCCCGGCCCCGACCCAGGTCACCAGGGCGGCCTGCAGCGACAGCCGGTCGCCCAGCAGCTGGTGCAGCCCGAGCACGGCCAGGCCGAGCAGCACGAAGCCGATCATGGCCGCCAGGTGCCCGGCGACCCACTCGGGGGAGGCAATGGCGGTGGCGTCGTCCCCTGAGGGGCGGATGGCCGGGTAGATCAGGAAGAGAACGCCGGCGGCGGCGAAGTTCAGCGCGGTGAAGGATCTCACGACGACTCCAAGGGTGGGGGTGGTGCTCTCTGAGTGGGGGAGGCGCTCTCGAAATGTGCGCCGATCTCTTATGAGAGCAATGCTCTCGCAATGGCCGCGAACGGTCAAGAGCGGTGCTCTCTTTTCTGTGCCTCGCTCTCGCTGTGGCGTCTGCCGGGGGCCGCGGGGATCTCACGTGCCGTCCTCGGCCGGGGCGCCGGTCAGCGGGGGGTGCGCAGGCCGGAGGAGATCATGTGGATGAGCAGGTCGTAGCTCTCGTCGAGCTTCTCGGGAAGGCCGAAGGCGCCCCCGGCCTCCAGGACGACGAAGCCGTGCCCGGCCGCGCGCAGGCAGCGGGCGGCGTGGATGGCGTCGGAGTCCTCCAGCCCGTAGCCGCGCAGCACCGCCAGCAGGATGCCGATCAGGCGCTCCCCGGCCTCGGCCGTGCCCGCGTCGGGAGTCTGGATCATCGCGAAGTAGCGGTGCGGGTGGCGCAGGACGTAGGCGCGCCAGGCGTCCATGAGCGCCCGCAGCGCCTGGTCGCCGGAGCGGCCCAGGGCCGCCTCGCTCAGCTGGTCGGACATCTCGTTCATAACCCGGACGGACAGCAGCTCGCGCAGTTCGGCGAGGTTGCGCACGTGCTTGTACAGCGACGGCGTCGCCACCCCCGCCTGCGCGGCCACCGCCGACAGGGTCAGCGCGGCGACCCCCTGCTCGTCGATGATCCGCAGAGCGTGGTCGACGACCGCCTCGGGTGACAGGGTCGCTCTAGCCATGGGCGTGCTCCTTCACGAACGCGAGCGTCGCCGCGGCGACCTCGTCGGGGTACTGGGCGTGCGGGTAGTGTCCGGCGCCCTCGATCATCGCGACCGTGCCGCGCCCGGCGGGCATGGCGGCGACGATGCCGTCGGCCTCGGCTCTCGGGTCCGCCCAGTCGGGGTCGAGGGTGCCCATGACCACCAGGGCGTCGCACCGGATGCCCGCAAGCTCGGCGCCGGCGTCCTTCGGCGCGGCGCCGCCCATCCTGCCGACCACGGCCATCCGGCCGGGCCTGCGCAGATCGGCCTCCAGGGCGGCCAGGTAGCGGGCGTGGTCGGCCGGCTTGACGCCCGGCATGGCGTGGTCGAGGTAGCGCTTCCACAGCGCGACGCTGCGCATCAGAGCGGCGCCCAGGAGCAGTGCCAGGCCGGTGCGGTGGCGGGCGACGCGCAGCCCGGCCGGGTCGAGCCGCTGCGGCCGGGTGAACGGGCAGATCTCCACCAGGGCGCTGACCAGCTCGGGCTGCCGGGCGGCGGCGATGGTGGCGGCCCCGCCGGCGAAGGAGTGGCCCACGACGACCGCCGGTCCGCCCAGGTGGCTGATCAGGGCGAGGATGTCGCCCGCCACGTCGGTGCGGGTGTACGAGGCCCAGCCGGTGCTGGACTCGCCGTGCCCGCGCAGGTCCATGTTCGCCACCCGGAACCCGCCGGCCGCCAGCAGGGGAAGCAGGAAACGGTAGGCGCCCCTGCCGTCTCCCATGCCGTGGGCCAGCACGATCAGCGGCCCCTCGCCGGTGACGTCGTAGGCGATGCGGCCGCCTTCGACGGTCAGGAACTCGGTCACGGCTACCTCCAGGGCTAAGTAATGTAGCGCTGAAGCTAATGCCATTAGCCTGGTGGTGTCAACCCGCGCATGACGGTCGGAGGGGGAGGGTGGGCTTGCGGTCCGTGACCTCCTCGGCCGGTTGGGGGTCGCGGCCCGTCATCTCCTGGTCGTCGGGGGACTCCGCAGGTGCGGCCTGTGTCCGGCCTGGGGTCGCGCGTGGGCCGTATTTCCCCGCTTCCGAATTTCTCCGGAAAGTACCGGAGCGCGATTGGCGGGCCCGCCCGAAAATGCGTCCCGGGTCCGCGCCTGCGGCATTCAGCTGCCGGATACTCAAGTGGCCGATATGGCGATATGTCGCATCGAATTCGGAAATCTGATTCGGCAAATCCTCCTTGAACCGCTCGGTTGAGCCGGGGGCGTGCGAAGGCTGGACGCGTCCCCGCGAAGTGGCGATCGTGGGTGTTCGCCCAGCATGCGGGAGGGGTGAGCCGCTGGTCGGGGACGCCAGAGGGCGCCCTGGGCGCCGCCTGCCGCGCCGACTGCGGCGATCACCATGACCGATTGCCCGGCCCTGCAAAACGAGCGAGTAGCCCGAAAAAGAGGAGCCGGAGTTCGCCGTCCGCGAAAAGCACGAAGACGGGGGAGAACATCACGAAGTACGCCCTCCGTCCCGGCCCGACATTGTCGCCGGATGCCTTCGGGCGAAAGCTCATGGGAGGCGGCGGCGATCTCAGTACGACCGGGCGCGAGCCCGCGCCGTACCGCCCGGGAAGGGGAGATTCGATCATGTCGAACCTGCACAGAAGGGCCGGCGCCGATCGCACCGACGAGGCCCTGTACGTGAACCCGCTCTACAGCGGTCTCATCGCCGACGGCGGGGTGCCCCGCTACCGGCTCCCCGACGGCCCGATGGCTCCGGACGCCGCGCTCGCGATCATCCGCGACGAGCTCATGCTGGACGGCAACGCCCGGCTCAACCTGGCCACGTTCTGCACCACCTGGATGGAGCCGCAGGCCAGGGAGCTGATCGGCGAGTGCCTCGACCGGAACATGATCGACCGTGAGGAGTACCCGCAGATCGCGGAGCTGGAGGGCCGCTGCGTCAACATGCTCACCGAGCTGTGGAACGACCCCGGCCACGCCGGGATCGGCTGCTCGACGGCGGGATCGAGCGAGGCCGCCATGCTCGGCGGCCTGGCGATGAAGTTCGCCTGGCGCGAGCGCAGGCGCGCGGCGGGCGAGCCGGCCGACCGTCCCAACCTGGTGATGGGCACCAACACGCACGTGTGCTGGCCGAAGTTCTGCCGCTACTGGGACGTCGAGCAGCGGTCGGTGCCGATCAGCGGCCGGCCGGGAGGCTCCGGCCCGCGGCTCGACCCCGGCGAGGTGCTGAGGCACTGCGACGAGAACACCATCGGCGTGGTCACGGTGCTCGGCTCCACCCAGACCGGCTCCTACGACCCCGTCGCCGAGATCGCCGCCGCGCTCGACCGGCTCGAGGCGGAGCGGGGCATCGCGGTCCCGATCCACGTGGACGCGGCGGGCGGCGGGTTCGTCGCGCCCTTCCTCCAGCCGGACCTGGTCTGGGACTTCCGGCTGCCGAGGGTGAGGTCCATCAACGCCTCGGGTCACAAGTACGGGCTGGTCTATCCGGGCGTCGGCTGGGTCGTCTGGCAGGACGCGGCCGACCTGCCCGCCGAGCTCGTCCTGAAGACGAACGTGCTGGGCGGCCCGCAGGAGACCTTCACCCTGAACTTCTCCAGGTCGGGGGCGCCGGTCGCGGCCCAGTACTACAACTTCCTGCGGCTGGGCTTCGAGGGGTACCGCCAGGTCCAGCAGACCTGCCAGGACGTCGCGCTGCGCCTGTCGGGCCGGATCGCCGAGCTCGACGGGCTCGAACTGCTCACCGACGGCGGCGACCTGCCGGTGTTCACGGTCAGGCTCTCGGACGGCGTCGAGGGTTTCACCGTCCACGACCTCTCCGACCGGCTGCGCCGTCGCGGCTGGCAGGTGCCCGCCTACAGCCTGCCGCCGGCCATGGAGGACGTCTCGGTCCTGCGTTTCGTCGTCCGCAACGGGTTCAGCGGCGACACCGCCGACAAGCTGCTGGCGGACCTGCGGGAGGCACTCCACGCACTCAGGGCCGCACGCCGCCCGCTTCCGCGGATGCGGACCGCCCTCGCCCACTGATCACCATCGAGCGAACCGGAAGGACAGGACATGAGCAGTTTCGCCGACAGCATCACCATCGACCAGCTGAACGAGGACCCGTATCCGATCTACGCCCGGCTGCGCAAGGAGGAGCCCGTCGCCTGGCTCCCGGCGATCAACCAGTGGCTGGTCACCCGCTGGGACGACGTCCTCACCGTGGTGAGCCGTCCCGAGTCCTTCACCACGCACTTCCCGCAGTCGCTGGTCACGCGCGTGTGCGGGCGCGACAACATGCTCGGCTCCGAGGGGGACGCGCACGCCGAGCTGCGCGCCTGCGTCGACGCCGACTACTCCACCGAGACCGTGCACCGCTTCTTCGCCGCGGACGTCAGGACGCTGGCGGAGAAGTACGCCGACGCCCTCGCCGAGGGCGACCGGGCGGACCTGAAGAAGCAGTACCTCGGCCCCATCGCCGTGCTGTCGGAGGCGAAGGTCCTCGGCCTCGACCAGGTGGACCCGGAGATCTTCCTGCGCTGGTCGCACGGCCTGAACACCGGCATCACCAACTTCGAGGGCGATCCGGGCAAGCAGCGGCTCGGCGAGGAGACGGCCGCGGAGATCACCGCGACCCTCACCCCGACCGTCGAGCGGCTGACGGCCCAGCCGAACCAGTCGACCCTGTCGAACCTCATCCACGCCGGACGCCCGCCGGGCCGGCCACGCGGCGTGGCCGAGGTGCTGCCGACGCTGAGGCTGGTCATGAGCGCGATCGAGGAGCCGTCGGTCGCCGGCAGCTACACGCTGTGGGGGCTGTTCAAGGACCCCAAGCAGTTCGACGCCGTCCGGTCCGACCCGGGACTGCTGCCGCAGGCCGTGCACGAGGGGCTGCGCTGGCACTCGCCGGTGGGGGCGCTGATGCGGTCGGCTCCCAGGGAGGTGACCCTGGCCGGGGTCACGCTGCCGGAGGGCGCCCAGGTGGCGGCCATCGTCGCCTCCGCCAACAGGGACGAGACCATGTTCCACGACCCCGACCGCTTCGACCTCTACCGGCCGCTCCAGCCGCACGTCTCGCTCGGCTACGCCAGGCATCGCTGCCTGGCCATCGACTTCGTCCCCGAGATCGTCCGCATCAGCCTGGAGGTGCTGCTGGAGCGCTTCCCCGGCCTGCGCCCCGACGAGGAGCGGCCGCCACGCTTCCGCGGCTGGCGCTACCGCGGCCCCGACACCCTGCACGTCCGCTGGTGACGCGCATGACCTCCGACCGGTACGAGCACGGCGCGAAGGTGCTGGACTCCCTTGACGGCGCCGCCAGGCAGCGGATCACCGACTCCCTCGGCGACGTCTCCCCGGCCCTGGCCGACCAGGTGGTCTCCTGGGCCTTCGGCGAGATGTACGACAGGCCCGCGCTGCCGCCACGAGACCGCCAGCTGGTCATCCTGGGCATCCTCACCAGCCTCGGCGGCTGCGAGCCCCAGCTCGGCATGCACCTCAGGATCGCGCTCAACGTGGGCCTGACGCCGGCCGAGATCACCGAGGCGCTGCTCCAGGCGGCCGTGTACTGCGGGATGCCGCGCTCGCTCGTCGCGACCTCGGTCGCCAGGCAGGTCTTCGCCGAGCGCGGCCTGCTCCCCGTCAGTCCTTGACGTGAACCGGCAATGGGTTCACTTTCGCAACCCACTATGCTGGGCGCATGAACAGGTTCGGGGAGATGCACTGCTCCATCGCGCACGCCGTCGGCGTCGTGGCCGAGCCCTGGACCCCGCTGATCCTGCGCGACCTGTTCCTGGGCCTGCGCAGGTTCGACGACCTGGCCGAGGACCTGGGCGTCTCGCGCAACCTGCTCACCCAGCGGCTCGACGGCCTGGTGGTCGCCGGGGTGGTGGAGAAGCAGCCCTACCAGGAGCGCCCGGTGCGCTACGAGTACGTGCTGACCGAGGCCGGGCGCGACATCGTCCCGGCCCTGCTCACCCTGATGGCCTGGGGCGACCGCTGGGCGACCCCGCCCGGCGGGCCGCCCGCCCTGCTCGTGCACTCCTGCGGCGAGCGGTTCGTCCCGGTCGTCACCTGCCCGCACTGCGGCGGCCCCGCCACCGCGGAGAACACCGTGGCCGTCGGCGGCCCCGGCGCGGCCCAGGGGCCGGGCACGATGGTCCTCGCCGCGCCGGGCAGGCGGGCGCTAGATCGTCTCGGGCACCTCGTTGCCGGCCGCCCTGATCGCCTTGGGGAGGTTGACCAGGGCCAGCAGCACGAAGCCGATCACGAAGAAGATGATCATTGAGACGATGGCGATGCGGTAGCTGTTGGTGAACTGGAGCGCGATCGTGACGGTCAGCGCGCCGATGAAGGCCGAGCCCTTGTCGCTGATCTGCAGCAGGCTGAAGTACTCGGCCTCCCTGCCCTTCGGGATCACCTGGGAGAACAGCGAGCGCGACAGCGCCTGGGTGCCGCCCAGCACGATCGAGATCGCGAACGCCAGCAGGTAGAACTGCAGGGCCGCGCCCTCCTGGAGGAACATCGCGACGACGACGATCGCCGTCCAGAGCACCAGGCTGGCCAGCACCGTCCGCTTGGTGCCGAACCGGCGGGCCAGCCAGCCGAGCAGCAGCGCGCCGAAGAACGCCACGAACTGCACCATCAGGATGGCGCTGATCTGCACGGACTTGTCCAGCTTGAGCGCCTCGGAGGCGAAGGCGGCGCTGTTGCCGATGACCGTCTGCACGCCGTCGTTGTAGATCAGGTACGCCACCAGGAACAGCAGCGTCAGCGGGTAGTGGAACAGCTCCGAGATGGTACGGCCGAGCTGGCGGAAGCTGCCGCCGACCGAGCGCAACGCGGTCGTCTCGTGCGCGGGCACCGGACGGTTGCGCAGCCTCAGCAGCGGGATCACCGTGAACGTGGCCCACCACAGCCCGGCCGACATCATGCTGATGCGCACCGACATGCCCTCGCTCAGGCCCAGGCTCTCGTGCCGGAGGTAGAGCACCAGGTTGAGCGCGAGCAGCAGGCCGCCGCCCAGGTAGCCGATCGCCCAGCCGCGCGAGGAGACGCCGTCGCGCTCGTCGGGGGTGGAGATCTGCGGCAGGAACGAGTCGTAGACCACGACGGACGACCCGTACGCCAGGTTGGCGAGGACGAACAGCACGCCGCCGAGCAGGTACCGGTCGCCCTCGACGAAGTACAGGCCCATCGTGGCCAGCGCGCCGACGTAGGCGAACGCGCCGAGCAGCTCCCGCTTGCGCCCCGTGTGGTCGGCCAGCGCGCCCACGATCGGCAGGAAGACGATCTGGAGCAGCACCGCCACGGTCAGCGTGAGCCCGAAGAAGGCGGCGGGCCTGATGTCGGCGCCGAGGACGTCCACGTAGCCGAGGCCCGGGTTGGTGGCGGCCAGCCTGTCGAACTCGGCCGAGCAGGTGGCGGGCGCGACGGTGGGGAAGTCCTTGGCACAGGCCGCGGTCTTGGCGACCGGGATGAGGTACGGGCCGAGGAACACCGAGATGATCGTGGTGTAGAAGGCGGAGTTGGCCCAGTCGTAGAAGTACCAGCCGCGCTGTTCGCGCCTGCGCGCGGCAGGAGAGTCGTCGAGGGCGGCGGGGGGTGCCGAAACGGGCATGTCGTCGAGCGCTCCTATGCGGCCACGCCGCCTGGATGCCACAGGCCACGACGTTCGAGGACGTCGCGCAGGCCGGTGACGTTGTCGGTCATGATGCCGTCGACCCCGAGGTCCAGCAGGTGTTCCATGCGGGTGGGGTCGTTGACGGTCCACACGTGCACCTGCATGCCGATGGCGTGCGCCGTCCGGACCAGGTTGCGGGTGGTCACACGCAGGCCGCGCAGGCCCACGGGCACCTGCGCGCACGGGATGCCCGCCCGCGACAGGCGGGTGAGCAGGCGGCCGTAGCCGGAGGTGGCGGCGGCGGCGCGCAGCGCGGCGACCCCGCGCGGGCCGAGCGCCGAGCACACCTCGCGGCCGAGCGCGGCCTTGGCGGCGGCCAGGCGCTCGTCGGAGAAGGAGGTCAGGCAGATGCGGTCGTAGGCGCCGGTGCGCCTGATCGCCTCGGCCAGCGGGATGATCGCGCCCGTCTCCTTCACGTCGATGTTGAAACGGACCCCGGGGAAGCCGCCGATCAGGTCCTCCAGCAGCGGGATCTCGTGCACGCCGCCGATGCGGGCCTGGCGGACCGCCCGGTAGGGCAGCTCGGAGATGCGCCCGCGCCGGTCGGTCACCCGGTCGAGCGTGTGGTCGTGGAAGGCGAGGAGCACCCCGTCAGCGGTCGCGTGGGCGTCGGTCTCGAGGTAGTCGTAGCCCAGCCGCACCGCACGCTCGAAGGCCTGCGCGGAGTTCTCCGCGCCCTCCGCGGCGCCTCCGCGGTGCGCGAAGGCCAGCGGGCCCGGATGGTCGAGAAAGGCGAAGCGACGGCTCAGCACGTCCTGAGTATGCCTTCCGCTCGTGAACGTTACGGTTACGAATCAGGGAGATCTTCCCATTCCTGACGGCGTGCCTCGGCCAGCGCGATGGCCGCGGCCACCGAGACGTTGAACGAGCCGACCCGCCCGACCTGCGGGATGTAGCAGACGCCGTCGACGGCGTCGAGCAGGGCGGGGGAGCAGCCGTGGTCCTCGCTGCCGACCACCAGGCACACGTCGCGCCCGAGGTCGGCCCGGTGCAGCGGGACGGCCTCGGCGGTCAGCTCGATGGCCAGCACCGTGTAGCCGTCGGCCTTGGCGGCCTTGACCGCCTCGCCGGCGGGCACCGCGTCGTGCCAGGTGACCAGGCGTTCGGTGCCGAGCGCGGTCTTGCCGGCCTTGGGGTTGGTCGGCGGGGTGGCGTTGCCGGCGAGCCAGATCTGGTCGACGCCGAACGCGGCGGCGCTGCGGAAGATCGAGCCCACGTTGAACGGGCCCGTGACCGACTCCAGGATCAGTGAGAGCCTGTTCGTGGTGTTGCGGCGCCAGGTGCGGTTGAGCCGCTTGACGTCGGTGGGGCGCAGCTGCCTTCTCATCGGGTCACCTTCAGGATGCGGTAGGCGGCTCGGGAGGCCTCGCGGGAGGCCTGCCAGCCCTGCTCGCCGAGCCAGCGCTGCAGGGAGTCGGAGCCGAGGTGTTTCTGCACGACCAGGTACGCCGCGCCGCCGGGCGTCAGCCGGGACAGCCACCTGGTGAGCATCTCGTGCAGGGCGGCCTTGCCGATGCGGATCGCGGGGTTGGACCAGATGGCGTCGAACGTCACGTCCGGCGGCATCTCGTCCGCGTGCACGGGTCTTACTTTGTAAAGGTGCGCGGCCTGGGCGTTCCGCTCGGTCAGCTCCAGGCTGCGCCGGTTGACGTCGACGGCCCACACCGTCGCCTCGGGCGCTCGCGAGGCCATGGTCAGCGCGATCGGACCGTAGCCGCAGCCCAGGTCGAGCAGGTCGCCCTCCTGCGGTGGCGGCGGGACGGTCTCCAGCAGGACGCGGGTGCCGAGATCCACCCGGTCGGGGGAGAACACGCCCCTGTCGGTCTCCAGCCGCAGGTGCAGGTCGGGCAGGACCAGGTCGACCGAGCTCGGTTTGCTCGGCGCGCCTGGCTGCTCGGAGAAATAGTGGGCCACGTGGCAAAACGTTACGGGATCCGGGCACCGAACAGGACCGCGGCGCCCGCCACCAGCAGCCCCGCCACGATCGCGGCCACGATGAACCACTGGGAGATCTCCTGGTTGACCAGCTTGAACCCGAGCGAGGTGCCGATCTGCTCGTAGACGTCGCGCAACTCGCTCCCGGACTCGGCGGTGTAGGCCCTGCCGCTGGTGCCGTCGGACAGCGACTGCAGGGCCTGCTTGTTGACCGGCACGTTCACCGGCCTGCCGTCGATGGAGACCGTGCCCTCCTGCGTGCCGTACGCGATCGTGGAAACCGGGACGCGGGCCTGCTGCGCGGCCTCGACGGCCTGGTTGATCGAGCGGCCCGAGGTGTTGTCGCCGTCGGACAGCAGCACGATCGCCGCGGGCGGCGGGTCGGTGGCGGCCTGCTGGTCGAAGGAGCGGACCGAGTCGAGCGAGTTGAACACGGCCTCGCCGATCGCGGTGCCCGGCCTGGTCGACAGGTTGCCGATGGACGTCATCACGGCCTGGTGGTCGGTCGTGGGGGAGATGACGACGTTGGCGGAGCGGGCGAAGGAGACGACCCCGACGTTGAACCGCTCAGGCAGGTCCTTGACGAAGGTCTGGGCCGCGCTCTTGGCGGCGGCGATCCTGCTGGGCTGGACGTCGTCGGCCTCCATCGACAGGGACACGTCCAGGGCGATCATGATGGTGGCGCGGTCGCGCGGCACCCGCACCTGGTCGGCGGGTTTGGCGGCGCCGATCACCAGCAGCGACATCATGGCGAGGAACAGCAGCGGCGCGACGTGCCGCCGCCAGCCGGGCCCGGCCGGGGCGACGAGGTCGAGCAGGGCCAGGTTGGTGAAGCGCACGGTGTAGCGGCGGCGGGCGAACTGCGCGGCCACGTATCCGGCCACCAGCAGCGCCACCAGCGTGAACAGCCAGAGCCAGGAGGGCGCGAGGAAGGTCACTGGGCCCTCCGCTGCGCGAGGTGGCCCGTGCGGCGCCGGCGCAGGACGAACTGCGCGATGTCGAAGACCCAGTCGCGGTCGGTGCGCAGCACCAGGTGGGCGACACCGGCGCGGCGCAGGGCCACCCGGGTGCCCTCACGCTGGAGCGCGGCGGCCTCGGCGTAGTCGCGGCGAAGCTTGGGCGAAAGGTGCACTTCGCGTACTTTCCCGGTCTCGGGGTCGGCGAACGCGACCCGGCCGACGTCGGGGAGCTCCAGCTCGCGCGGGTCGATCACCTCCACGGCCAGCACCTCGTGGCGGGCCGCGAGCCGCCTGATCGGCCGCTCCCACGACCGTTCCGCGTCGGGATCCAGGACGGGGTGGGCGTCGAGGAAGTCCGACACGATGACGCGCATGCCGCGCCGCCGGCGCATGGCGGCCAGCACGTCGACGCCCTCGGCCAGGTCGGGGGCGTCGGGCACCGGCCTGCCGCGCGGGGCGTCCATGAGCGAGTGCAGCAGCCCGTACAGGGCGGGACGGCCGGAGCGGGCCGGCATGCGATGCAGGGACTCGTCGTGCAGCACCAGCGCGCCGAAGCGGTCGCCCATGCGGCTCGACAGGAACCCGATCGCGCCGACGGCCGACACCACGAGGTCGCGCTTGTCGGTGTCGGCGGTGCCGAAGTCCATGCTGGGCGACAGGTCGGCCAGCGCCCAGGTCTCCAGCTCGTGGTCGGCGATCAGGTCGCGGACGTGCGGGACGGTGGTACGGGCGGTGACGGCCCAGTCCATCCGGCGCACGTCGTCCTCGCCGGGGACGTAGACGCGGCTGTCGCCGGCCTCACTGCCGGTGCCGGGCAGCAGGCCCTGGTGCGCGCCGTGCAGCAGCCCGTCCAGCCGCCTGGTGACGACCAGTTCCAGTCGTCTGAGCGCCTGCTCCGCCGTGCTGGTCACCGGTTCTGGTTCCAGACGACGAGGGGCGGCGGGACGGCGTGCAGGATCTGTTTGACCACGTGCTCGGGATCGACGCCGTCGGCGAGGGCGTCGAAGGTGAGCATCAGCCGGTGCGCCATCACGTCCACGGCCACGTCGCGGACGTCGTCGGGCAGCAGGTAGTCACGTCCGCGCAGCAGGGCCAGCGCCCGCCCGGCGGCGACCAGGCCGAGGGTGGCGCGCGGGCTGACGCCGATCTCGATGGTCTCGGTGAGGTCGGGCAGGCCGTAGTCGGCGGGGGAGCGGGTGGTCATGACCAGGCGTACCACGTAGTCGGCGACGAGCTGGTGGACCGAGACCTGCTCGGCGGCGTCCTGCAGGGCGATGAGCCGCTGCGGGTCGAGGATCCGGTCGGGGGAGGGCGGGGTGACGCTCATCCGGTGCAGGATCTCCAGCTCCTCGTGCGCGCTGGGGTGCGGCACCCGGACGCGGAACAGGAACCGGTCGCGCTGCACCTCGGGCAGCGGGTAGACGCCCTCGGACTCGATCGGGTTCTGGGTGGCCAGGACGATGAACGGCTTGGGCAGCGGGTGCGTGACCCCGGCCAGGGTGACCTGGCGCTCGGCCATCACCTCCAGCAGGGCCGACTGGACCTTGGCGGGCGCGCGGTTGATCTCGTCGGCCAGCAGGAAGTTGACGAAGACCGGGCCCAGCTCGACGTCGAACTTCTCGTTGGACGGGTGGTACACGCGGGTGCCGGTGATGTCGCTCGGCACCAGGTCGGGGGTGAACTGGATGCGGGCGAACGTGCCGCCCACGACGGTGGCCAGGGTGGACGCGGCGAGGGTCTTGGCGACGCCTGGTACCCCTTCCAGCAGGCAGTGGCCGCGCGCGAGCAGCGCGACGACCAGTCTCTCGACCATGTGCTCCTGCCCGACGATGACCCGCCGGACCTCGTCGAGGGTCTGACGCAGCACGGCCACGTCGGTTCCGCCTGGCAACTCTTCGGCGACGCTCATGACGCCATTCCACCAAACGTGCCGCAAACCTGCACCACGCCACGTCTGTGCTTTCATGGCAAACGTGGCAAGTCCGCTGCAGTACGGCGATCCGCCCCGGCTGGGGCCGTTCTTGGTGCAGGCCCGCCTGCACTCGGCTCCGGCCGGTTTCGTGTACCTCGGTCAGGCGTCCAACGGGCGCGCGGTCTCGCTGGCGGTGCTGACCCGCGGGGCCGCGCTCGACGCGGCCGCGCGGGACCGGTTCGTCACCGCGATCAGGGAGGCGGCGCCGTCCGGGGTGCGGGGCTGGCTCGGCCGTGCCGCCAGGGGCAGGACCGCGGTGCTGCAGGGCGCGCCCGAGGTGCTGGCAACGGAGCTGGGGCCGGCCCCGTGGGTGGCGGTGCCGTACGCGGCCGGCGGGACGGGGGCCGAGTGGTTCCTGGAGCCGGTGATGGTCGGCGGGACGCTGATCGGACAGGCGCACGGCCCTGACTTCGTGCCGTACTGGTTGACCGACCGGGCTCCGGCGCTGCCGGGGCCGCCGCGCGGACGCCGGCCGTTGACCGAGACGCGCAGGCGGGTGCTGATGGCGTTGCTGGCGCTGTCCCTGCTGTTGCTGCTGGTGCTGGTGATCATGCTGATGCTGTTCGTGGGCAGGCAGGACAGCGAGCCGATGCCCAGGCCGTTGCCGCCGACGGTGTTCGTGCCGACGCCGCCGCCGTCGCCCGTCTCGCCTGAGCCGCAGCAGCCCTCTCCGAGCCCGTCGCCGTCGCCGAGCCGGACCGGGGACGGCACGCCAGGCCCGTCACCGGGGGACGAGTCGGGCGATGGGTCGCCACTGTGACGTGAGCCTCTACCGGTGTCGCGGATCGTTCAGCGCGGCGAGACGAAGCCCGACTCGTAGGCGGCGATCACCGCCTGGGTGCGGTCTCTGGCGCCGAGCTTGGTCAGGACGTTACCGACGTGCGTCTTGACCGTCTCCTGGCCGACGACCAGCTCGGCGGCGATCTCGCCGTTCGACAGGCCCCTGGTCATCAGCCGCAGCACGTCGCCCTCGCGGCTGGTCAGCCGGGCGATGCCGGGCACGTCCGTCGTGGGCCTGCCCGCCGCGAGCGAGCGGATCGCCGCGGGGAACAGCAGTGACTCGCCCGTGGCGACCAGCTTGATCGCGCGGACCAGCTCCTCGGGCCTGGTGCGCTTGAGCAGGAACCCGTCGGCGCCGGCGCGCAACGCGTCGTAGACGTAGTCGTCGTTCTCGAAGGTGGTGACCACCAGCACCTTCGGCGGGTCGTCCAGCGCCATCAGGGTGCGGGTGGCCTGGATGCCGTCGACGGCGGGCATGCGCACGTCCATGAGCACCACGTCGGGACGTTCCCGGCGCACCACCGGCAGCACGGCGGCGCCGTCGGCAGCCTCGCCGACCACGGTCAGCTCCGGTTCCGAGTCGATGATGATCCGGAGCCCGGCCCGGATGAGGTCCTCGTCGTCGGCGATCACGACCCTGAGTGTCATGGGCTCGACCGTAGCGGCAGCCGCACCGACACCGTCCACCCGCCCTCGGCGGGGCCCGCCTCCAGCTCGCCGCGCAGCAGCCGGACGCGTTCGCGCATGCCGGTGACGCCTCTGCCGCCGGTCCTGTTCCCTGGGCCGTGGGCGCGCGCGTTGCTGACCTCCAGCCGCAGCTCGTCGTCCTGGACGGCGGCGGCCAGCCGCACGGGGCCCTGGCCGTGCTTGATGGCGTTGGTGAGCGCCTCCTGGACGATCCGGTAGGCCTCCCTCGACACCACGGCGGGCACCGCGGACAGGTCGCCCACCTCGCGCCGCACCTGCGCGCCGGAGGTGGCCACCAGCTCGTCGAGGTCGGCCAGCGTGGCGAGCGGCTTCGCGTCGCGGGGCCCGGCCTCCCGCAGGACGCCGAGGACGTGGTCGAGGTCGTCGAGGGCGGCGCGGGCCGACTGCTCGATCGCGGCCAGCGCCGTCCTGGCCGTCTCGGGGTCGCGGTCGAGGACGCGTCCGGCGGCGGCGGCCTGGAGGGTGACGACGCTCAGCGCGTGGCCGACCGAGTCGTGCAGCTCGCGGGCCAGCCGGTTGCGTTCGGCCAGTGTGCGCGCGTGCTCCTCGGCGGCGGCCAGCCGCTCGGCGGGGGTGGGGCCGAGCAGCACGGGCGCGAGCCTGGCCAGCAGCGCGCCACCCCCCGCCACCAGCAGGACCAGTGCCACCAGCGCGGCGAGGCCGGCCAGCCCCCAGGTGACGTACGGCCAGCCGGGTTCGACCTCGTAGCCGAGCAGGCGGTGCTGGGCGCCGCCGGCCAGCGGCAGCGCCAGCGTGAACAGGGTGAACGGCACCACGGCGAGGGTGAACCCGCTGAGGACGCCGCCGACGGCCAGGTGCAGGGTGAACCAGGTGGCCGTGCGCCGCCGCTCCTGCCACGACCGGCGGGCCTGCCGGACGGGCGTCTCGACGTGCGCGCCGAGCAGCCCCTGCGCCGCGTTCACCTCCAGCCCTCGCACCGGCAGGAACAGCCCGGTGACCGCCACGACGGGCAGGACCGCGACGAACACCCCGAGCTGGGCGGGGAGGAACACCAGATCGGGGGTCTCGTTGCGGGTCAGGCCCGCCACCAGTACCCCCGCCATCATGTACGGCATCAGCAGCGCCCCACCCAGGATGAGGCACGCCCAGCGGCGGAGCAGGTTCCATCTCACATCAGCGATTGTATGTCCATGAATATTCGCTCACGGTGGAATGCACCCTAAGAGAAATCCGCCACCGGCGAAAAGGCAAACGCATTTAGCGGAGTCGGGTCTAGCGTCGGTGGAATAGTTCGACGAGAAAGGCGGACCCATGACGGAGACGCTGCGCTCGCAGTGGCCTGACCAGCTCAGTCAACGTCTGTTGAAGGAGCGCATCGTCGTTCTCGGCCAGGAGGTCGACGACGACATTTGCAACCGGCTCTGTGGCGAGCTGCTATTGCTGGCGGCCGAGGATCCGGGGCGCGACATAACTCTTTACATCAATTCTCCCGGCGGTTCCGTGCACGCCGGGATGGCGCTATACGACATGATGCAGTTCGTCCCGTGTGACGTCGCGACGGTGGCGATGGGCTTCGCCGCGTCGATGGGGCAGCTCCTGCTGTGCGCCGGAGCACCCGGCAAGCGGTACGCGCTGCCCAACGCCCGGGTCGTCATGCACCAGCCGCTCGGCGGCATCGGCGGGTCGGCCGCCGACATCCAGATCCAGGCCGAGAACATGCTCTACACCAAGCGCCGGATGGCCGAGATCATCGCCCACCACACCGGGCAGCCGCTGGAGCGCATCCAGGCCGACTCCGACCGCGACCGCTGGTTCACCGCCCAGGAGGCGCTGGAGTACGGCTTCGTCGACCACATCGCCGAGGGGATGAACTGAGTTGAGCGGACGTTATGTGCTGCCGTCCTTCACCGAACGCACCTCGTACGGGATCAGGGAGCTGAACCCGTACAACAAGCTGTTCGAGGACCGGATCATCTTCCTTGGCACGCAGATCGACGACACGTCCGCCAACGACGTGATGGCGCAGTTGCTCACACTGGAGTCGATCGACCCCGACCGCGACATCAGCCTCTACATCAACTCGCCGGGCGGGTCGGTCACGGCGATGGCGGCCATCTACGACACGATGCAGTTCGTCCGGCCGGAGATCAGCACGGTCTGCATCGGCGAGGCGGCCTCGGCGGCGGCGGTGCTGCTGGCGGCGGGCGCGCCCGGCAAGCGGGCGGCGCTGCCGCACGCGCGCGTGCTGCTGCACCAGCCGGCCACCGAGGGCGGGCGCGGGCAGTCGAGCGACCTGGAGATCCACGCCCGCGAGATCCTGCGCATGCGTGACCAGCAGGAGGAGATCCTGTCCAGGCACACCGGGCGGCCGACGCTGGAGATCAGGAAGGATATCGAGCGCGACCGCATCTTCACGGCCGAGCAGGCGCGCACGTACCGGCTGATCGACGACGTCTTCGCGACGAGGAAGCGAACGTTGACGGCGGCCCGCTGACGGCGGGCGATCTCCGCCACCGCGAGCCCTCCGACGCCGGCACGTGGGCGCGCGCCCGTCTCCAGGGCGCGCGCCCCTCCGTGCGACCCCGATCCCCGGTCAGCCGACCACCTCGGCGGGGCTGGGCTCGCGCAGGGCGATCACCGCGACCAGGCTGAGCAGCCCGACCGCGATCATGTAGGCCGACACCGACAGCGACGACCCCGTCGAGCTCTGCAGCGCCGTCGCGATCAGCGGCGCGAACCCGCCGCCGAGCAGCGCCCCGATCGCGTACGAGAACGACACCCCGCTGTAGCGGTAACGCGCCTCGAACAGCTCGGCGAACAGCGCCGACTGCGGCCCGTACGTGGCGCCCAGCCCGACGTTGAGCACCACCACCGCGACGATCAGCAGGGCGGGCGAGCGGGTGTCGACCAGCAGGAAGAACGGCACGGCCCAGAGCACGAGCAGCACCGACCCGGCCAGGTAGACGGGCCTGCGCCCGGCCCGGTCGGACCAGATCGCCGCGGCCACGATGCTCACCAGCCAGGTCAGGCTGCCGACGATCACCACGACCAGCATCAGGTTGCGGCCGACCTTGAGCACGGACGTGCCGTAGGAGAGCAGGTACGCCAGGAACACGTAGCCGATCGCGGTGTTGGCGACGAAGCTGCCCGACGCCAGCAGCAGCTCGCGGGGCCGGTGCCGGAAGACGTCCACGAGCGGCCGACTGCTCTGCGCCTGCTCGGCCGCCAGCGTGCGGAAGACCGGTGTCTCGGCCACCCGCAGCCGGATGAACAGCCCGACGCCGACCAGCACGATGCTGAGCAGGAACGGCAGCCGCCACCCCCAGCTCCTGAACTGGTCCTCGGTCAGCCCGGCGGTGACCAGGACGAACACGAGCTGCGCCAGGATCAGCCCAGCGGGGACGCCCACCTGCGAGTACAGGCCGTAACGGCCCCGGCGGCCCGGAGGGGCGTGCTCGACGGCCATCAGCGCGGCCCCGCCCCACTCGCCGCCCGCGCTGAGCCCCTGCAGCAGCCGCAGCGCCAGCAGCAGGACAGGGGCGAACACGCCGATCTGCTCGAAGGTGGGCAGCAGGCCGACGCCGACGGTGGCCACGCCCATCAGCAGCAGGGACGCGATGAGCATGGCCTTGCGGCCCAGCCGGTCGCCGAAGTGCCCCCACACGATCCCGCCCACCGGCCTGGCCAGGAAGCCGACGCCGAGCGTGGCGAACGCCGCCAGCGTGCCCGAGGCGGGCGACAGGGTGGAGAAGAACTGGGAGGCGAAGATCAGCGCGGCGGCGGTGCTGTAGATGAAGTAGTCGTACCACTCGATCGTCGTCCCGATCGCGCTGGCGACGGCCACGCGCCGCAGTTGCCCGGGGTCCGGCTCTGGTCCGTCGCGCATCGCCACTCCTTGGAGTCGCCCTCCGTTCAGAGTAGATCGTTTCCCTGGGTTCGGCCTGGAAACGGTAAATCCGCGCCAGGAGCGATGAGTTTTCGCCTCCCGCCCGGTCGTACCTCGTGCAACCGCATACAAGGAGGAAACCCAGATGAACCATCCCAACCTGGGCGGCATCCTGCTCGCCAGCACCGATCCGGACAGGCTCCGCCGCTGGTACGCCGCCGCGCTCGAACCCGAGGAGAACAACGACGTCGGCACGTACAAGGCGCTGAAGTTCGGCGCGACCTGGGTGCTCATCGACACGCGAGCGGACGTCTCGGACAAGAATCCCGAGCCTGGCAGGGTGATACTGAACTTCGAGGTGGACGACGCCCGCGCCGTGGTGACGCGGATGGACGCGCTGGGCGTGACGTGGCTGGCGGAGCTCGAGGATCGCGACGGGAGCCTGTTCGCCACCGCGATCGACCCCGACGGCAACTACGTCCAGGTCATCCAGCTGAGCGACGCCGCCCGCGCGGCCATGTGAACCATCGACGGAGGAACGCGACGATGTTCGGTACGACGAAGGCGTTCAGCGGCTTCTCGGTGAACGACCTCGAGGCGGCCAGGGCGTTCTACGGTGAGACGCTCGGCATCAGGGTGACGGAGGAGCACGGCCTGCTGACCCTGCACATCGCCGGAGACCGGCCCATCCTGGTCTACCCGAAGCCCGACCACGCGCCGGCCACGTACACGGTGCTCAACTTCCCGGTGGACGACATCGAGAAGACCGTGGACGAGCTGGTCGCGCGGGGAGTGCGGTTCGAGCGCTACCCGCAGCTGGAGGCGGACGAGAGAGGCATCTTCCGCGGCGGCGGCCCGCTGATCGCCTGGTTCACCGACCCGGCAGGGAACGTGCTGTCGGTGCTGCAGGAGAATTAGCGCCCGGCCACACCCGTTGCGGTCAGGGCTTGCGACCGACGGCGCCGTACTGCGGGACCTCCTGGCCCGCGTACTGCGTCGCCGGTTCCGGCCGCCATCGGGGCAGTGACACCATGCCCGGCTCCAGCAGGTCGAGCCCGTCGAAGAAGCGCGCCAGCTGCTCGGGGGTGCGGATCGTGATGGGCGTGGCGCCGCTGTCGTTCCAGATGGCGGCCGCCCGCTCCATGGCCGGGCTGGCCACGCTGGACGCCGCCGCCAGGAAGCTGCCCGGCGGCAGCGCCCCGACCAGGTCGGCGACGATCGCGTACGCCTGCTCGTCGTCGGGCACGAACTCCAGCACGCCCAGCAGCATGAGGGCGACCGGCCGGTCGAAGTCCAGCGTCCCGGCAGCGCCGCGCAGGATCGTCGCCGGATCGCGCAGGTCGGCGTCGAGGTAGGTCGTCACGCCCTCCTCGGTGCCGCGCAGCAGCGCGCGGGCGTGGGCCAGCACGATCGGGTCGTTGTCGACGTAGACGACGCGCGACTCGGGAGCGCCCCGCTGGGCCACCTCGTGGGTGTTGTCGGCCGTGGGGATGCCGGTGCCGATGTCCAGGAACTGCCGCACGCCCGCGTCGGTGACCAGGTGCCGCACCACGCGCGCCAGGAACTCGCGCTCGGCGCGGGCGATGACGGCCAGTTCCGGCATCACCGCGAGGATCTGCTCGCCCATCTCGCGGTCGGCGGCGTAGTTGTCCTTGCCGCCCAGCCAGTAGTCGTAGACCCGGGCAGGGTGCGCCACGGACGTGTCGACGCGGTCCATCAGGCCCGCCCTCTCGTCGTCTGTCATCGCGAGCTCGATTCGGTCGTGGCCCAGCAGGGCCTCAAACGCGGCAAGGGTGACGAAGTGACGATATCGCCGTTCGTGATCTTACCGAAACCACCGCCCGCGCGGGCTCGGATCAGCCGCGCCGAGGTCGGGCCCGCTCCCACGCGCCCCTCGGTGAGGACGCGACGGCAGAACGCGGGTCGCCGAACGATCCGGTGGTTATTCTTGATCTTGACCCTGAACTGGACCTCGGAGATGAGCGTTGACGGCTACTGAGCACCGCCAGGTCGGCCCATTCGAAGCCGTAGCGTGCCTGTTCAGGTTGTGGTTACCGGGATGGCGGCTCGCACTCGCCGCAGGCGAGGCTCCTGGACCGGAGTGGACGTCCACGCCTTCCCTGACTGAGGTGGCGGAGTACGGGGCGTTCCAGGGAACGTTCGACGGCCCCGGCGGGCAGCGCCACCCGGTGGCCGTCGAACGGTTCGACATCCATGACCCGGACGAGACGTCCGACAGCCCCCTGTGCGCGTCCTGGGGGCGACCTGCCGAGGGCGCGGAACAGGCGTACGAGCTCCTCATCGGAGCATTGGCGTCCGGTGGCGGCCTGAACCGGCGAGGCCGGGCACTGGCCGGCTACGCCGCCGGTTACCTCGCCGCAGACGCCACGGACCTGCTGCGGATCGCGGTCGCGGCCGAATCGGGCGGCCCCACGCTCGATGATGAGCTGCACCTCCTGGTGCGCGGGCGGCGGAGCACATGCGGCTCGGGCCGCGACCACGCTCTGGGAGTTCGACGACACGACACCCGAGATTCCCGGCGACGAGCTCGTCTCCTGGCTGGCCCGTGACCTCTACGAGACGATCGCCACCGAGATCACCGGTGCGTCCGGAACCCTGCTCGCCTTCGCCAAGAAGTTCCCCCTCGAAGGGGTCCTGTGGGGGGAAGGGGATTCCTGCCTCCTCTTGGTCGGCCCGGAACGCACCGCGCTCGTCCGCGTCAGCTGATCGCCGGCGAGTTCCGAGCCGCCCGCACAGCGCCGCCCGGTGTGACGCTTGGACCCTGCTCAGCTCGCCGTGGTGCGCCAGGCGGGGGGCCGGCCGGTGTCGACCAGGTGCCACCGGCCACCGGGGCGCAGCCGGTCCTCGTAGTAGAAGACGCTGCCGGGCAAGGGGGCAGCCGCGCCGCCGTGCGCGGCGAAGGCGTCGCGCGCCGCCCGGCGCAGCCGCTCGGGCGCGACCCCCAGCCGCTCGGACGCCACCTGGGCGAGCCGCTCCAGCGCGTGGTGGCCCATGAAACTGTCGTAGGTCAGGCTGAACACGTGCTCGCGCGGCAGGTGGATGTCGCGGGAGATCACGTTGACCGGCGGCAACTCCCCGTCGAGCCCCTGCCGGCGGCGCGTCTCCGGATCGACGTAGAGGGCGCAGTCGCGGTACAGCACGGCGCTGCGCCGCCCGTCGATGTCGAAGGAGAACAGCGTGTTCTGGCCGTGCAGCTCCAGCGTGCAGCCGGTGCGCAGCGCGGCCCGCAGCCACAGCTCGACCATCGGCGTCACGACCCGCCTGGCCAGCCACTCCGCCGGGTCCTCGCCGCTGCGGGCCACGAGCTGCTCGACCAGCGGCGGGTCGCCGGGGCGGCGGACGTCGCCGCCGTAGAGCGCGAACAGCGGCACGGTGCGGTGCAGCGGGTCGGCCCCGAGGTCGTCGGGAGGGGCGCCGTCGTGGCCGACGATCACGCCCGCGCGGGCGTGCGCCTCGCGGATCAGGAAGCCCCACGCCTCCTCCGGGTCGTCGCCCAGGACGCCGCCCGCGACCTCCGGCAGGACCGGAAGCCCGAGGTCCATGAGCTCCTCGGCCACCCAGAGCTGCAGCGAGATGATCGGCCGCCGCAGACGGCGGGTGAAGCGCGACAGGCGTTTGGGGTAGTGCAGCTTGACGAAGTGTGGCTCGACCGGCTCGCCGCCGACCTCCTCGACGAAGACCGTGCGGGCGTTGGCCGAGGGCACCACCTGGAGGTCGGGGCCGCGCTCGGAGGCGAGCAGCTCGTCGCGTCCCGGCAGGTGCGGGGCCGTCAGCGTCTCGGGGTGGACAGGCAACAGGAAGCCGTCGCCGTCGCGGTAGAGGTCGAGGAGCGCGGACTTCACCCGGTTGCGCAGGAACTCGCCGCGGGAGGCAGGCACCCGGAAGGTCGGCACGGTGAAACGCCGGTCGCCGCGCTGCGGATGATAGGCGTCGGAGATGTCCAGAAACTCCGAGAACTGGCTGTAGCTGCGGGTCCCCGATCCCAGGTAGCGCTCGGCGTACTGCCAGGTCCGGAAACGGTCCCACGTGTCGTCAAGGATCACCGCACCTATCCCACCCCTTGCTTCGCGGACACACCATATAAGGCCCTTCCCCGATACCCGCGGACCACCGTCCCATGTCCCACCGAACCCGCCGACCTGCGGATTCTGGCATAGGAGACCGGGACACGGGGAGGACCAGACTGCGGTGACCAACGCCGGGTCAGGAGGAGAGCCGATGTCCCAGGGCATCTTCCGGCGCAAGCCGGTGGAACAGATCGCCACAGAGCACGAGGGTGAGCTGTCCAGGTCGCTCGGACTCTGGCAGCTCACCGCCATCGGGATCGGCGGCATCATCGGCGCGGGCATCTTCGCCCTGGCCGGCGCCGTCGCCCACGAGACGGCGGGGCCCGCCGTGCTCGTCTCGTTCCTCATCGCCGGCATCGCCAGCGCCGCGGCCGCCTTCTCCTACGCCGAGTTCGCCGGCATGATCCCGAAAGCCGGGTCGGCCTACACCTACGGGTACGCCGTCCTGGGCGAGATCGTCGGCTGGTTCATCGGCTGGGACCTGTTGCTGGAGTACACCGCCATCGTCGCCGTCGTGGCCATCGGCATCTCCGGCTACTTCGGCTTCCTCGTCGGCCAGCTGGGGGTCAACGTGCCCGCCTGGATGCTCGGCGCGCCCGGCACCGGCCCCGGGCACGTCGTGGACCTGTTCGCGATGGTGCTCTGCCTGCTCATCGCGTACCTGCTGAACCTCGGCATCAGCTCGGCGGCCCGGTTCGAGACGTTCGTGGTCGGCCTCAAGGTCGCCGTGGTACTGCTGGTGATCATCGTCGGCTTCTTCTACATCAACACCGCCAACTACACGCCGTTCTTCCCGTTCGGCGTGAGCGGGGCCATCACCGGCGCGGCCACCGTCTTCTTCGCCGTCTTCGGCTACGACGCCATGAGCACGGCCGCCGAAGAGTCGAAGGACGCCCAGCGGCACATGCCCAAGGCCATCATCTACTCGCTGGCCGTCTCGATGGTGCTGTACGTGCTGGCCACGCTGGTGCTGACCGGCATGCAGAACTACAAGCAGATCGACCCGGAAAGCGGCTTCTCCTCGGCGTTCGCCTCGGTCGGCCTGTCGGGCCTGGCGTCCCTGATCGCCGTCGGGGCCATCATCGGCATCCTCACCGTCATGTTCACCTTCATGCTCGGCGTCACCCGCGTCTGGTTCGCCATGAGCAGGGACGGGCTGCTGCCGGGCTGGTTCGCCAAGCTGCACCCCGTCCGCCGGGTGCCCTCGCGGGTGACCTGGATCGTCGGCGTCGCCTCGGGGCTGATCGCCGGGTTCCTGCCGATCAGGGAGGCGGCCGAGCTGACCAACATCGGGATCCTGCTGGCGTTCGTCGTGGTCTGCGTGGCGGTGATCGTGCTGCGCTACCGCCGTCCCGACCTGCCCAGATCGTTCCGGACGCCCGGCATGCCGTTCGTCCCGGCCCTCGGGGTCGCCTTCTCCATCTGGCTGATCACCTTCCTGACGCCGCTGACCTGGCTCCGCTTCGCCATCTGGTTCCTCATCGGCCTGATCGTCTACTTCGCCTACAGCCGCCGCCACTCGGTGCTGGCGGAAGGCGGGCCGCCGGACGTCATGCCTGGGTGAGCACGGCGTCGATGCCGCGGGCGGCGAGGTAGGCCGAGTCGGCGGCGCGGGAGGCGCTGACGACGGCGAGCGGCCCGGCCTGGCGCAGCCGCACCCACTCGGCGTGGAAGGCGCTGCCGGGTGCGACGTCCGCGCGGCGATCCGGCTCGGACCTGAGGTCCACGCCGCACACCAGCGCGGGCCGCCCGCCGGCCGCGGGGCGCTCGCGGACGGCCGCCGCCAGCTCCCTGGCCGCGGGCTTGGCCCGGTGGTCCACGGTGAACAGGCCGAGGTCGTACTCCCGCTCGGGGAAGTCGGCCAGCGCGCGGTCGAGGTCGTGGGAGCACCACCAGGTGACGCCCCACAGGGCCGGGTTCGCGGTGACGGTGGCGAGCGTCCGCCGGACGAACTCGGCGGCGTCGGCCTCCGGGACGTCGGGACGGGGCGCCCCGACCTCCTGCAGCCAGACCGGCCTGGCGGGGTCGAGCGAGGTCGCCGCCGCGAGCTCGACCAGGTAGTCGGCGTGCGAGACGGTCGCGGGGCCGAGCGGGCCGTCGAGGGCGGAGACGCCGTTGAACACCCACGAGTGCACCGTCGTCAGGTCGCCCAGATCGACGCTGTCGGCGGGGTGGAAGGGGTGGCCGGGGTCGTACCAGGCGGCGTCGTACAGCGAGTGCAGGCTGAGCAGGCCGGGCGCGGCGGCGCGGGCCACGCCGACCAGTTCGGCGGCCCAGCGGGCCGACTCCTCGGCGTCGGTCGGGTTGGCCGGCCAGAGGTTGTCGACCTCGTTGCCGAGCGTCACCGCGAACACGTTGTCGCGGCCGGCCACGGCCCTGGCGAGCGCGTCGACGTAGGCGGCGACGCCGTCGCGCACGGCCGGGTCGGTGAAGACGCTGCGCCGGTGCCAGGTCAGCACCCAGGACGGCAGGAAGTCGAAGCTCGACAGGTGCCCCTGCAGCAGGTCCACGGCCACGGACAGGCCGAACTCGGCGGCGACGTCGATCAGGCCGAGCAGGTCGTCGATCCCGCGCTGCCTGATCAGGGTCCGGTTGGGCTGGATCCACGGCCAGATCGGGAACACCCGGACGTGGTCCAGCCCGATCCCTGCGAGGTCCTCGAAGTCGCGGCGGAAGGCGTCGGCCGAGGGGTCGAGCCAGCTGTAGAACCAGCCGGCCGAGGGCACGTAGTTCGCGCCGAAACGGAGCGGGGCTGGGCTGGTGCACGGCAGGGTCACGCGTCCTCCGGGGGTCGGGTCGATCTCCCTGAAAAATAAACCGCTTTAGTTGTCCTTATCAAGGCCGGGTGGCGCGGTGCTCTCCCTGACGACCAGCCGCGGGGTGGCCGTCCTGACGTCCTGGCGCCGCCCCGGATCGGCGATCACCGCGAGCAGCACCTCGGCCACCTGCCGGCCCAGCGCGAAGGTGTCGCGGGTGAGCGCCGTGACGGCCGGGTGCGTGATGCGGGTCAGCACCGAGTCGTCGAAGGAGACGATCGACAGCTCGTCGGGCACCCGCACCCCCATCTCGCCCGCCACGCCCAGCCCGGCCAGCGCCATCACGTCGCTGTCGTAGACGATCGCGGTGGGCCGCCGGGCGCGTGACAGCAGCGCGCGGGTCGCCGCCGCGCCCTCCGCGTCGCTGAAGTCGGTCGGCAGCGACACCGCGTCGGCCAGGCCGAGCCGCCGGACGGAGTCGCGCAGCGCCCGCATCCGCCGCTGGGTGTGGTGGAAGGCGGGCAGCCCGGCGACGTGCGCCAGGCGGCGGTGGCCGAGCGCGGCCAGGTAGTCGACGACCGACAGCATCGCCTCGCGGTCGTCGGCCCAGACGCTCGACAGCGAGCCGTGCCGCCCGGGGCCGCCGAGCACCACGGTCGGCACGCCCAGCTCCTCCAGCGCCTCGATCCGCGGGTCGCGGGCCTTCAGGTCCACCAGGACGAAGCCGTCCACCCGATGCTCGGACGCCCAGCCGCGGTAGACCTCGATCTCGGCCTCGACGTCCTCCACGACCAGCAGGTGCAGCGCCACCGACTGCGCGGACAGGCCCGCCTGCAGCCCCGACAGCAGCTGCGCGAAGAACGGCTCCACCCCGAGCGTGCTCGCCGGCCTGGCGATCACCAGCCCGACCGCCTCGGCCCTGGCGCCTCCCAGGGCCCGCGCCGCGCTGTGCGGGCGCCAGTTCATCTCCTTGGCGACCTGCAGGATGCGGGCCCTGGTCGCCTCGCTCACGCCGGGGCGGCCGTTGAGCGCGAACGACACCGCGCCCTTGGACACCCCGACCCGCTGCGCGATGTCGGCGATCGTCGGTCTGGCCACGCTGGCTCCTTCACAAGCTGATCTCCCCTATTGACAGGGGAGTCTAGCTCGGTGGATAGTCCGGCAACTAGAGCGGTTTAGTACGCCGGAGGAGTGTGTCATGCGAATGTACTGGGCAGGACTGGCCATGGCGGCCACGCTGGTCGTCTCCGGCTGCGGGCTGGGCGGCACGGAGCAGGAGGCCGCCAAGCCGGGGCCGAGCGCCACCGGCGAGGTCAAGGGCAAGGTCAGCCTGCAGACGTGGGCGCTCAAGCCCAAGTTCACCGGCTACATGCAGGGCGTCATCGACGCCTTCCAGAAGAAGTACCCCGGTGTCCAGGTCGAATGGCTCGACCAGCCCGCCGACGGCTACTCCGACAAGGTGCTGAGCCAGGCGGCCGGCGGCACCCTGCCCGACGTCACCAACCTGCCGCCCGACTTCGCGCTTCCGCTGGTCAAGCAGGGCATGCTGCTCGACGTCTCCCAGGCGGACCAGAAGCTGGCCGACGAGTACGTCCCCGGCGGCGTCGACGCCTACAGGTACGCCGGCGTCAACGGCGTCTACGGCTACCCCTGGTACCTCAACACCGACGTCAACTACTGGAACTCCGAGCTGCTCACCGCCAACGGTCTGGACCCGGACAAGCCGCCCGCCGACCTCGACGAGCTGATCGCCCAGGCGAAGACCGTGAAGGAGAAGTCCCGCGGCAAGGTCTACCTGATGAGCCGCAGGCCCGAGCTCGCCGACCTCACCAACATCGGCGTGCAGATCATGTCGGACGACGGCAGCAGGTTCACCTTCAACACCCCCGAGGCCGCCGCGCTGCTCGACAGGTACCGCGACGCCTTCAAGCAGGGCCTGCTGCCCCGCGACGTGCTGACCGACACCTACGCGGGCAACGCCAAGCTGTTCACCCAAGGCACCGTGGCCTGGACGACGGCCGGCGGCAACTTCATCACCAGCCTGGCGACCGACAACCCCTCGCTCGCGCCCAAGGTGGTGCCGTCGGTCGCGATCGGCACCCCGCCCCTGTACGTCCAGGGCCTGTCGGTCAGCAAGCGCACCGCGAACGCGCCCGCCGCCATCGCGCTGGCCCGCTGGGTGACCAGCGCCGAGAACCAGGCCGCCTTCGCCCACCTGGTGAACATCTTCCCCAGCACCAAGGCGTCGGCCGGCGACCCGTTCTTCAGCAAGAGCGACGGCACCCGCTCCGGCGACGCCAAGGTCATCGCGTTCACCTCGCTCGCCAAGGCCGAGGTGCTGGAGCCGGTGCAGGTCACCGAGGCGATGAAGAAGTTCGTCAGGCAGCAGTTCGCGCTGGCCATGAGCGGCGAGACCACCTCCAAGGAGGCCCTGGACGCGGCCGTGGCCAAGTGCGACGAGCTGCTCAAGGGCTGAGACGATGACGCATCGGGTGACGCATCGGCTGACGCATCGGCGCTGGTTCACGCCGTGGCTGCTGGTGGCCCCCGCCGCCGTCTGGCTGTTCGCGTTCAACGTCTGGCCGTCGATCAACACGGTGGTCCTGGCGTTCAGCAACGCCAAACCGCTCGGCGGCGGGCACTTCACCGGGCTGGAGAACTTCGCCCGGGTGCTCGACGACGAGCAGCTCGCCGACGCGCTGCTCAACAGCGTCGTGTACATGCTGGTGTGCCTGCCGCTGCTCACGGTGCTGCCGCTGCTGATCGCCGTCCTGGTGGAGAAGCGGCTGCCCGGCATCATGTTCTTCCGCACCGCCTTCTACACCCCGGTGGTCGCCTCCGCCGTGGTGGTCGCGCTGATCTGGGGCTGGGTGCTCGACGACCAGGGCCTGGTCAACGGCTTCGCGCAGTGGCTCGGCGTCGTCACCGAGCCCGTGCCGTTCCTGACGGACCGGTGGCTGCTGCTGTTCAGCGCCATCAGCCTGACCGTCTGGAAGGGGCTCGGCTACTACATGATCATCTACCTGTCGGCCCTCGGCAACGTCCGGCGGGAGCTGCACGAGGCCGCCGCCGTCGACGGCGCGGGCCCCGTGCGCCGCTTCCTGAGCGTCACCGTGCCCGGCGTGCGCACCACGATGCTGCTGGTCTCCGTGCTCGTCGCGGTCTCCGCGCTGCGCGTGTTCTCCGAGCTGTACGTGCTGTCCAACGGCTCCGGCGGCCCCGGCGGGCGCGACATGTCGGTCGTGATGCTCATCCAGCTCTACAGCAGGGGGTTCACCGGGCACCTCGGCTACGCCTCCGCGCTCAGCCTCGTGCTGCTGGCCGTCACGATCGGGCCGATGCTGCTGCTGTTGCGGCTCGACAGGAAGGCGGCCTGACATGCCGGCGCACGCCAAGACCGCGCGTCCCAGCGGCTTCAACACGGTCTCCGCCGGGGAGAAGGCGCTGCGCTACGCGCTGCTGCTCCTCGTGCTGGCGCTGACGGTCTCGCCGTTCCTGTGGCAGCTGTCGACCTCGCTCAAAGACCTGGAAGAGGACGTCTTCACCCGCACCCCGAGCTTCCTGCCGCGCCACCCGACCCTCGACAACTACGCCCAGGTCGCCGACACCATCCCCGTCTGGTCCTACGCCGCCAACTCGCTCGTCGTGGCCGCCATCGTGGTCGCGGGCAACGCCGTCGGCGCGACCCTCGCCGGGTACGCCCTGGCCAGGCTGCGCTTCCGCGGCGCCAAGGCGCTGCTCGGGGTGTTCCTGGCGACCCTCGTGCTGCCCGGCGAGGTGACGATCGTGTCGCAGTACGTCATGATCCGCGGCCTCGGCCTGGCCGACACCCTCCTCGGCGTCGCGCTGCCCGGCGCGATCGGCATGCTCAACGTGCTGCTGATGCGCACCGCCTTCCGGGCGATCCCCCAGGAGATGGACGAGGCCGCCGTCATCGACGGCGCGAACGCCTGGCAGCGGCTGCTCCACATCGGCCTGCCGAACGTGCGCGGCATGCTCAGCGTCGTCACCATTTTCGCGTTCATCGGGGCGTGGGACGATTTCCTGTGGCCGCTCATCGTCCTGACCGACCCGGAGAACTACACGCTCACGGTCGGCCTGCAGTACCTCAACGGCACGTTCACCGCCAACCCTCGCCTGATCGCGGCCGGCACCATGATCTCCTTCCTGCCGATCGTGATCGTGTTCGCGGCGCTGCAGCGGTTCTTCTTCCGCGGCGTCGAGGAAGGCGCGATCAAGGGCTGACCGGCCAACCGTCCATCACTAGGGAGCTCCTTCATGCATGACGACCGCGAACTGGTCGAAGCCCGTCTCAAGCGTGTCCTGGACGAGCGGATCCGTCCCGCCGTGTACCCGGAGTCCGTCCCGCTGGAGGTGGCCGTCTGGCACGCGCCCGGCGAGCCGGTGCCCGTCGCCGAAGGGCTGGCCGCCGCGCCCGAGCCGATCGCGGTCGGCGACAGGTGGGGCGCGCCGTGGGGGACGAGCTGGTTCACCGTCACCGGCACGGTGCCCGCCGCCTGGGCGGGCCGGACCGTCGAGGCGCTCCTCGACCTCGGCTTCGACGAGAACATGCCCGGCTTCCAGTGCGAGGGCCTGGTCTACCGCCCCGACGGCACGCCGGTGAAGGGGCTCAACCCGCGCAACCAGTGGGTGCGTGTCGGCTCGCCCGTCGAGGGCGGCGAGCAGGTCCGACTGCACATCGAGGCCGCGTCCAACCCGGTCATCCTCGGCTACCACCCCTTCCAGCCGACGCCGCTCGGCGACAGGGAGACGGCCGGCAGCGAACCCCAGTACCGGCTGGCCCGCATGGACCTCGCCGTCTTCGACGAGACCGTCTGGCAGCTCGTCCTGGACCTGGAGGTGCTCGGCGAGCTGATGCGGGAGCTGCCCGCCGACGGCGCCAGGCGCTGGGAGATCGTGCGCGCCGTCGAACGCGCGCTCGACGCCGTCGACCTACAGGACGTCAACGGCACCGCCGCCGCCGGGCGTGAGCGGCTCGCCGGCGTCCTGGCGGCGCCCGCCGCGCCGTCGGCGCACCGCATCAGCGCGGTCGGGCACGCGCACATCGACTCGGCCTGGCTGTGGCCGCTGCGCGAGACCGTCAGGAAGGTCGCCCGCACGACGTCCAACATGACCGCGCTGCTGGAGGACGAGCCCGACTTCGTCTTCGCCATGTCGCAGGCGCAGCAGTGGGCCTGGGTCAAGGAGCACCGGCCCGAGGTGTGGGCGAAGGTGACCAAGGCGGTGGCCACCGGCCGGTTCGTCCCGGCGGGCGGCATGTGGGTGGAGTCCGACACGAACATGCCCGGCTCCGAGGCGATGGCCAGGCAGTTCGTGCACGGCAAGCGGTTCTTCCTGGACGAGTTCGGCATCGAGAACGACGAGGCGTGGCTGCCCGACACGTTCGGCTTCGCGGCCGGGCTGCCGCAGATCATCAAGGCAGCGGGCTCCAGGCGGCTGCTCACCCAGAAGATCTCGTGGAGCAGGACCAACACCTTCCCGCACCACACCTTCCTGTGGGAGGGCATCGACGGCACGCGGATCTTCACCCACTTCCCGCCCGTCGACACCTACAACTGCTCGATGAAGGGCAGCGAGATCGCCCACGCGGCGCGCAACTTCAAGGACAAGGGCGTCGCCCGGCACTCGCTCGCCCCCACCGGCTGGGGCGACGGAGGCGGCGGCACCACGCGCGAGATGGTCGCCAAGGCGGCCAGGCTCCGCGACCTGGAAGGCTCGGCCACCGTCACCTGGGAGACGCCCTCGGCCTTCTTCGCCAAGGCCGAGGCCGAGTACCCCGACCCGCCGGTGTGGGTCGGCGAGCTCTACCTCGAGCTGCACCGCGCCACCCTCACCAGCCAGGCCAGGACGAAGCGCGGCAACCGGCGCAGCGAGTCGCTGCTGCGCGAGGCCGAGCTGTGGGCCGCGACCGCCGCCGTGCGGGCCGGGCACCCGTACCCGTACGCGCAGCTCGACCGGGTCTGGAAGACGGTGCTGCTGCACCAGTTCCACGACATCCTGCCCGGCTCGTCCATCGCCTGGGTGCACCGCGAGGCCGAGAAGACGTACGCCGCCGTGGCCGCCGAGCTCGACGGCGTCATCGACGCCGCCCAGCGCGCCCTCGCCGGAGACCCGTCCACCGGCGTCGAGCTGGTCTTCAACGGGGCGCCGCACGCCCGCCACGGCGTCGCGGCGGGCGCCGCCGCGCCCGCCCGCGGTGCGGACGCCACCACCGCGAGCCCCCGCGAAGGGGGCGGCTACGTGCTCGACAACGGCCTGCTCAGAGTGGAGATCGACGGGCGCGGCCTGGTCGTCTCGGTGTTCGACGGGCGGGAGGCGATCGCGCCCGGCCGGGCCGCCAACCTCCTGCAGCTCCACCCGGACTTCCCCAACATGTGGGACGCCTGGGACGTCGACGAGTTCTACCGCAACACCGTCACCGACCTGGTCGACGCCGACGAGGTGACGCCCGGCGACGACCCGGGCTCGGTCCGCGTCGTCCGCTCCTTCGGCTCGTCGAAGGTCACCCAGGTGCTCGCCCTCCCGGCCGGCGTCAAGCGGCTCGACATCAGCACCGAGGTCGACTGGCACGAGACCGAGAAGTTCCTCAAGCTGGCCTTCCCGCTGGACGTGCGGGCCGAGCGGTACGCCTCCGAGACCCAGTACGGCCACTCCTACCGCGCCACCCACACCAACACCAGCTGGGAGGCGGCCAAGTTCGAGGCGTGCAACCACCGTTTCGTCCACCTGGAGGAGCCGGGCTGGGGGGTCGCGCTGGTCAACGACGCGACCTACGGCCACGACGTGACCCGCACGGTCCGCGCGTCCGACTCGGGGACGACGACCACGGTCCGGGCCTCCCTGCTGCGCGCGCCGCGCTTCCCCGACCCCGAGACCGACCAGGGCGTGCACCGCTTCCGCCACGCGCTGGTGCCCGGCGCCACGATCGGTGACGCGGTCCGCGAGGGGTACTTCATCAACCTTCCGGAACGCCGGGTTCCCGGCGGCGCCGAGGTGGCGCCGCTGGTGACGGTCGAGGACGACGCGGTCGTCGTGACGGCCGTCAAGCTGGCCGACGACGAGAGCGGCGACGTCGTCGTCCGCTTCCACGAGGCGCGCGGCGGGCGCGCCCTCGCCCGCGTGACGGCCGGGTTCGAGGTCGCGGACGTCACGGTGACCGACCTGCTGGAACGCCCGCTCGCCGGGGCGGCCGAACCGCGGCGCGAGGGCGGCACGGTGACGCTGCCGCTGCGGCCCTTCGAGCTGGTCACGCTGCGCGTGAAGCGTGCCTGAAACCCCTTCCGGCCGGGTGGTGTGGCGCTGGGCGACGTCTTGGAGGCGATGTCGCGCCACCCGACCTTAAACTGGCGCGCCGGGCGCCGGTGGCCCGGCGCAGTCGCCCTGGAGAGCCGCCCGGCCGGCGTCAGGCCCCTTCCGGAGTAAACCGTTCTTGCTTGCCCCTTGGTTCACACGGGCGACACCAGCTGCCGATAATCGACAGAAATAACGCGGCGAGATGGGGCAAGCAAGGCATGGACGGCCCTCGCGGGGTGGAGCGGATGCTGACCGGATTGCTGGAGTCCGGCCAGCAGGCGACCTTGGAGCAACTGCCCGCTCTGGTCGCCAGGCACGCCACCCAGGCGGGCATCGAAGAGGTGCTGATCTACCTCGCCGACCTGCAGCAGAACACGCTGCGCATGCTCACCGGCCACAGGTGTGGCGCGCCGCGGCGCGCGGACGGCGCGGCCCCCGCGGAGCTGCGCATCGACTCGACGTACGCCGGCCGGGCCTTCCAGGAGGTTCGCATCCTCCACAAGCCGGATGAGTCGGGCATGGGGTGCTGGTGGGTGCCCCTGCTGAACGGCACCGAACGGCTGGGCGTCCTGCGCGTCCGCGCCGACGGCGACGGGGAGGAGCACGGCGGGGCGATCCGCCAGCTCGCGTCGCTGGTCGCGCTGCTGGTGGTCAGCAAGCGCTCCTACAGCGACTGCTATCCGCGTCTGGTCAGGTCGCGGCCGATGAACGTCGCGGCCGAGATGCTCTGGCGGCTCATGCCGCCGCTGACGTTCTCCAACCGCGAAGTGACGATCAGCGGAGTGCTGGAGCCCGCCTACGAGATCGGCGGGGACGCCTTCGACTACGCGGTGGACCACGACGCCGTCCACCTGTCGATCTTCGACGCGATGGGCCACGACCTGGCCGCCGGGCTCACCGCCAACCTCACCCTGGCCGCCTGCCGCAACCTGCGCCGCCAGGGCCTGGACCTGGCGGGCAACAGCAAGGGCATCGAAGCGCTGCTGCTGGAGGAGTTCGGGCACGCCACCCGCTTCGTCACCGCCATCCTGGCCGACTTCGACCTGCGCACCGGCGTCCTCACCTGGGTGAACCGCGGCCACCACCCGCCGGTGCTCATCCGGGGCGGACGCTGGATCAGCACGCTGGACTGCCCGCCGGCCCACCCTCTCGGGCTCGGCCTGGACATGCCCGTCACGGTCTGCAGCGAGCAGCTCGAACCCGGCGACCGCCTGCTCCTCTACACGGACGGCATCATCGAAGCGGGCAGCCACGAGGGCAAGGAGTTCGGCCTGTCCCGGTTCGTCGAGTTCATCCTGCGGCACAGCGCCTCGCGCCTGCCGGTCCCTGAGACGCTGCGCCGTCTGATCAAGGACGTCCTCGCCCACCACGAAGGCCGGCTCCAGGACGACGCGACCGTCCTGCTCACCGAATGGCACGGCCGCGCCGAGCCCGAGCTGCGGCAGGAGCTGCTCGGGCAGTACGCGATCCCCAACCGGTCGTGCTCGGCCCTGCCCGAGGGGGGCATGGCGCGCTCGCCGTCCTGACGCGGGGCCGCTGTATCGTCCCGGATGTGAATGGCGTCGAACTGTTCCTGCTCGGCCGGACGCTGATGAAGATCGGCGAGGAGGCCATGCCGACCGAGGGCATCGGCGAGCAGTCCACCAGCGTGCGGACCGTCCTGATCGTGGTGAGCGACGTGCGGGGGCATCCCGGCACGTCCGTGGGGGAGATCGTGTCGCGGACGGGGCTGCCGCAGAGCGCCGTGTCGGCGGCCGTCGCCCGGCTGCGCGCCGCCGGGGCCGTCGAGACCATGACCGACCCCGCGGACCGCCGCCGCCTGCTGATCCGCGAGGCTCCGCAGGTGTCGGAGCGGGTGACGGAGGTCAGGGCGGCGTCCATCGACGACGCGGTCGCCGCGGCGCTGGGCACGGACGACCCGCAAGCCGTGGGGGAGACCGTGGCGGCCCTGGAGGCGCTCGCCCGCCGTCTCATCCCGAAGACCCTCGCCCGTGACTGATCCCGCAAATGCATCATTCTTGATGTATCAAATCAGATGCATTATAGTGAGAGCCTCCTCATGAAAGGGGCCCTCCCATGGAGCGGACCGGCCACCTCCGCGTACCCGGAGCCACGCTGTACTACGAGGTCCGCGGCTCCGGCCCGGCCCTGCTGATCTCGCAGAGCGGCGAAGGCGACGCCAACCGCAGCGACGACCTGGTGGCGCAGCTCGTCACCGACCACACGGTGATCACCTACGACCGCCGCGGCCTGTCGCGCAGCGTCCTCGACACCCCCGGCGGGAAGGCGAGCGTCGCCCAGCACGCCGACGACGTGCACCGCCTGCTGGCCGCCCTCACCGACGAGCCCGTGACCATGCTGGGGTGCAGCCTCGGCGCCGTCATCGGACTGCACCTCGCCGTGGCCCATCCCGGCCTGCTGACGACGCTCGTCGCGCACGAGCCGGTCGCGCCCTGGCTGCTGCCCGACGACGAGCGCGCGCGGCACGTCCGCGAGCTGGTGGAGATCCAGGACGTGTACGAACGCGAGGGACTGGCCGCGACCTTCGCGCAGGTCGCCAGGGTTCTCGGCATCGATCCGCACCACCAGGACACCGAGCCGGACCTGACCGCGCAGCCGATGACCCCGCGGCGCGCCGAGAACTTCGCCTTCTTCGTCAGGAACGACTTCACGGCCGTCGTCGACGACGCCCTCGACCTCGCGGCCGTGGCGGCGCTGAAGGACGGCGGCCCCCGTATCGTGCCCGCCGTGGGACGCGCCACCCCGCACGCCGTCTTCGACCACCGCTGCGCCGAGGAACTGGCCGCGCTGGTCGGCGCCGACCTGGTGGAGTTCCCGGGCGGCCACAACGGCAACACCACCCACCCCCGCGCGTACGCGGCCACCCTCCGCGCTGTCACGCGCTAGCCCCTTCGGCGGTCGGAGCTTCGCTAGGCGTGACGCGGTGCCCCGCCGAGGGCGGAACGGCCGAGGGCGGAACGGTCAGGGGCGTGGGATGTTGCGCAGGTTGGCGCGGGCGAGCTGGACCATCCGTCCGACTCCGCCGTTGAGCACGATCTTGCTGGTCGACACGGCGAAGCCGGTCAGCTGCTGGCGGGTGATGCGGGGCGGCATGGACAGCGCGTTCGGGTCGGTGACGACGTCGAGGAGCGCCGGGCCCCGGTGGTCCAGCGTCTCGCGCAGCGCGTCCCGCACGTCTCTGGGGTCCTCGACCCGGACGCCGTGCGCCCCGGCCGCGCGGGCGATCGCCGCGTAGTCGGTGTGCGGGTAGGACGTGGCGTGCGGCGGCATCCCCGCCACCAGCATCTCCAGCTCCACCATGCCGAGCGACGAGTTGTTGAAGACCACCACTTTGACCGGAAGGTCGTACTGCACCAGGGTGAGGAAGTCGCCCATCAGCATCGAGAAACCGCCGTCGCCGGACATGGAGACGACCTGACGGCCACGGTCGAGCAGCTGCGCGCCGATCGCCTGGGGCATCGCGTTGGCCATCGACCCGTGGTTGAAGGAGCCGATGACCCGGCGGCGGCCGTTCGGGGTCAGGTAGCGCGCCGCCCAGATGTTGCACATGCCGGTGTCGACGGTGAAGATCGCGTCGTCGGCGGCCTCCTCGTCGAGGAGCGCGGCGACGTACTCCGGATGGATCGGCCGCTGCCGCTCGACGTTGCGCGTGTACGCCGCGACGACCCCCTCCAGCGCGTCGGCGTGCTTCTTCAGCATCCGGTCGAGGAAGCGGCGCTCGCCCTTCTCCCGTACCTGGGGGATGAGCGCGCGCAGCGTCTCCCGGACGTCCCCCCAGATGGCCAGGTCGAGCTTGGACCGGCGGCCCAGGTGCTCGGCCCGCACGTCCACCTGGACGATGGACACGTCATCGGGCAGGAAGGCGGCGTACGGGAAGTCCGTGCCCAGCAGGAGGAGCAGGTCCGCCTCGTGCATCGCGTCGTAGGCGGCGCCGTACCCGAGCAGCCCCGACATGCCGACGTCGAACGGGTTGTCGTACTGGATCCACTCCTTGCCGCGCAGCGCGTGCCCGACCGGCGACTTGATCCGCTCGGCGAGCGCCATGACCTCCGGGTGGGCGCCGGCCGTCCCGCTGCCGCAGAACAGCGTGACCTTCTCGGCCTCGTCGATCATGCGGGCCAGCGCGGCGACCTCGTCATCGGCCGGACGGACGGCGGGCCGCCGGGTGGCCATCGCCAGCTCGGTGGTCACCTGCGGCGCGTCCTGCCCGGCGGTGTCGCCCGACATGCTCACCACGGCCACGCCCGAGCGGCCGACCGCGTGCTGGATCGCCGTCTGCAGGACCCGCGGCATCTGGTCCGGATGCGAGATCAGCTCCGAGTAGTGGCTGCACTCGGCGAACAGCCGGTCCGGGTGGGTCTCCTGGAAGTAGACGGTGCCGATCTCGGCGCTGGGGATGTGCGCGGCCAGGGCCAGCACGGGCGCCATGCTCCGGTGGGCGTCGTACAGGCCGTTGATCAGGTGGAGATGGCCGGGCCCGCAGCTGCCCGCGCACGCGGTGAGGCGTCCCGACAGCTGCGCCTCCGCTCCCGCCGCGAAGGCGGCGGTCTCCTCGTGCCGCACCTGGACCCACTCGATCGCGGGGCTGCGGCGGACGGCATCGGTGACGGGGTTGAGGCTGTCACCGACGACGCCGTACAGCCGCTTGACCCCGGCCCGCGTGAGGGTGTCGACGAACTGCTCCGCGACGGTCTGCCTAGCCATGCGGTGAAGCCCCCTGTCCTGTGGCGATCCCGGGCGCGTTCGCGACCGGGGGCAGGAGGGACGCGCCCGGCGTGGCTGTGCCCGGCAACGGATGAGGGCACGCCAAAGGAGGGCTAAAGCTTCCTCTCACCGCGAGACGCCGGTGCCGCCGTGTGTGGCGCGAGCGCTCGCAGGCCCCAGGCGGGCCGGTGGGAAAGCAATGACAAATTTCGCAAAATGTGACGTTTGACCCTAGGAGCGACTGCAGGCATGACGGATCATGGTAGATGTCCGAATCGTACTCTTTGGGGGTGATTCTCGTGAAGGTGAAGGAGAGTCACGAGCTCCGATGGGGCGGCATGGCAGGCATCGCCGCGATCGTGGTCGCGATCATTGGGCGGCTGGTGATGGGAAACGCTCCGAAGGTCATGGAGTCGTCCACGACGATCGCCGGGTACCTGCTCCAGTACCGGGCCCAGATCCTGCTCGGGTCGTTGCTCCTCGGCATAGCCACGATGCTGTTCCTGTGGTTCGGCATCGCCATGGCCACCGCCTTCCGGCGGGCCGACGAGGTCAGCGACACGCCCGCGATGGTCCTGGCCGGCTACGTGCTGCTCGCCGCGCTGGGGTTCATCGGGGTCTCGCTGCTCGCGGCCATGACCTACACCGTGACCGCGCACCGGGCGCTCATGGCCCTCGCGGGCGGGCCGTACACCGCCGTGACGGTGATGGGGGCGATCTCCGGCATCGCCGTGGCGGCGACGTTCGGCGCCACGGCCGCCGCCATCATGCGCACCCACGTGTTCCCGATGTGGATGGCGTGGTGCGCCATCGTCGTCGCCGTGATCCAGCTGCTGGCCGCGTTCGCGGTGGGAAGCGTGGGAGGTGTGTTCGGGCCGGACAGCCTGCTGGTGGGGGTGCTCCCCGGAGTGCTCACGGCGCTGTGGGTGCTGGCCGCGAGCTGGCTGCTCATCCGTGAGCACCTGCCGATCCCCGCCGCCGGCGCCAGGCCGGTGATGGGCCACTAGCCGGGCGTCCGCAGCCGGCCGGATCGGCCGTGCCCGTCACCTCGCCGAGCGCGGGACGGTGACGGCAGCCACCACGAACGAGCCCCGGGAGTCTCCCGGGGCCCGTTCGCCTGTCACGACAGCCGCTGTGCCTTGCTGAGCAGCCGCTGCGCCAGCACCACCAGCGCCAGAAAGGCGCCGCTCACCACCTGCTGGAAGGCCGACGTCAGGTTGCCCACCTGGTTGATCAAGCTCTGGATCACCCCGAGCAGCAGCACCCCCGCCACCGTCCCCGTGATGCCTCCCGCTCCTCCGGTCAGCAGGGTGCCGCCGATGACCACGGCGGCGATGACGTCCAGTTCGAGGCCGATGCCGAGGATGGTGACGCCCGAGGACAGCCGGGCGGCGTTCAGCGCCCCGGCCAGGCCCGCGAGCAGGGCCGACATGACGTACACCGACACCTTGGTGCGGGCGACAGGGACGCCCATGAGGGCCGCCGCCTGCTCGTTGCCGCCGATGGCGTAGACGTTCTGGCCGAAGCCGGTCCGTTGCAGCAGCACCATCGCCGCCAGCGCCAGTGACGCGGTGATGTAGACGGGGTAGGTGAGACCGAGCACCCCACTCTGCCCAAGGGCGGCGAAAGCAGGATTCTTCACCAAGGAGGTGGTGGCACCTTCGTCCGAGAGGGCAAGCATCAGACCTCGGACACCCAATAAACCAGCCAATGTCACGATAAAAGGCGCCATCCCGGTGCGGGCGATGATCAAGCCTTGGACGAGGCCGACGACGCCGCAGGCCGCCAGCGGCAGCGCCAGCGCGACGAGCAGGCCGTACTGCGAGCCGTAGGCCGCCAGCACGCCGCCCAGGACGAACAGCGACCCCACCGACAGGTCGATCCCGCCGCTGATGATGACGAACGTCATCCCGATCGCGATGATCGCCAGGAACGAGGACGAGACCACGACGCTGGCAGCGTTACCCGCCGTGGCGAACGAGTCGAAGGCCAGGCTGCCCACGAGCACCAGCAGGGCCAGCACCATGAGCGCGCCGTGCTGCTGCAGCAGGCGACTCACCTGCTCACGTGTGACGGTCATCGGGTGCCACGCTCCCTCGTCGCGTAGACGGCGGCCAGGATGATGACCGCCTGGACCATCTGGGTCCACGACTGCGGCAGGTTGTGCTTGATCAACGTCGCCGACAGCAACTGCATGAGCAGCGCGCCCATGACGGTGCTGAGCACCCTGATCCGTCCCCCGGTCAGCGGCGTCCCGCCGACCACGACGGCGGTGATCGCCGACAGCTCGATGAACAGCCCGAGCGAGGTCGGGTCACTGGCCTGCAGCCGGGCCGTGGCCAGCACGCCCGCGAGCGCGGCCAGCAGCCCGGAGATGACGTAGACGAGCAGCAGAACCCGCTTCACCGGCAGCCCCGACAGCTCGCTCGCCGACCGGTTGCCGCCGATCGCGACGACCTGCCTGCCGAAGGTGGTGCGCCGCACCACGAACAGCATCACCAGCGTCAGCGCCGCCGCGATCACCACGATGACCGGGATCCCGGCCACCGAGCTGCTGCCCAGCGCGATCAGGTCCGGGTTCCTGAACTCGACGAGCTGGGGCACGAGCATGTTCGCCAGGCCGCGCACCCCGACCAGCAGCGCCAGCGTGGCCACGATCGGCTGCATCCCGACATAGGCGACCAGCGCCCCGCCCGCCGCCCCGACGACACCTCCGCCGATCACGGCCACGATCAACGCGGGCGGCCAGCCGTAACCCAGGTAGAGCACGACGAGGGCGGCTGCGAGCGCCATGACGGAGCCGACGGACAGGTCGATGCCCTGTGTGCCGATCACCAGTGCCATGCCGAGCGAGACGATCACGATGGGCGTGACCTGGACGAGCTGGGTGCGGAAGTTGGACGCGTCCATGAAGTGCGGCGTGAACAGCACGTTGAACAGCAGCAGCACCAGCACCGCGGCGTACACGCCATAGTCCTGCACCCAGCGGAAGACCCGTTCAGCCATCGGACTGCTCCGCGATCGTTGCCATGATCCTCTCCTCGGTCACGTCGTCGCCGGACAGCTCGCCGGCGACCGCGCCCTCGCGCAGCACGAGGATCCGGTCGGCGCCCTCGACCAGTTCCTCCAGGTCGGAGGAGATCAGCAGCACGCCGAGCCCCTCCTCGGCCAGTTCGTCGATCAGTGCCTGCACCTCGGCCTTGGCGCCGACGTCGATGCCGCGCGTGGGCTCGTCGAGCAGCAGCACCTTGGGCCGGACGGCGAGCCAGCGGGCCAGCAGCACCTTCTGCTGGTTGCCGCCGGACAGCTCCGAGACGAGCTGGTGCGGCGAGGCCGCCTTGATCCTCAGCCTCCGCATGAAGATCTCGACGACCCGGTCGATCTTCGCGTCGGACACCACGCCCGCCGTGCCCAGGGACGGCAGCGCGGCCAGCGCGATGTTCTCCCGCACGGACAACGTCGGGATGATCCCCTCCGCCTTGCGGTCCTCGGGCAGCAGGCTGACGCCCGCCCGGATCGCCGCCGTCGTGGAGCCGCTGCGCAGCGGCAGCCCGGCCACCAGCACCTGCCCGCCGTCCAGCGGCATCGCTCCGACGATCGCCTTGGCCGTCTCGGTACGGCCCGCGCCGAGCAGCCCGCCGAGCCCGACGACCTCGCCCGGCCTGACCGAGACGTCCACCCCGTCGAGGACGTGCTGCCGGGTCAGCCCGCGGGCCTCGACCACCGGCGGGACGAGCCCGTCCGCGGAGCCGACGGCGCGGTGGCGCTCGCGCGAGAACCGGGTCATCCCCTCCGAGCGCACCTCGCTCAGGTCGCGTCCCAGCATGAGCGAGATGAGCTTCAGCCTCTCCAGCGGGGCGAGCGGCCCGGTGTGCGCGACCCGGCCGTCCCGCAGCACCGTGACCCGGTCGCACACCTGGTACAGCTCGTCGAGCCGGTGGCTGACGTACATGACCGCGATCCCGCCGTCACGCAGCCGTCTGATCACCCCGAAGAGCGTCTCGACCTCGCGCGGTTCGAGGGACGAGGTGGGCTCGTCCATGATGACCGCCCGCGCGTCGGTCGACACGGCCCTGGCCAGGGCGACCATCTGCTGGGCCCCGACGCCGAGGCTCCGCAGTGGCCGTCTGACGTCGGTCTCGACCCCGTACCCGGCGAGGACGCGTTCCGCCTCGCCGTACATCCGCGCGGCGTCGATGACGCCGAAGCGGCCCCGCGGCTCGCGCCCGAGCAGCAGGTTGCGCGCCACGCTCATCATCGGGACGAGGTTGACCTCCTGGTAGATGGTGGAGATCCCGGCGCGCTGTGCCTCCATCGGAGTGCCGAAGGCGGCGGGCCGGCCCTGATAGCGCAGCTCGCCGCCGTCCGGTTGGTACACGCCGGTGAAGACCTTGATCAGCGTCGACTTGCCCGCGCCGTTCTCCCCCACGAGGGCGTGCACCTCGCCCGGGTGAAGGGCGAGGGACACGCCGTCGAGAGCGAGCACGCCGGGGAAGCGCTTGCTGATCCCGTCGGCCTCGAGAACCGGTTCCGAGCCGGCCAAGTCAGTACGCCTCACCGAGGGAGTCCTTGGCGTTGCCGGTGTCGTAGTCGCGGTCGGAGATGACGACCTTGTCGGGGATGGGCTGGCCGTCGAGGAACTTCTGGGCGGTCTCGAAGGCCAGCGGGCCGAAGCGGGGGTTCGACTCGATGACCGCGTGCAGCCAGCCGTCGGCGATGCCCTGGACGGCGCTGCGGGTGCCGTCCACCGACACGATCTTGATGGTGCCGGGCTCCTTGCCCGCGCCCTTCAGCGCCGTGACGGCGCCGAGCGCCATCTCGTCGTTCTCGGCGTAGATGCCGTTGATGTCGGGGTTGGACTGGATGAGCTGCTCGGTGACCTGCTGCCCCTTCTCGCGGGCGAATTCGCCGGTCTGCTCGAAGGAGATCTGGATATCCGGTGCCTTCTCCTTGATCCGGTCCTTGAAGCCGTTCGTCCGCTCGGTGGTGACGTTGTTGCCGGGCGCGCCGAGCAGGATGGCGACCTTGCCCTTGCTCGACAGGGCGTCGATCATGCGGTCGGCGGCTCGCTTGCCCTGCTCGTAGAAGTCGGAGCCGATGAACGTCAGGTAGTCGCCGCACGGCTTGGCGTTGATCTTCCTGTCCACCGTGATGATCGGGATCTTCTTGGCCGCCGCCTGCTGGAGCACCGGCTCCCAGCCGTCGGAGTTCAGCGGCGCGATGACCAGCAGCTTCACGCCTTGGGCGATGAGCTGCTGCACGTCGGTGATCTGCTTGGAGAACTGCGACTGGGCGTTGGTGACCTTGAGGTCGGCGATGCCGAGCTTGGCGGCCTCGTCCTTGATCGACTTGGTCTCGGCGATGCGGAACGGGTTGGCCTCCTTCTCCGACTGGGAGAAGCCGACGGTGGCCGTCTTGAGGTCGAACGTGGTGCCGCCGAACTGCTGCAGGGTGCAGGTGGGCCCGGCCGAGCCGCTGGGCGTCTGCACGACCTGCTTCCCGGCCGTGCTGGTGGCGGCGGGCGCGCTCTGCGGCTCCTCCGACTTGGCGCACGCGGAGGCGGTGAGGAGGACGGCCAGCGCTAACGACGCCGTCCGGATGGAGGGGGGCATAGCTGTTCCTTTCCTATCAGGCGCAGGGCGAGGCAGGCTTGCCGGTGAGCGCCTGGTTCGCGTCGCGCACCCGCTGCACGTCGGGCTTGGTGACGGCTCTGTCGTAGGTCATCAGGCCGTTGAGCTCGGTCTCGACGTCGGTGGTCTGGGTGTAGATGGCGGCGCTGAGCCCATCGCAGGAGCGCAGCCGCTCCAGGGCCTTGGCCATGTCGACGTAGCGGTTGGTGAGGGCCGCGGGGTCGGGTTCGACCGCGTACCCCCAGCCGCCGCCCGACCAGGTGTGGCCGATGAGCGGCAGGCCCAGGCCGCCGTACTCGCCGAGGACGACCGCCCTGGTGCCGGTGGGTTTGCCGGGGGTGCCGGGGCCCGGGTAGATGTGGAAGTCCTGGACGTCGCCGTTGCCGCCGTCCACGGCTCCGCAACAGTTGACCCCGCTCATGTTGTCGACCAGCCGCGACGGGTCCCAGCTCTTGACCAGGTCGGCGATGCGGGCCTGGTCGTACTGCCCCCAGCCCTCGTTGAAGGGCACCCACATGATGATCGACGGGCTGCTGCGGTGCTGGTCGACCAGCTCGCGCAGCTCGGCCTCGAACTGGGGCCTGTCGGCGGTGCTGAACGCGGCGGGCATGTCCTGCCAGACGAGCAGGCCGAGGCGGTCGGCGTGGTAGTACCAGCGGTCGTTCTCGACCTTGACGTGCTTGCGCACGGTGTTGAAGCCGAGCTTCCTGGTCTGCTCCAGGTCGTAGCGCTGGGCCTCGTCGGTCGGGGCGGTGTAGATGCCGTCCGGCCAGAAGCCCTGGTCGAGCGGGCCGAGCTGGAAGACGGGCTGCCCGTTCAACAGCATCCGGTTGTTCTGCACAGAGACGCTGCGCATCCCGAAATAGGACGAGATTTCGTCCTTCTTCAGCTTGACTGTCAGGTCGTAGAGGAACGGCTTGTCCGGCGACCACAGCTTGGGGTTCGGCACCGGCAGCCTGAGCTCGGCGCCCACGGCGCCGGTGACCGTGCCGACGACGCGGCGGCCGTCGCGGGCGGTCACGGTCGCGGTGCCGGAGGAGCCCCTGACGGTGACCCGCAGGGCCTGGCCGGCGACGTCCGGCACGGTGTCGACGCGGTCGATGTGCTCCTTCGCGACGGGCTCCATCCAGACGCTCTGCCAGATGCCGGAGTTCGCGGTGTACCAGATGCCGTTGGGGCTGAGCCGCTGCTTGCCGATGGGCTGGCTGCCGCTGTCGGTCGGGTCGGTGACGCCGACGACGAGCTCCTGCCGGCCGCCCCGCTTGAGCGTGTCGGTCACGTCCACGCTGATCCGGCCGTAGCCGCCCTTGTGCGTGCCGACCTGCCGGCCGTTCACGTAGATCGTGGACTGCCAGTCCACGGCGTCCAGGTGCAGCAGGACGCGCTCGCCGCGCCACGAGCGTGGCACCTCGAACGTCCGGCGGTACCACATGCGCTCCTCGTGCCTGCCGATCCCGGAGAGCTGCGACTCGACCGGGTACGGCACGACGATGCGCTCGGCCAGGTCGCGGCCGATCGGGGCGGCCTCGTCCGGCTTGGCCGCGGCGAACTGCCAGGTGCCGTTGAGGCTGCGCCACTGCTCTCTGACGAGTTGCGGACGGGGATACTCGGGCAGCGGGTTGGCCGGGTCCACCTCCTTGGACCAGCGGGTCTGCAGGACGTAGGTGGACTCGTTCAGCACGAACGCGTAGGGGAAGGCCTCGACCGGCGTGCCGTCGGCGTGGCTGAACCCGCCCTGCCCGTCGTAGGCCGCCCTCAGCGTGCTACCGGCCTTGGCGGGAACCGCATACCCCAGCCTCAACTCCACCTTGTCCTGATTTTTCAGGACTGCGGAGGTTACGGGCCACTTCGTTCCGGCGACGGTGAGGGCCAGGTGCTCGGTCAGGTTGGCGGGCAGCGCGCCCAGCGGCTTGCCGAACGTCAGCGTGGCGACGTCGCCGGCGGCGTTCACCCGCGCGTCCGCCGGACCGGGCGGGTCGAAGCCGTCGGGCACCGTGAACGCCTCGCCAGGAACGATCTCCTTCGGCTGGCTCGTGCTCTGCCACCGCAGCCTCAGGTTCGCCCCGCCGAAGTGCTCGAAGTACTCCACCTTGATGTCGTACTTCTTCCCGGCTTCGAGGGAGATCGGGGTGCCGACCTGCTCCCTGTCCCAGTCGTCGACCCAGTGGTCGATCACAGGCCGGCCGTCCACCCAGAGCCGGAACCCGTTGTCGCCGATGATCGAGAACGTGTACGTCTCGGAGTACCTGGGCTGGATCTGCCCCGTCCATCGCACGGTGACGTCGTCGTCCCGTCCGGTCAGCAGTTTGAGCGCGGGGTTCAGGTCGGGCAGGTCGAGGCTCGGGTCGACGACGCTGGCCTTCAGCTCGCCGAAGTCGAACCTGCCGGGAGCCGAGGCGAGGTAGTAGTCGCCACGCAGCCCGTGCCGCTCGACGGCGGACTGCGCATCGGACTGCGCATCGGACTGGGCGGGCGCCTGCCATAAGGCGGTCAGGAGCACGGTGATCAGCACCGCGAGCGTCTTGCGCACGAAGGGTCCTTTCACGCTGGGGGATGGAAGGAACAAGCCGGGACGGTCTCCTTGGCGGAGCCCGGAGGCTGCCAGCGCAGCCGCAGGTGGGCGCCGCCGTAGTGCTCGAAGTATTCGATCTTGATGTCGTAGTTCCTGCCGGCTTCGAGGCGGACGGGGGAGCCGGTCTGCTCGACGTCCCAGTCGTCCACCCAGTGGTCGATGACGAGCCTGCCGTCCACCCACAGGCGGAAGCCGTTGTCGCCGATCATGGAGAAGGTGTGGTCGCCGGTGCGGTCAGCGGCAAGCTGCCCGGTCCACCTGACGGTGACGTCGTCCTGCCTGCCTGTGAGCCTGTCGAACACCGGGTTCAGGTCGGCGAAGTCGATGGCCGGATCCACGACGGTGGCCTTGAGTTCGGCGAAGTCGAACCTCCCCGGTGCGGAGGCGAGGTAGTACTCGCCGCGCAGCCCGCGCGGCTCGGCCGTGGTCACGTCGAGGGAGGCCCGCGTCCGGGTCGTCTGCCTGGTTCCGGCCGTGTAGTCCGCCTCGGCGGTCAGAGCCGCCTGTTGGCAAGGGCTCGCGTCGGCCGGCGGCGTCACCGACCAGCGCGTGACCAGCTCGCCGCCCGGCTTGAGCCGGTCCAGGGACGCACTGGTCAGCGGCCTGGCCGTCCATCCGGCGGGCAGGGTGAGCCGGACCGCCACGTCTCTCGCCGGATGCCCCTGGTTCACCAGCGTGGTCGTCACGGTTCCGGTGCCGCCTGCGACGACCTTCCCCGGAGTGGCCGTCAGCGTCATGGCGTCGCTGGAGCGGCTCCACGCCTGCAGCTCGACCACGCCGACCGGCTCGTCACCGAACAGCAACCGCACCCGGCTGGTGGTGATCTCGGGGAAGGTGATCCGGTTCAGTCCGTTGCCGACGGGCTTGTCCGGCGAGCGGACCTGGCCGGGGACGTCCTGCCAGGCGGTGCCGGTCCAGTGCTGCAGCCGGTAGGCGGTGGCGGTCCGCACTCCACCGCCGTCGTCGTAGCCGTACCAGCTGATGTCGCCGACCCGGGTGGGGTCGCCGAAGTCGACGCCGTAGTAGTCCTCGGTGTTGGGCGAGGTGTAGTTGGTCCAGCGGGTGTTCTGCGGCACCTCGTCGAACCAGACCTTGCCGTCGATGCCGTTCCACTCGTTGTCGTAGCGGGAGGTGAAGGAGGCGATGGGCTTCGGGAAGCCGGTGCGCAGCGGGTTGGCGGCGTCGTTGACCAGCCGCCCGGTGGCCTGCCCGGTGGCATGCTCGCGCGCCGGGCCGACCGGAATCGTCATCGGGCGCACCGAGTCGGCCCGCCGCACCAGCGAGCCGTCCACGTAGACGCGCAGGCCGGCGCCCCTGCCGTAGTGAGAGCCGTCGCGGTCCCACAGCACGGTCAGGTCATGCCCGTGGTAGGGGACGTTCTCGACGGCGAAGTGGTCCCAGGCCGCCGGCACCAGCGGCGCCAGCCGGAGCGTGGCGCCCTCCTCGCCGCGCAGCCCGAGCAGACCCGACAGGACCAGGTCGGTGTAGGTGGAGTGCAGGTAGTCCTCGCTGTGGTCGCGGCCGTCGTAGAGCCACCGGTCCTCGTCCGGGTGGTGCGCCTCGGCCACGTACGGCTTGCCGTCGCGGTACTGGGTCAGCGCGTAGGTGCGCAGCTGCCGGTAGTAGTCGTCCTTCGACACGTACGGCTGGGCCGGGTAGTCGGTCAGCAGGTTGCCCATCCCCGTGAGCACCTGGGCGGTGGTGTACGGCCAGCTCGGCCCGGTCCACCGGCAGCAGCCCTGCGACGCCTCGTGCATGAACCACCGGCTGCGGCGCTCCACGGTCGTCGGCCCGTAGGGCGCGGCGAATCCCTGCGGGTCGAGGAGCTGCTGCCAGGCGGCCGACTGGGCCGGGTCGGGCAGGTGGAACTGCCACGGCACGAATCCGACGTCCTCCCGGGTGTCGAGCTTGTCCAGGCCGGGGTTGTCCTCCTGGACGACGTCGTAGAAGAACGTCCTGCGGGCGTCCCAGAGCCGGTCGATCGTGTTCCGCTTCAGCGTGGCCGCGCGTTCGGCGAACCGGCGGGCCGTGGTGCCGTCGCCTGTCATCGCGGCGATGCGGCTGATCGCCACCGCGTCACCGTACTGGTAGGCGTTGATCGACGGGCGGAGCGTCCTGACGCCGCCGAAGGTGTCGCTGCTCTGGTAGGACGCCGGTGACAGCTCCTTGGCGTCCCACACGGGCAGCTGCCAGTACAGCCCGCTCTGGGCGTCGAACTGGCCCTGCCACCCGTCGTACTGCCTGATCAGCGCGGGCAGCAGCCGCTTGGCGGAGGCCCAGTCACCGGTGATCTCGGCCCTGGCGTGGACGGCGTCGGCGGCCCAGAAGCTGTACTCGTGCGCCCAGTCGGGGGCGTTCGGGTTGACCTGCTGCCTGCCCTGGCCGGGGCCGGTCAGCCAGAACCGGACGTAGTCGTCGAGGTAGCGCCGGTCCCGCACCCACCGTCCCTCGTAGATGTGGTGCCCGGCCGCCGCGTTGATGGCCTGGTACGGCGCGGCGTAGCCGCAGCAGTCGAGGAACTCGGTCAGCACCCACCCGTCAGCCGGGTTGGTGTAGCGCAGGTGCTCCTTCCACACCCGCCAGCGGTAGTAGTACACCTCCTGGATCTGCCGGTCCGGCAGGTCCACGAACGGGATGTTGGCCTCGTACCAGCCGGGGTCGTTGAACCCCGCGAGGTACGAGCCGTGGTCCAGGACGCTCGCCGGCTTCTCCTCGGCCGAGCTCGGGCGGGCCGGGGCGACGAGCAGGGATAAGACGACGGCGATCGCGCAGGCGGCGGCGGGAATGCGCATGGCAGGCCCTTCGATCAGGATCGGACAAAAATTGACCCCGTCCGTGTCCAAAAAAAGCACCTGCGGACCGAGGCGGTCAAGACTTCCGATCAGATTCGTTCTGATTCGGTCAGAGGTGAACCGAACTTGGCCGCTCGTCTATGATCGGGACGTGAGCGACACGCAGAGCGACGGCCGCAGGCCCGTGTTCGCCGCGGAACGCAGGCAGCGCATCCTCGAGCTGGTGCGCGCCAACGGCGCGGTGTCGCTGCGCGAGCTCGCCCAGGCCGTCCACTCCTCCGAGGTGACCGTCCGCCGCGACCTGCGCGCGCTGGAGTCGGAGGGGCTGCTCAACCGCCACCACGGCGGCGCCACGCTGCCGGGCGAGCTGTCCCGCGAGGCCGGATACACCCACAAGGTGTCGCTGGAGTCGGCGGAGAAGGCCGCGATCGCCGATCTGGCCGCGGTCCTGGTCGAGGACGGCGACGCGATCGTGGTCGGCCCCGGCACCACCACCATGGAGTTCGCCCGCCGCCTGACCAGGTACTCCGAGCTGGCCGTCGTGACCAACTCGCTGCTGGTGGCGCAGGTGCTCGCGGGTTCGCCGCGGGTCGAGGTGATGCTGACCGGAGGCACGCTGCGCGGGCCGATCCTGGCCCTGGTCGGCAGCGCGGCCGAGCGTTCGCTGGCGGGGCTGCGGGTCCGCAGGGCGTTCGTCTCGGGCAACGGGCTCAGCGCCGAGCGTGGCCTGTCGACGCCGAACATGCAGGTGGCGGGCGTGGATCGAGCACTGGCCGCCGCCGCGGAGGAGGTCGTGGTGCTGGCCGACCACACCAAGATCGGCATCGACACGATGGTGCAGACGGTCGCGGCCGAGCAGATCGCCCACCTCGTCACCGACGACGCCGCGCCCCGCGACGTGCTCGACGATCTCGGCGCCCGGGGCGTCCGGCTGCACGTCGCTCAGATCTGATCGAATGTGACATTTCTGTTACTGAATTGTTTCCTGTCGCGACCACGATCGAGGCGGAGGCAACGGTGCTACAGGTGGCAGGAGTTCTCAAGACCTTCCAGGGCGTGACCGCGCTCGACCACGTCACCCTGTCCGTGCGTCCGGGCGAGGTGCACGCCCTGGTCGGCGGCAACGGCGCGGGCAAGTCGACGCTGGTGAAGGTGCTCTCCGGCGTCTACCAGCCGGACGCGGGTGAGCTGCGCTTCCTGGGCGAGCCCGTCAGGTTCGGCACGCCCGCCGACGCCAGGCGCACGGGTGTCGCCACGATCCACCAGGAGACGAACCTCGTCCCGACCATGAGCATCGCCCGCAACCTGCTGCTCGGCAGGGAGCCGCGCGGCAGGCTCGGGCTGATCGACTTCGGGGCCGTCAACGCCCGCGCCGAGCAGACGCTCTCGGCGTACGGCCTGCGCGCCGACGTCCGCCGGCCGTTGGGCTCGCTGGGTGAGGGCGCGCGGCAGCTCGTGGCGCTCGCCAGGGCCGCCTCCGCCGACGCCAAACTCGTGATCATGGACGAGCCCACGTCGGCGCTGGAGCACGCCGAGCTGGAGACGCTGTTCGGGGCCGTGGCTCGGCTTCGCGACGAGGGCCGGGCGGTCGTCTACGTCACCCACCGGCTGGAGGAGCTCTACGAGGTCTGCGACCGGGTCACGGTGCTGCGTGACGGCCGCGTCGTCCACACGGGACCGCTGGCGGGGCTCGACCGGCTCAGGCTGGTCTCGCTGATGCTGGGCAGGACCTTCCACCCCGTCGAGGCGCCGGTCGAGGCCGGGGAGCCCGACGAGCCCGCGGACCTGCCGGTGCTGGAGGCGAAGGGGCTGACCCGCCACCACGTGCTCGACGGGGTGTCGCTGGCGATGCGCGCGGGTGAGGTGGTCGGTCTCGGCGGGCTGCTCGGCGCGGGCCGTAGCGAGACGGCGCGGGCGATCGCGGGCGTCCTGCCGGTCGACGCGGGCCAGGTGATGGTGTCGGGCGCGGCGGCACGCAAGTGGTCGATCAGGAGCGCGATCCGCGCCGGGGTCGGGCTGGTGCCGGAGAACAGGAAGACCGAGGGGATCGTGCCGACGCTTTCGGTACGCGACAACATCGCGCTGGCCGCGCTCCCGCGTCTGTCGCGGGCGGGCATCGTGTCCGACGCGCAGGTGGACGGCATCGTCGCCACCTTCATGAAGCGGCTCGGCATCAAGGCCGTCTCCCCCCGGCAGCCCGCCGGTGAACTGTCGGGAGGCAACCAGCAGAAGGTGCTGCTGGCCCGCTGGCTGGCCATGCACCCCAAGGTGCTGCTCCTCGACGAGCCGACCCGGGGCGTCGACGTGGCCACCAAGATCGAGATGCAGTCGCTGCTGGACGAGCTGGCCGTCGACGGGCTGGCGATCCTGCTGATCTCGTCCGATGTGGGCGAGCTGGTGGAGAACTGCGACAGCGTGGTCGTGCTGCGTGACGGCGCGATCAGTGACCAGCTCACCGGCCCCGAGGTGACCGAGGACCGCATCCTCGCAGCGCTGGCGAAGGACTGAGGTCCTCGCCCCTTGGTGCGTCCTTTGTGCTGGATGAACTTTTCGTGAGGCGAGGGGGAGGGCGACGGTGCGCCCTCCCCGCGCCCGCCGGCTCAGGCGGACTCGACCGGCAGCCCGGCCTGCGTCCAGTCCTCGATGCCCTCCCGGTACTTGCGGACGTTCGAGTACCCGAGCGCGGTGAGCCGGTCGGCGACCTGCCCGCTGTTGGGGCAGGCGGGGTTGGAGCAGTAGGTGACGATGGCGGCGTCCCGGTCCGGCAGCACGGTCGAGGCCAGGGCGTCGACGTCGGACGGGGTGAGCGCGACCGCGCCCGGCAGGTGCTGCTCGGCGTGGTACGTGCCGCCGAGGGCGTCGACGACGGTCACGGTCCTGGCGTCGATCGCCTGCTTCAACTCGTCCCTGGAAATGAGCATGGTCATGTGGCAGCCTCTCGCTAATCGGACTATAGTCCGGTTGTGGCTGGGAACACTAGCGGTGCGAGGCGCCGAAACTCAAATGCCGATGCCGGGCGACCCGGTTCCGTGGGTCGCCCGGCATGCCGCGCCGGATGCGCGAGGGGCGGAAGGCCGCGCCGAGAGGGTGCGGGGCCTACAGGCGGGTCAGCGGGACGTCATCACCGACAGGCTCTCGTCCTGCACCGCCGCCGCCGTGTCCCGCGTCACGCGGTACCCGCCGAGGTCGGCGCTCTCGCCACCCGTGGTGATCTCCTCGGCGGCCAGGCGGCCGAGCTCGGGCGCGAGGTTCACTCCGCTATGGGTCACGACGCTGTAGAGACCCGGCGCCCGCGGGTCGACGCCGACCAGCGGCAGCCCGTCGACCGGCACCGGCCGGATGCCGAGGCGGACCCCCGCCATCCGGGCCTCGCGCAGCGCGGGGATGACCCGCTGCCCGCTGGCGTGCAGACGCTCCTCCAGGCCGCTGTCCGCTTCGGCCGCGCCTTCGGCGGGCAGCAGCGCGTCCACGGGCCAGGAGATCGAGCAGATCCGGTCGCCGGGCGAGGGCCGCAGGTCCACCTCAGGAGTGGCGAGGATGGCGCCCAGCCGCGCGTCGGGCACGGGGGTGCTCTCTCCGACCAGGCCCGGGATGCGGGTCATGGGCAGCCCGGTGCCGGCGAGGGCGGCGATGCGGTCGGCGTCCGGGCCGGTGCAGTTCACCACCCAGTCGGCCGTCCACCGGCGGGTCGCGGTCTCGGCGCCCACCACGCGGTCACCGTCGCGCAGCAGGGCGGTGACCCGCTGGCCGTACAGGACGTCGGCGCCGAGCAGGGCCGCCCTGTCGAGCAGCCGCCGCACGAACAGCGGGGCGTCGTACCAGGCGCTGTGATCGTGGACGACCAGCTCGCCGGCGGTGCAGGAACGCGGATCGACGGCCGGCGCGAGCTCGCGCAGCTCGGACGGGTCGGCGATGCGGCACGGGTGCCCCCAGGACTGCAGGCGGATCGCCCGCTCCCTGATCGCCCGCTGGCCCTGCTCCCCGTCGCCCCACTGGATCGCCGGCATCGGATGCCGCCAGGACGGGCCTCCCAGCCGTTCGGCCAGGGTGGCGTGCAGCGCGGCGCTGCGACGGTTCAGCTCGAAGTAGGAGCGGGGGGTCTTCAGGTGGGTGACGTCCATGGCGAACGTGGCGCTGGACGTGCCGGCGGCGGGTCCGCCCGCTTCGACGACGACGACCTGGACCCCGGCTTCGACCAGGTGGTAGGCGACGGAGGCGCCGAGGACTCCGGCGCCGAGAACGATTACGCGGGACACGTGGATCTTCCTTAGGGAGTCAGAGGACCTTGCTCAGGAACGCCTGGGTGCGCTCGTGCTGGGGCGCGTTGAGCAGGTCGCCGGGCGGCCCGGACTCGATGACGACGCCGCCGTCCATGAAGACCAGCGTGTCGCACACCTCGCGGGCGAACCCCATCTCGTGGGTAACAATGATCATGGTCATGCCGTCCTCGACGAGCGCGCGCATGACGTCGAGCACCTCGCCCACGAGCTCGGGGTCGAGGGCCGAGGTGGGCTCGTCGAAGAGCATGAGGTCGGGCCGCATCGCCAGCGCGCGGGCGATGGCCACCCGTTGCTGCTGCCCGCCGGACAGCTGCGCGGGGTAGCTGCCGGCCTTGTCGGCGAGCCCCACCCGGGCGAGCAGGTCCTGGGCGCGCTCGCGAACCGCGGCCTTCGGCTCCTTCTTGACCAGGACCGGCGCCGCCATGACGTTCTCCAGCGCGGTCATGTGCGGGAAGAGGTTGAAGCGCTGGAAGACCATGCCGATGCCGCGGCGCTGCCGGGCGACCGCGTGGTCGGCCAGCTCGTAGATCTTCCCGCCGCGCTCCTCGTAGCCGACCAGCCGGTCATGGACGTAGAGACGGCCCGCGTCGACGCGTTCCAGGTGGTTGACGCAGCGCAGGAAGGTGGACTTGCCCGACCCGGAGGGGCCGATCATGGCCAGCACCTCTCCCTGCCGCACCTCGAGATCGATGCCTTTGAGCACGTCGAGCGTGCCGTACCGCTTGCACACGCCTTCGGCCCTGACGACTGTCATCATCTGTTGAACCTGCGTTCGATGTAGTACTGGCCCGCGTTGAGTACGGTCGTCGCCACGAGGTACCAGATGCAGGCCACCGTCAGCAGCGGCACCTGCTGGAAGTTGCGGGAGTAGATGCCCTGGATCGAGGTGAGCAGCTCTGGCACCGCGATCGCGAACACGAGCGAGGTGGTCTTGAGCATCGAGACCGCCTGGTTGCCCGTCGGCGGGATGATGAGGCGCATGGCCTGCGGCAGGACGATCTTCCGCAGGGTCTGGAAGCGGGTCATGCCCAGGGCGTGCGCCGCCTCGGTCTGCCCGACGTCGACGGAGGTGATGCCCGCGCGGACGATCTCCCCCATGTAGGCGGCCTCGTGCAGCCCGAGCCCGAGCACCGCGGCCGTCATCTGGGTGATGATCTGGTTGGTGTCGAACTCGAAGAACGTCGGCCCCCACGGCACCCCCAGCCCGATCTTCGGGACGACGGCCGACAGGAAGTACCAGAACAGCAGCTGCACCAGCAGCGGCGTGCCGCGGAAGACCCAGATGTAGAACCCGCTCAGCCCTGACAGCAGCGGGTTGCTCGACATCCGCAGGATGGCGAGCACGGCTCCGCCCGCGATGCCGACGGCCATGGCGAGCACGGTCAGCAGCAGCGTGGTGCCGAGCCCCTGCAGCACGGCGGGGGAGAAGAGGTACTCACCGACGACGTCCCACTGCATGCGCGGGTTGGCCGCCCACCCTTGCAGGAGGAAGATCACCAGGAAGGCGAGCACCGCCGACCCCACCCAGCGGCCCGGGTGCCGGAGCGGGACGGCCTCGATCGCGACCGCCCCGTCCCCCCGCTGCGCCGTCTTGGGGAAGACCTTGGAGAACGCCTTGGGCGACGTGGTCACGACGAGCCGCCGTTGACCATGGCCTTGTCGAGGGCGCCGGAGGACATCTTCCACTTCGCCAGGATCTTCGCGTACGAGCCGTTGTCCATCAGCTTCTGCAGCGCCCCCTGGACGGCCTGCACCAGGGTCTGGTCCTCCTTGTTGACCAGGATTCCGTAGGGCAGGAAGCGGTAGGGCTGCCCGACCTGCTTCATCCGCCCGCCGGACTGCCCGGCCTGGTAGGTGATGGTGGGCGTGCCGCCGATGAAGACGTTGGCGCGTCCGGTGGAGACCGCCTGGAGGCAGCCGACGGTGTCGGGGAAGACCAGCACCTGGACCGCCGGCTTGCCGGCCGCCGTGCACTTCTTGGCCTGCTGCTCGGCGTCGTCGGCCTGGGCGGTGCCCTGCTCGACGGCGGTCACCTTGCCGCACAGGTCGTCCAGCGAGGCGATCCCGCCGGCGTCCTTCTCCTGGACGAGCAGCGAACTGCTCGTCTTGAAGTAGTCGACGAAGGTGACGTTCTGGCGGCGCTCCGGCTTGTCCAGCATCGCCTGGACGGCCAGGTCGTAGCGGCGCGCCTGGACACCGGCGATGAGGCTGTCGAAGCTGGCCTGGCTGAACTTCACCTCGACGCCCAGCATCTGGCCGATCGCCCGCATCAGCTCCGGTTCCAGCCCGATGACCGACTTGTTGTCGGTGTCGAGGAAGACCAGGGGCGGGTAGTTGTGGCCCGCGGCGACGTTCAGCGTGCCGCTCTGCTTGATCTTGTCGGGCAGCAGGTCGTGTAGCGCCTGGTCCTTCTGCTGCGCCGGGGCCGCGGCTTCGGACTTGTCCGATCCGCCACATGCCGCCACGGTCAGGAGTCCTGCCAGGCTGAGAGCGACGGCCACGCCGGTCTTCCAACGCATCGCCACAGGACACCCCCTTTCAGGTGAAATGCCGTTCCTTGAGTCACCAATGATGAGAATCGGGCGCGAGAAGGCAAGATGAACGGATACGTCGCGCACAGGTTGTTCAGCTGTACTTATCCTCGACCTCGAGGTCCACCTGCGGGTACGGCGTGACACCCCGCTTCCGCGCACCCGATCGAGCAGCGGGTCTGGTGATCGTAAGGTCCGTGCTGTTAAGTTGTGCCGATGCTGACTCCGATCCAGCTGCAGGCGGTTCGCGAGGTGGTCGTCACCGGCTCGCTCAGAACGGCCGCCAAGCGCCTCGGGTTCACGCCGTCGGCCATCTCGCAGCAGATCTCGTCGCTGGAGCGGACCCTCGGCGTCCAGCTGTTCGAGCGCTCGCCGCGCAGCGTGCGCCCGACGGCGGCCGGGGCCCAGCTGGCCCGCAAGGCGGCCAGGCTGCTCGCCGACCTGGAGGCGGCCGAGGACGAGATGCGCTCGTTCGCCACCGCGCACCGGGGCAGGCTGCACCTGGGCAGCTTCTGGTCGGCCGGCTTCCGGCTGCTGCCCGCCGTGCTGGCCGAGTTCCTGCGCGACCGCCCCCAGGTGGACGTCCGGTACGAGGAAGGCGACCCGGAGGTCACCATCCCGGCCGTCGTCGAGGGGCGGCTCGACCTGGCCGTGGTGTTCGAGTACGGAATGGTGCCGCACACCCTGCCCAAGGACCTCGACATGACGCTGATCCTGGAGGAGCCGCTGTACGTGCTGGTGCCGACGAGCCACCGGCTGGCCGGCAGGAAGCGCATCCAGTTCGGCGAGCTGTCCGCCGAGCGGTGGATCTCTTACTCCGAAGGCCGTGACGCCGCGCGCAACCTGACCCACATCTGCGCCGCCGGCGGCTTCCACCCTGACGTGCTGTTCCGCACCAACGACTACAACCTGCCCTTCGAGCTGGTACGCAAGGGGCTGGGCGTGGCGATCGTGCCGGAACTGGCCATGATCGAGTCGCACGACGTCCACGTGTTCAAGCTCGGCAACCCGGCCCACGTCCGCAGGGTCTTCGCGGTGCGCCGCACGGCCGACCCCAACCCGCTCTTCAGCCACGTGATCAGCAGGCTCAGGACGGCCGCGGAAGCTCTCGACCGGCGGACGGACCTCCCGACGGCCCTGTCGGGCCCGTCATGAGACACACCGGATAAAAAAGAATCTCGCCGCGACGGGGCATCCTTTCCTTTTTCTATGGCGATATCGCCTTTGACGTATATGTCGATTACCCGGTGTTGGGCCCCATCTGGCGGGAGTATGACTAGTTTCGAAACAGGGCCGGTCGTGCCACGCCAAAGGCCGGAACCCGCGACTGAACGGGCAGGTGAGGGCAGAGACGACTGTTGCTGCGGTACGCGCTTGACCGGGCGCCGATTCGGTGGGGCCGGAGGTGTTCCTATGAGGGCTGTCGCCGTCCACTACGGGCTACGGGATCATGCGATGACGGCCGTGAAAATCCTCGCCGTCGCCATCGCCTATTTCGTGGCCGCCAAACTGGGGCTGCAACAACAGCTGGTCCGGGGGCAGGTGACGCCGCTGTGGCCCTCGACGGGCATCGGGCTGGCCGCCCTGCTCCTCCTCGGCCTCCGTGTCTGGCCGGGCATCACCCTCGGCGCCTTCCTGGTCAACGTGTCGATCGGGCCGACGATGGCCGCCATCCTGGGCATCTCCATGGGAAACACGCTCGCCCCGGTCTGCGCCTACCTCCTGCTCGAGCGCGTGGGCTTCCGCACCGAACTGGATCGGCTGCGTGACGCGCTCGCCCTGGTGTTCCTCGGCGCCTTCGCCGGGATGCTGGTCAGCGCGACCGTGGGCGCCGGCACGCTGGTGCTCGCCGGCGGGGTGCGGCCCAGCGAGTTCTGGCCCGCGTGGTCGGTGTGGTGGACGGGCGACGCGATGGGCGTGCTCGTGGTCACGCCGCTCCTGCTCGTGAGCCGCACGACCCGGATCCCACGGGACGCCCCCGTGCTCCGCTGGGTCGAAGGGGCGGCGCTGCTGCTGGGCACCTTCCTCGTCACGCTGGTGGCGACCGTGGGCCCCGTCAACCTGCTCTTCCTGGTCTTCCCCTTCTTGATCTGGGCCGCGCTGCGTTTCCAGCTCCCCGGGGCCGCGGCGTGCGCGCTGATCGCGACGACGGTGGCGATCGTCTCCGCCGCGCATCACTCCGGCCCGTTCGCCCAGCACAACCTCTTCCTCAACATGGTCGCCCTCCAGGCCTTCAACGGCTCCGCGGCGCTGACCGCGCTGCTGCTCGCCGCGATCATCGCCGAGCGCAACAAGGCCCACCAGAACATCAAGGACTTCTGCACCCGGCTCAACGAGGTGGCGGACCGGCTCGCGCGCGACAAGAAGCTGGACATCCGGCTGCCGTCCCCACGCACCGGAGAGCGGAGCAGGGATCGGTCGCAGTAGCCGGTCCTGGCGGCGGCTGCGTCAAGGGGAGGCCAATCTTCCTGGAAGCGGCCTTGGCCACGGCGGGCGCGGCTGACGTGATCATCCGGGGTATCGGTGATCTACCGCGCTGAACCCGGTGTGCCTGTCGGATCGCCGTGCCCTTCAGCGTCATGACGGAGAAACAGACTCCAGATGGAGGAGCCCGTATGCGCCCTGTCCCGCGAGCGAGGGTGTCCCGTGCCCTCTCGGTGGTCGCGGCACTCGCCCTGCCCCTCGCCCTCACCCCGGTCGCCGCCCACGCCGACTCCACCCCGACCCCGGCGGACAGGGAGCTGATCAGCTCCGTCACCGCGCCCGCGGTCAAGCGGCACCTGCGGGCGTTGCAGGACATCGCCGACGGCAACGACGGCACCCGCGCCGCGGGCACCAGCGGCCACGACGCCTCGCGCGACTACGTGGCCGCCACGCTCAGGAAGGCCGGCTACAAGGTGACGCTCCAGCCGTTCAACTTCCCGTTCTACCAGGAGAAGTCCACCGCGCAGCTGGAACGGACCGCGCCCGCCCCCAAGCCGTACGCCCCGACCCCGCCCGACGGCTCCACGGTCGGCGACTTCGCGACGATGAGCTACTCCGGACCGGGAGAGGTCACCGCGCCCCTGCAGAACGTCGACCTGGTCCTGCCACCAGGGCCGGCGCCCGGCTCGACCTCCGGCTGCGAGCCCGCCGACTTCGCCGGGTTCACGCCGGGCAACATCGCCCTGCTGCAGCGCGGCACCTGCAATTTCCTCGTCAAGGCGCAGAACGCCCAGGCGGCCGGCGCCGCTGCCGCGATCATCTTCAACGAGGGCCAGACCGGTCGCACCGAGACGCTGCGCGGCAACCTGGGCACGCCGGTCTCCATCCCCGTCGTCGGGACGAGCTTCGTCGTCGGCCAGGAACTGTCGGCCCCCGCCGGAACGGTGGTGCGCCTCAAGACCGACACGATCAGCGAGATGCGCACCACCCACAACGTGATCGCCGAATCGAGGTGGGGCGACCCCGGCAAGGTCGTCATGGCCGGCGCGCACCTCGACTCCGTGGTGGCCGGGCCCGGCATCAACGACAACGGCTCAGGCAGCGCCGCCGTCCTGTCCGTCGCCGAGGCGCTCGGCAAGGTACACACCACGAACAGGCTGCGTTTCGCCTGGTGGAGCGCGGAGGAGCTGGGCCTGCTCGGCTCCCGGTTCTACGTGGGCAGCCTGGCCCCCGCCGACCTCGCCACGATCAAGCTGTACCTCAACTTCGACATGATCGCCTCGCCCAACTACGCGCTCAAGATCTACGACGGCGACAACTCCGACGCCCAGGGCGCCCCCGCCGGCCCGCCGGGATCGGACGAGATCGAGAAGCTGTTCGAGACGTACTTCGACAGCCTGGGCCAGGGCCACAACGGCACCGACTTCGACGGCCGCTCCGACTACGGCCCGTTCATCAAGGCCGGCATCCCGTCCGGCGGCCTGTTCACCGGAGCCGAGGACACCAAGACGCCGGAGGAGGCCGCGCTGTTCGGCGGCACCGCCGGCCGGCCCTACGACGCCTGCTACCACCAGGCGTGCGACACCATCGCCAACATCGACGACACGGCGCTGGCGTTGAACACCGGCGCGATCGCCACAGCCGTCGTCGTCTACGCCTTCAGCACGGACCTCCCCGGGCCCGGCACAGGAGCGACCGCCCGCATGGCCCCGGCCGCCCCGGGCGCCCGCCTCTTGGGCCAGGTCACCCGATAGCGCCGCCCGCCCGCTCACACGGGCGGGCGTACGGATCAGGCGAGGAGGCTGAGGGCGCGGTCCGCCAGCGCGGGGTCCATCTGGAAGGGCGGTTGCGGGTCGTACTCGATGACCAGTTGCACCGCCCGCGCCGTCTCCTCGTCGGCGGTCCTGGCCAGCAGCGTCAGCGCCATGTCGATGCCCGCCGAGACCCCCGCGGCCGTCACGATCCTGCCCTGCACGACCGTGCGCTCGCGCACCGGTTCGGCCCCGTACGTGGCCAGGTGATCGAGGAGGGCCCAGTGAGTGGTGGCCTTGAGGCCCTTGAGCAGCCCGGCCGCGCCCAGCAGCAGCGAGCCGGTGCACACCGAGGTGGTCCACTCGGCGCTCTCGTGGGCCGTGCGGATCCAGTCGACCAGCGCCTGGTCGTCCAGGGCGTCGAGGGTGCCGGCCCCGCCCGGCACCACGATCACGTCGGGCCGCGGCAGGTCGGCGTAGCCCGCCGTGGCCGTCAGGGTGAGCGTGCCCCGGTCGTCGGTGACAGGCCCCGGCTCGGCCGCGACGAACGTCACCGTGATGCCGGGCGCGTAGGCCAGCACGGTGTACGGGCCGACGGCGTCGAGCGCGGTGAAACGGGGATAGAGGGGAATCGCGACATGCATGATCAGCTCTCCTTGACCTGGAATCGGCGACGGTAGTCGCCCGGTGAGATCCGCCAGGCGCGGCGGAAGACGCGGTAGAGGGTTTCGGGCCTGCCGAGCCCGGTCTCCCTGGCCACCCGGTCGAGCGGATGGTCGGTGATCTCGAGCAGCCGTCTGGCGGCGTCGGCCCGGCTGCGTTCCACGTACCGGCCGGGCGACAGGCCCGTCTGCTCGGTGAAGACCCGCGAGAAGTGCCGCTCGCTCATCCCGGCCCGCCTGGCCAGCGCGGGCACGCTGAGGTCGCCGGCGGGGTTGGCGTCGATGAACGCCTGCAGCTCGCGCAGCGGCGCGCTGCGCGGCGTGGCCACGCTCATCGCCGTGCTGAACTGGCTCTGCCCGCCCGGCCGGTGCAGGTAGACCACCAGGCCGGACGCGACCTGCCTGGCGAGCTCGTGGCCGTGGTCCTCGGCCACCAGGGCCAGCGCCATGTCGACGCCCGCGGTGACCCCTGCCGAGGTCCACACGTCCCCGTCCTTGACGTAGATGGGGTCGGCGTCGACCTCGACCCTCGGGTAGCCGGCACGCAGCGCGTCGGCGACCAGCCAGTGGGTGGTGGCCCTGCGCCCGTCCAGCAGCCCGGCCTCGGCCAGGACGAGCGCCCCGCTGCACACCGATGTGACCCGGCGCGCCGACGCCGCCAGCCGGGCGACGCCCCCGGACAGCTCCCGGTCGCGCACGTCCTCCAGGGTGATGACGCCGCCCACCACCACCAGCGTGTCGATGGGGCCGGTGAGCTCGGCGAGCGGGGTGCGGACCGCGATCGTGATCCCGTTGAGGGCGGTGACCGGCCCCTCGCGCAGGGCGGTCACCTCCACCTGGTAGCCGTGCCGTCCGGCCGTCAGCCCCGCGGCCGCGAACACGTCGGCGGGCCCTGCCAGGTCGAGCAGCTGGAACCCCTCGTAGATCACGATCACGACCCGCTTGCTCATGACTTCATGCTGGTCAAGCTGGGGCCATGGCGTCAATGACGCGGGTATTGCACATTACGCCACACGACGGACGATTCCGAGCCGTGCGTGGTTGGTCACGTCGCAGGCGTTGCGGTCACGACGTGGACGGAGGGGGCCCGCACTTCCCGGGGGCGTCCTTGACGAAGAAGCCCTCGCACGAGAGGCGGGGGAGCGGCTCGTCGGACGGGCGGGTGCCGTCGAGCAGGAGGGCCAGGTAGCGCCGGTGGTCGGTGCTGTCCTCGGCGCTCATCTGGACGGTCGCCAGCGTCATCACCACGATCGCCGCCAGGTCGCGGACCAGCAGGTCGTCCCTGATCAGCCCGCGCGCCTTGGCGGCGGCCAGCACGTCGCCGAGCGGCCCGACGAACCGCTCGGCGATGCCGACCGTGAACGCGCCGGCCTCCCGGGCGGCGGCGAGCAGGGCCCGGTGGGCGGCCAGCGTCTCGACCACGGCCGCCAGCGCCTCGGCCAGCCCCTGCCTGGGGTCGGCCGCGTCGCGGGCGGCCAGGACGAGCGGCTCGATCTCTTCGACGAAGTAGGTCTCGAAGGACGCCCTGATCACGCCGTCGCGGTCGCCGAACCTCCGGTAGACGGTGGCGATCCCGACGCCGGCCCGGCGCGCGATCTCCTCCAGCGGGACACCCGTACCGGACTCCTGAAGCGCCGTGATCGCAGCCCGGACGATCCTGTCGGAGTTGCGCAGGGCGTCCGCTCGACGTCGCTGCTCTCGCACATGTCGAACGCTAGCAGCATCCATGCGGTCACCCGGTGCGAGATGTCACCTCTCGGTCACCTGCCGATCACCACGCGACCTCGAGAGACGTCAGGCCGTACACGACGTGGAAGGAGCGGAAGTGCGCGTCCGGCGTGGCCTCGCGCAGCTCGGGGAAGCGCTGGAACAGCGCCGGGAAGGCGATGCGCATCTCCATCCGCGCCAGCGGCGCGCCCAGGCAGTGGTGGATGCCGTGACCGAAGGCCAGGTGGCCGGCCTGCCCCCGGGAGATGTCCAGCGTCTCCGGGTCGGGAAGGAGCGCGGGGTCGCGGTTGGCGGCGGGCAGCACGCACATCACCATGTCGCCGGCGCCGATGCGCTGGCCGCCGATCTCGACCTCCGTCGTGGTCACCTTGGCGGTGCCGGAGTGGACGATGGTGAGCCAGCGCAGCAGCTCCTCCACGGTGGCGTCGATCCGCTCGGGCTCCTTCTTGAGCAGGTCGAGCTGGTCGGGGTGGCGCAGCAGGGCCAGCGTGCCCAGCGCGAGCATGTTGGACGTGGTCTCGTGGCCGGCCAGCAGCAGCAGGTTGCCGATGCCGACGAGCTCGTTGATCGTGAGGTCGTCGCCGTGCTCGCGTACCAGCATCCCGAGCAGGTCCTCGCCCGGGTCGGCCTGGATGCGGGTGACCAGGTCGGTCATGTAGGCGCGCTGCTCCAGTTGCAGCGCCACGCGCTCGGCGGCCGGCACCGACACGTCGAGCATCCGGCCGGTCCTGTGCTGGAACCCCTCGCGGTCGCCGTACGGCACGCCCAGCAGCTCGCAGATCACCAGCGACGGGATCGGCAGCGCGAACGACGACACCAGGTCGGCCGGCGATCCGGCGCGTTCCATGGCGTCCAGGTGGTCCTCGACGATGCGCGTGATCCGGGGTTCGAGCCGCCGCATCCGGCGGATGGTGAACTCCGGCGTCAGCATCCGGCGCAGCCGGGTGTGCTCGGGCGGGTCGTGGGCGAGCAGGCTGCCGGCGCGCAGCTTCTCCAGTTCCTCGTCGGTCATCTTCGGCGCGCCCGGCAGGCGGACGAGGTCCTGCCGCGCCAGCCTGAAGCGTTCCGCGTCGCCGAGCACGGCGCGCACGTCGGCGTAGCGGGTCACCAGCCAGGCGTCGGTGCCCCACGGCGTGGGGACGCGCCTGATTCCCTCGGTATCGCGCAGCTCCGTGAGTTCCGGAGCAGGATCGAACGCGGCCCGCCGCATGTGCAGCGGCGGCAGCGTCGAGGACTCGCTCATTTAACCCCCTGGATGACTCGTCGTCCGGACTGGTCTGACCTAAACGATAGCAAGCTATCGTTTAGCCGCAAGAGCGGGCCTCCGCTCCGCCGACGCGACGATGCGGAACGTCCCCGGGGATGACCGGGCGCAACCGCCGCGACCGCCCGCGGGCTGGTCCTCACGACGGCAGCCCCGGCACCCGCCGCCGCGGCGATGCCGTGCAGCCTCGTCCTGCGCGAGTCGACCCGGGCCTGAGACCGGTCACGGCCGGACCGGCCTCAGGCGGCGGTGCGCGGCTGTCAGGGGTTTCCTGCTGTGCTGCGGCGGCGGTAGGCCTGGGTCTTCATCCGGTTGCCGCACAACCGGGGGGAGCACCAGCGCGCCCGGCCCGGACGGGACTGGTCGTAGAAGACCCACTGGCAGTCGGGCGCCGGGCACATGCGCAGGCGGTGCCAGGTGCCGTCGGCTGTGGCGGTGACCGCCGCCATGGCGATCCGGGCGAGCGCGGCGGTGGCCGGGTCGGCGGAGACCACCAGGTCGGCGCCGCGGCCGGCGGTCAGCCTGACGGCGAAGGGGAAGTCCAGCAGGACCGCCCCGCCCTCGCCCGCCTTGGCCTCCCCGCCACGTGTCGCGTCGTCGCCGCCCTCGGTGTTCCCGACCTCCTCGCCGGTTGTCGCGTGGCTGTCGCCGCTCGCGGTCTCCTCGCCGCCCTCTGTGGCCTGGCGCAGGGACGCGCGGAGGGCGGCGCGGAGGGTGTGGGCGCGGGTGAGATGGGCCTGGCCGACCTCCGCGCCGGGGGGCAGCAGGTCGTGCTTCCGCAGCCAGCCTTCGAGGTCGGCGGGCGTGGCGAGGGCGTCGTGCGCCTCCAGGCGCCGGCCATGGGTGGTGAAGCCGCGAAGGTCCTCGGTGTTCGCGAACTGATGGAGCAACGCGATGCCGGGAGGCAGGCCGGTGACGTCCTCGGGCCTAGCCGGTGGGAGCATCGCCGATGTCTCCGTGGACCCTGCGGTAGGCGTCCTTCACGCGGATGCGGTCGCCCACGAACGTGAAGAAGTCGCAGCCGTGCACCTGATGGAGCCGCCCGTCCTCGTCCGTCCGCGAATAGGACCATTGGGAGGCGCCGCGGTCGCCGGTGATGAAGGCGTCGCCGCCCTGCGACTCGAAGCCCGCGTCGTAGGCGAGCATCAGCTCGAAGCCGCGGCGGACCTCGTCCCGCCCGCGGAAGGTGGTGCCCGGCTCGACCCCCACGGAGGCCCGGAAGACGCAGTCGTCCGTCATGAACTCCATGAGCCGGTCAAGGTCCTTCTTCCGCCACGCCTCGCCGAATTCCGCCAGCCGTTCCAGCGTCATGTCCATGATCAGATCCTCTCTTCGAAGTGGGACTGCAGGTAGGCGGCCACGTCCGGGCCGTCGGGGGCGGCGAGCACGTGACGCAGCCACGCGCGCCGCTCGAAGTCGGTGACGGCCAGCTCCCACACGCAGCCGATGGCCTGGCTCGGATGGGGCCGCAGCTCGGCGGGCCGGTCCAGCGGCGCGGAGTACAGCCGCTGGTGGATCTCGTTCTCGCCGGACCACCAGTCGACCAGCGCGAAGCAGTAGTCGGCGGCGTCGTGCGCGATGGCGAAGCCGATGCCGTAGCGGTCGCCGGCGCGCGGCGGGGACGGCAGCGCCGATGCCGCGATCTCCGTGGTCGCGTGCAGGAGTTCGGCGCGCGGGGCGGCGTCGTTCGCGCTGATGCCGTACAGCTTCACCGTCCATCCGGCGACCGTCCTGACGCCGTGGTAGCTGATGGCGCGGGGGCGATGCGGCTGCCGGAGGGAGATCGTCCCGTGCTGGTCGCTCATACCGCGCCTTTCGCTTGCCGACACCTTATAAAGGAATAACAGGTGTCGCCATGGTCTGGCAAGGCTCCGTGGACGGACGTTCGCTACTGTGGGCGGCGGGCCGTGACTGGCGCTGAGGTGGAGCACCGGGAAGCGGCCCGGCCACCGTGGCCGATGCCGCGCGCCTGGGCGACTCGCATCGACGCCCAGGAGATCCCATGTCAGAGGCCGGCGCGGACGCGGTCACAGCAGGTCCCGTGCCTCCCGGACAGGCCGGTGTGGACGCGGCCGCAGGAGGTCACGCCGCTCCCGAGCACACCGTGGTCATCGGCGAGATCACCCGGTCCGGCGCCCGGCTCGTCGGCACCCTCGCCACCCTCACCGACCCGGACGTGCGCACCCGCCTCGCCCGCCTGACCGAGGCAGCCACGTCGATGCCCGCCGAAGCCTGGGACAACCGGGTCACCGCCCTGGCAGGCTGGCCGCACCCCGCCTGGTACACCCTCCACCGCTGCTGGCGCGAGCTGGAGACCCACCACGTCGACCTGGACGTCGGCTACCGCACAACCGACTGGCCCGCCGCGTACGTGACCTGGGCCCTCGGCGACACCTGCGCCGCGCTCGCCGCACGTGGTTTCCCGCTCGCGCGTGCCGTAGCCGTGGACCTCGGCCGGTCGTGGACCCCGTCACCGGCCGGCGTGGCCGTCGCGGGCCCCGGCCACGCGCTGCTCGGCTGGCTCAGCGGCCGATCGACCGGCGCACCGCTCACCGCGGACTGCCCGCTTCCGGATCCGCCCGCCTGGCCGCTGCCACCGGCCCACGGCTGGACCTGACCGACCGCACCTCCCACGACGCGCTTCTCGTGCGCCGCCTACTTGGCGGTCCATGCGCCCAGCTGGGAGCCGGCGTCCGAGGCGTGCAGGGTGCTCGGGTCGAAGGAGAGGGATCCGGTCGTCAGCAGCCCGCCGGGGGAGCCGGGCAGCACCCAGGCGGCTCCGGAGCCGGCGGCGGTGCTGTCCTCGCCGGGCGCGCCGACGCCCAGGTCGGCCCGGCCGTCGCCGTTGAAGTCCCGCAGCGCGACGGACGTCCCGAACAGGTCCTTCGCCTCGGCGGTCCCGGGGACGCCGGGGGTGGCCTGCGAGAACGTCTGGGCGCCCGCGACGCCCAGACCGCCCCTGCCGCCCCTGAGCAGCACCACCGCGCCGCTCCCGTCGTGGGGGACGCCGGCGGCGATGTCCGCGTACCCGTCGCCGTTCACGTCGCCGGCGGCCAGGTCGTACCCGAACTGGTGGCCGCGCCCGGGAATGCGCTGGGTGAGGACGCGGGTGCGGGCGCCGGGGCCGCCGGCCGAGCCGTAGAACACCTTGACGGTGCCCTTGTCGCGGCCCAGGGTGTCGACGAAGCCGTCGGTGATGACACGCATCACCAGGTCGCCGTAGCCGTCGCCGTCGACGTCCCCGACGGTGGCGGCCGCCGCCGCGTCCAGCTTGGCCGGCCGCTGGGAGAACCCCTGCGGGCCGGCCGTCCAGAACAGGGTCTTCTCCGCCGTCTCCTCCCAGGCGTGCATGCTGATCAGGTCGTCCCTGCCGTCGCCGGTCACGTCGCCGGCGGCCAGCCTGGTGACGTCCTCGTAGGTGCCGGGGAGGCCGGTCTGGCGGGCGGGCCGGCCGTCACGCCGGATCGGGCCGTAGAACACGTCCACGGCCCCCCTCTCGGACGTGGCGGCGAGGTCGTCCGTGCCGTCACCGTTGAAGTCGCCGCTCGCCAGCTCCTCGCCCACGGTCCGGTCGACCAGGTCCGGCTCGGCCCCCGTGCGGGGCTGGTCGGCGAGCCGCACGCCCGAGGTCAGCCCGTACCGGCCGCCCCACAGCAGGGTGACGAACCGCCGGTCCAGCTCGATGGCGCGCGTGCCGACGGCCAGGTCGGTGTAACCGTCGCCGTCGAAGTCGCCCGCGACGGCGCGGGCGCCGAACCTGTCGCCGGCGGCGGCCTCGCCTCCCACGCCGGGGTTGTCCGGGTGGAGGAGCTGGTAGCGGACGGTGTCGACGCCGCGCGGGGTGCCGTAGACGACGGCGACGTAGCCGGCCCTGCTCTTGTCGCCGACCCGGCCCGAGGGGGCGGAGACGGCGTAGTCCTCGAAGCCGTCGCCGTTGAAGTCGGCCACGGGGGCGAGCCCCGCCGGACGGGGCCGCGCGTCCTCGCCCCGCGCCACACCGCCCGCCTGCACGGCCAGGACGCAGGCGACCAGCGCGGTCAGCAGCACCCTCCAGGCTCCGGCGCGGCCCGCGAGGTTGTCGATCGTCGGCATGACAGCCTATGTTCGCGCGGCGGGCATGCCGGCGTCACGCACTTACCGAGATTGCGAAGGGTCAGGAGATCTCCGCGATCAGGTCCCCTTCGTCCAGGACGTCCCCCTCGCTGACGGTCAGCGCGGTGACGACGCCGGACGTCTCGGCCTCGACGGGGATCTCCATCTTCATCGATTCGAGGATCACCAGCGTGTCGCCGGCGGCCACGCTGTCGCCCGAGGAGACGAGCACCTTCCAGACGTTGGCCGCCAGGTCGGACGTGATCTGCTGGCCCATGTCAGCTTCCTTTCCTTGGGGTGGCGCGCATCCGCGCGACCAGCGCGGTGCTGTACGAGCCGTCGGCGAACTCGGGCTCGTCGAGGAGCTCGGCGAAGAAGGGCAGGTTCTGCTTCGGACCCGCGATCGTGAAGGCGGCCAGCGCCTCCCGCGCCCTGGCCAGCGCGTCCTCCCGGGAGGACGCGTGCACGACCAGCTTGGCCATGAGGGAGTCGTAGGCGGGGGTGACCCGATCGCCCTGCCCGTAGGCGGCGTCGACGCGGATGCCGTCGCCGGACGGCTCGCTCCAGGCGGTGATCGTCCCCGGGCCGGGCAGGAACCGCACCGGGTCCTCGGCGTTCACGCGGAACTCCACGGCGTGCCCGCGCGGGCGCAGCGCGGCGAGGTCCACCGACGGCGGTTCGCCCGCCGCGACGCGAAGCTGCTCCTCGACCAGGTCGACGCCCCACACCGCCTCGGTGACCGGGTGCTCGACCTGCAGCCGCGTGTTCATCTCCAGGAAGACGAAGCCCTGGGCGCCCGGCTCGCCGTACACCAGGCACTCGACGGTGCCCGCGTTGCGGTAGCCGACGGCCTTGCCCACCTGCACGGCCGCGGCGAGCATCTGCTCGCGCAGGTCGGGGTCGAGGCAGGGGGACGGGCTCTCCTCGACGAGCTTCTGGTTGCGCCGCTGCACGGAGCAGTTGCGCTCTCCCAGGGCGATGACGGAGCCGTCGGCGAGACCCAGGATCTGCACCTCGATGTGCCGTGCGCCGGGGTAGTAGCGCTCTAGCAGGATCGCCGGGTCGCCGAACAACCGCTCGGCGAATCCGGACACGGCCGCGTACTGCTTGCGCAGGTCGTCCTCGTCGTGGGCGACGGCCATGCCCATGCCGCCGCCGCCCGCCGCGGCCTTGACCATCAGGGGGTAGCCGATGGCCGCCGCCGCGTCGAGCGCGGCGGCCTCGCCCGCCACCGGCTCCGGGGTGCCGGGCGCGACCGGCACCCCGGCGGCGGCGACCGCGTTCCGGGCGTTGATCTTGTCGCCCATCAGCTCGATGACGTCCGGCGCGGGACCGACCCAGAGCAGCCCCGCCTCCTGGACGGCGCGGGCGAAGCCGGCGTTCTCCGACAGGAAGCCGTAGCCGGGATGGACGGCCTCGGCGCCGGTGCGGCGGGCGGCCGCCAGCACCCTTTCGGCGTTGCGGTAGGACTCGGCGGGAGCCGCGGGCCCGAGCTCCACCGCCTCGTCGGCCTCGCGGACGAACGGCAGGCCGGCGTCGGCGTCGCTGTGCACCGCGATGGTGCGGACGCCGAGCCGCCGGGCCGTGCGGATGATCCTCCGGGCGATCTCGCCGCGGTTGGCGACCAGCAGGGACTCCATCACCGGCGGCCTCCGTCCGCTGGGGTGCCGAGCAGCTCGGCCAGCGGGGCCAGCTCGATCCCGTGGCCGGTCAGCGCCCTGTGCACCGCCTCGGCGGTCTCCGGGCCGTTGGGCGCGTCACCGTGCAGGCACAGGGACACCGCGTCCACGTCGAGGTCGGTGCCGTCGTCGGCGGCGACCTTGTGCTCCAGCACCATGCGGACCGCGCGGCGGGCGACCAGCTCGGGGTCCCACGCCCGCTTCACCGGCTCGATGACGAGCTTCCCCGTGCGGTCGTAGTGCAGGTCGGGGAACGCCTCCACGACCAACCGCACCCCTTCGGCGGCCACGCTGCCGGCGGTGGCGGGGGTGAGCAGCATCAGCGGCAGCGACGTGTCCACCTTGGCCACCGCGCGGGCGACCGCGGCCGCGACGGCGGGGTCCTCCGAGGCCATCACGTACAGCGCGCCGTGCGGCTTGACGTGCGCCAGCCGGCCGCCGGCGGCCCGTACGAACGCCTGCAGGGCGCCGAGCTGGTAGAGGCAGTAGTCCTCCAGGTCCTCGGCCGGGACCAGCATGCGCCGGCGGCCGAAGCCCATCAGGTCGGGGAAGGCCAGGTGCGCGCCGATGGCCAGTCCGTGCCGCACCGCGGCGGCGACCGTGCGCCGGATCGTGGGCGGGTCGCCCGCGTGGTAGCCGGTGGCGATGTTGACCGAGGTCAGGTACGGCATCATGCCGAGGTCGTCGCCGAGGCTCCAGCGGCCGAAGCTCTCGCCCATGTCGCAGTTGAGGTCGACGCGCGGCATCACAGCTCCTCGTAGTGGTGCGGGTCGGTCGTGTAGTCGACGCGGGCGGCGAGCGCGAGCGCCTCGTCCAGCGACACCTCTCGGAAACGGATCAGGTCGCGGCCGGGACGGAGCTGGCCGACCTTCCACAGCCCGGCCTGGACGACGGTGGCGATCACGGTGAAGCCCCCGGCGGTCGGGCCGTCGGGCCCGAGGATGACGGGCACGTCCCCGTTGGTGTTGATGCCGCCGATCGGGTAGCTCCCGTCCAGCAGGTTGGACGGGTGCCCGCCCGCGACCCCGCCGGACGGCCTGGCCCACTGGAAGCGATGCGACTCCAGCCGGGTGCCGACGCGGTTGGAGTTGAGGTCGACCTTCCACTCCCGGCCGACCAGGTCCTTCCAGTCCTGCTCGGTGAGGAAGTCGGGGTCCGCGTGCGGGCCGCGCATCATCTCCACCTCCCAGACGTTGGCCAGCGCGGGACGCAGCGACGCCGGAACGCGCAGCCGCGACGGCGGCGCGGTCACCGGCCGCGCGTGCAGGACATCGCCCTTCGCCAGGGCCCGGCCCTCGACGCCGCCGATGCCGCCCATGGTGTAGGTCGCCCGCGACCCCATCACCATCGGGACGTCGATGCCGCCCGCCACCGCCAGGTACAGCCGGAACCCCGGCCCCTTGACGATCGAGCAGGTGATCTCGTCTCCGGGCACGATCCGGACGGTCTCGCCCAGCGGCATGGGCGCGGCGTTCAGCCGGATGCCCGAGCCCTCGGCCCCGGTGACGGCGACCCAGGTCTCGGCGAGGGCGCGCAACGCGAGCCGGCCCATCGGGATCTCCAGCGCGGGCGCGCCCGGCTCGTTGCCAACGAGCGCGTTGGCGATGCGGAAGGACACGTGGTCCATCGGCCCGGAGGGAAAGAAGCCCTTGGACTGCAGGCCGCGGCGGCCGGGGTAGTCCTGGACCAGGGTCTGCAGACCCGGCATGACGACGTCGAAGACCGCGTGCTCGCCGGTCATCACGGCACCTCCGTTCCGGCCGCGGCGGCCTCACGGGCGGACCGCAGCGTGTCGGCCTCGGCGCGCACCTCGGCGGCGCGGGCGAGGTAGTCGGTGACCGAGAACTGGTCGTTCTCGATCACGTACTCGTAGCGGTTCTCCAGGACGTCCCTGCGGGCGGCCAGGAGCTGGTCCTCGCTCACGGGCTCGAAGCGCACCCGGTCGCCCGGGCGGATCAGGATCGGATCGTCGCGGAAGACGTCGTGCCTGGCCAGGATGTCGTAGACGGGCACGGTCCGGCCGAACAGCTGGTAGCCGCCCGGCGCCTCCACCGGGTAGATCGCCACGCAGGGGCCGCCGATGCCGACCGCCCCCTCCGCCGTCCAGGTGCGGGTCGGGTTGTACTTCGGCACGGTGATGGCGTTGCGCGGATCGAGCGGGAACATGAACGGCAGGCCGGGGAAGAAGCCGGTGTAGGCGTTCCACCACTCGGTGCCGGTGACCGTCGCGTACAGGGCGTCCCTGCCGGGCAGGCCGTTGTAGTCGACGATGTAGTCGATGTTGGAGTTGTCGCGGATGTTGGGCGCCTCCTGCCGGATGGTCGTCGCGTAGCGGCGGACCGCCTCGCGGCTCTCGGAGTCGTCGAACGCGATCGGCAGCGTGATCAACCGGCTGGGCAGGACGAGCGAGCGCACCGACCGCTGCGCCCGGTGGGCCTCCTCGACCGCGTCGACGAGCGCCTTGCGGTCGATGACCGCGGGCTCGTGGTGCAGCAGCAGCGAGCGGAAGCCGGGCGCGGCCTCGACCAGCCCCGGCACCGGATGCTCGGCGAGATGGGCCGTGACGGCGGTCACGAAGAAGTTCAACTCCAGGTCGAGCGCCATCTCGCCGTACTCGACGAGGACGTGGCGGTCGCCGGCGGCCCGGTAGACGATGGCCGGCCGGTCTCCTTCGGCCGGATGGCGGTTGATGATGGCGGTCATGGTTCCTCTCTCAGCGGCCGGCGGGCGCGGTGGCACCGGCCGGGGCGGTGGAGTCGGCGGCGCAGGCGGAGCAGACGGCGGCTCCTCCCGCGTTCGGGTCGCGGTCCATCTCCACGGCCACGTAGGACCGGTCGCAGGAGTGGCACCTGATGCGGGCCTCCCAGATGTCCTCGACCTCGTCTCGGGGGTCCTCCCCGGCAGGCCGTACGGCGCCGGGGGCGGTGACCAGGGCGGCGTAGTAGAGGCCCGCGGCGAGGGCGACGGTGACCAGCGGCGCGAGCTGGGCGAGCACGGGGCTGGCCTGCTGCTCGGTGAGCGCGATCCCCACGGCGGAGGCCACGAGCCAGGCCCCGGCGCCCGCGGTCACCGGTTTGAGCCGCCGCGGCCGGAACTCGGGCAGGCCGTCGCGGTCCGCGCCCCGCACCGCGATGTGCACCATCGCGATCGCGACCCAGGCGGTCACGAAGACGCCCTGCCAGGCGAGCGCGCGCAGCAGGTAGCTCAGCACGTCGGTCAGCATGAACAGGTAGGCGAGCACGCCCGACACGACGGCCCAGACGGCCCGTGGCAGGCGCAGCCGGAGCACCCGCGCCGCGAACGCGTCCAGGTTCGTGGAGGCGAGGTAGTAGTTGGCGGTGTTGATCCGCGTCTGGGAGACGAAGATCACCAGGACTCCGGCGAAGCCCAGCGACCTGATGAAGGCGGTCACCACGCCCGTCTCGGTGCCCGCGATGTCCCAGGCGCGCAGCAGGTAGATGCCGATCAGGCCGTTGACGGCGAAGGTGAAGGCGTAGAAGACCCAGCCGAAGGTGATCGTGCCGTGGAATCGCTGGTCCTCCGCCCGGCCGAAGCGGGCGTAGTCCATCGTGTACATCATCATGATGTAGACACCCATGTAGATCAGGTACGCGGTGAGCCAGCCGGGCAGCGGCCCGCTCGACGCCGACGACTGCAGCCAGTCCTGCGGGTAGCCCCGCTGGACCGTCGCCGCGATCACCACGGCGACCAGGCCGGCCACGTACAGCGGCAGCAGCACGCCGTTGAGCTTGTCCAGCCAGGTCCGCACGCCGCCGATGACCAGCGGCAGCGCGTACGCCACGACCACGAGGTACCAGAGCTCGATGGCGCCGCCGAAGTACTGCTGGAACGCCACCGCGACGATCGAGCCCTCGAAGACGGCGTAGTACAGCGCGGTAGCGGCGAAGATGAGCGGCGCGAGCGCCGAGCCCAGCGTGCCGAATAGCCGCCTCGACAGCAGCGCGACGGTCAGGCCGGTGCGGGCGGCGTACCTCGACAGGACCAGGTTGACGGCTCCGAACGTGGCCACCGTCAGCGCCATGCCGGCGATGGTCGCCGGGGTGCCGACGGCGTCCGCCGCGGCCACCGCGACGTAGAGCCAGAACATGGCCGAGAACAGCGCCCACCAGGCCATGGCGAGCGACCATCGGCCGGATCGCCAGGACCTGGGCACGACATGGTTCGAGTAGTCCTCGGTGGCGGCCTCCTTGACGACCTTCGGGTCGTCGGTGAAGGAGACCTCCAGCGCCGGGCGGGGCGCGGAGGTGAGGGACATGTGGGTCTCCTGCGAACGTTGGGGGGGGACGTCGGCTCAGGCCAGGATGTGTCACGCCGGCACGTCCGCCCCATCCGCGATCCGTGCAACCGGGCGGCCCGTTTGCGCCATTCGCGTAATCCGCCGTTCATTCACCTGTCTCGTACGGTGAACGCCATCCATAGTTCCGCGCGCAGCCCCGGGTCGGAGAAGCGCCTGCCCAGCAGCGTCTCGGCGCGTCCGAGCCGGTAGGCGAGCGTCCGGCGGTGGACGCCGAGCGCCGCCGAGGCCGCCTCGGTGTTGCCGTTGTGCGTCAGGAAGGTGCGCACCGTGCCGAGCAGATCCGTCCTGCGGGCCTCCTCGCTCTCCAACGGGGCCAGCATCGCGATCGCCCACCCCTCCGCCTCGGCCGGGCCGACGTGCGCCAGCAGCCCGACGTCGGCGACGTCCCTGGTGGTCAGCAGCGTGTACGGCGCGGAGCCCGGCACCGTGTCGGCGAGCGCGGCCACCCGCGGCCAGACGCGGGCCAGGTCGGTCCAGTCGACGGCCGCGCCGATCACGCCCCGGCTGCCGTTGACCGAGCTGAGCACCGACTGCAGCACCCCCACGTGCCCCTCCACGGCGGGCAGCACCACCACCACGCGGCCCCGCGGATCGCTCGCGACCAGCGCCGACACGATCTGCAGGCTGCGCTCGTTCTCCAGCGCCACCAGCAGGTCGCCGCGGTGCCCCGGGTCGGCGGTGACGACGGCGATGCGCACGAGCCCCTCGGGCAGCGGGATGCCCAGCGACTCGGCCGCCTGCTCGGCCGCGGCGTACCGGCCGGCCAGGACCAGGGCGAGCACCGTCGCCCGCTCCCGGCGCTCGCTGGCGAGCAGCTCCGCCGCCCGCGCGACCTCCAGTGAGAGCAGGTCGACCGCGATGTCGACCACGCCGCGATCATGCCCGGACAGCGGGGCCTGCCTGCCGACCGCGAGCACGCCCGCGGGCCGGACGGCCTCGCTCACCGGCAGCAGGGTGACCCGGGTGTCGCCGAGGTCGAACATCGCCGCATGCCAGGAGCGGGTGCGTGAGACCTCCAGCCGCACGCGCTCGGCGTTGCGCCGGGCGTGGTCGGGAGCGCCCGCGAGCACGTGGCCCTCGCGCGAGAGCAGCAGCACCCACGCGTCGAGCTGCGCCGCCAGCCTGGTGACGATCGAACGGTGCGCGGGAGCCGTCAGGGCCGCCTTCACCAGGGTCCGGTAGCGCTCCATCGCCGAGGTCTGCTCGGCGCGCTCGGCGGCGGCGATGCCGTCGGTCACGGCGCGCACCACGGAGCTGAACCGCGTCGGCTCCGACACCTCCACCACGCTCACGCCGAGCCGGTCGGCCGCCTCGACCAGCGGCGGCGGGACGGTCGCGTGCCGCAGCCCCACCCCGAACCCGAGCGCGGGCACGCCCGCGCGCGCCAGTCGCTCGACGTACTCGGGCCACTGGCTGCTGGTGCGCCCCAGGCTCAGCCCGGTCGTCAGCAACAGGGTGCCCTCGTCGAGGTACGGCGTGGGGTCGAGCAGGTCGCTGATGTGCGCCCAGCGCACGATGACGTCGCCGCGCCCGGCGCGCAGGGTCAGGCCGAGATCGCGTCTGGCGACCAGACTGGCGAGCATCTCCGGCATCTGCCCAGGCTAACGGCTCGGCGACCTGCCCAGACCCGGCGTCGGCCGCGCCCGGATCAGGGCAGCGGCCTGTCGTACAGCCAGGCCGACAGGAGCGGGCCGACCGGTCGCGCGGCGTGCCGGGCCACGTGCTCGGCGAAGGACCCGGTGGTGACGTTCCCGTGCCGGTGCCCGGCCGTCCAGGCCCGCAGGACCGGGAAGAACACCCCGTCGCCCAGCGCGCGCCGCACCGCGTGCACGGTCAGCGCGCCCCGCTTGTAGACGCGGTCGTCGAACAGCAGCGCAGGGCCCGGGTCGGCCAGCACGAAGTCCTGGGGGAGCATCGCGAGCCTGCGCCGCCAGCGCTCGGCGAGCTCGTCGGCGGACGGCCCGCCCGACGCCTCCGACCACAGCCACTCGGCGTAGGCGGCGAAGCCCTCCTGTAGCCAGATGTCCTGCCAGCAGGCCACCGTCAGGCTGTTGCCGAACCACTGGTGTGCCAGCTCGTGCGCGACCAGCCGTTCGAACGTCCGTCCGCCGTCGACGTGGTTCCTGCCGAAGATCGACATGCCCTGCGCCTCGACCGGGATGTCGAGGTCGTCGTCGGCCACCACCACCGTGTACCCGGTGAACGGGTAGGGCCCGAACAGCTCGGAGAACAAGGCCATCATCTGGCCCTGCCGTCCGAAGTCGTGCCGTGCCCGGGTCGCCAGGTGCGCCGGGCAGGCCAGCCGGGTGCCGTCCGCGTCGTCGAGCCGGTAGCGGCCGATCTGCACGCTCGCCAGGTAGCTCGCCATGGGCTCGGCCTGCTCGTGCACCCAGGTGGTGGCGCCGGCCGCCCGCCGCTTGCCGGTCAGCACGCCGTTCGCGACGACGTGGTACGGCGAGTCGGCGGTCACCTCGATCCGGTAGGACGCCTTGTCGGAGGGCCGGTCGTTGCACGGGAACCAGGAGGGCGCGCCGATCGGCTGGCTGGCCACGAGCGCGCCGTCGGTCAGCTCCTCCCAGCCGAGCCCGCCCCAGGCGCTCCGCACCGGCCTGGGGTTGCCCGCGTACCGGACCTCCACGGTGGCGTCCACGGTGGCGTCCGCGGTCAGCGTCCGCGGCAGGGCCAGCCGCAGCTTGCCGTCGCGGTGCGTGTGGCGCACCGCGGACCCGTCGACGGTCACGCCGGAGACCCGCAACGGGCCGAAATCCAGCTCGAGGACGTCGAGCGGCTCGGCGGCCGCCACCGACAGCCGGGCGGCACCCTCCAGCCGGTTGGCGGACACCCGGTACCGCAGCTTCAGGTCGTAGTGCGACACCCTGTACCGGTGGTCGCCGTGCCGGGGAAAGTACGACGTCATCGCCACACCGAGATGGGGTTGCCGAACCACCGGGTGCCGCCGGGCACCGCCTCGCCGCGCATGACCAGCGAGGCCGGCCCGATCGTGGCGTCCTCGCCCACCCGCGCCGCGGGCAGGATCACGCCGTGCGGGCCGAGCGTCGCGCCGCCGCCCAGCGTCACCGTGTCCATGCTCATCACCCGATCATGGAACAGGTGCGTCTGCAACACGCAGCCCCTGTTGACGCAGGCGCCGTCGCCGAGGCGCACCAGGTCCGCCTCGGGCAGCCAGTACGTGTGGCACGAGACCCCGTGTCCGATGCGTGCCCCGAGCGAGCGCAGCCACACGTTCAGCGGGGCGGTGCCCAGCCACGGCTCCGCGAACCAGGGCGCGGCCAGCACCTCGACGAAGTTGTCCGCGAGCTCGTTGCGCCACACGAACGAGCTCCACAGCGGCCGGTTGCCCGCCGTGATCCTGCCGAGCAGCGCCCACTTGGCCGTGGTCGCCGCCGCCGCCGCGACGACCCCGGCGACCAGCATGACCACGCCGCCCAGCAGCGCGGCGACGGCGAAGCCGGAACGGGCGGCCAGCCACTCGAACGCCGCGGCGACCAGCACGGCCAGCGCGACCGTGGCCATCGCGGGCAGCACGCGGCAGGACTCCACCAACGCGCGGGCCACCTTCAGCCGCGCAGGCGGGTCGTAGGTGCGGCTCCTGTCGCCCTCCTCCGCCGTGCGGCGCAGCTCGACCGGCGGCATGCCGACGTACGACGAGCCCGACTTGGCCTTCTTCGGCGTCGCCGACAGCACCCCGACCAGGCCGTCCTTCGGCACCTTGCGTCCGGGGGCGGTCATCCCCGAGTTGCCGAGGAAGGCCCGCTTGCCGATCCGCGCGGCGGCGATCCGCATCCAGCCGCCGTCGAGCTCGTACGGCGCGACCATGGTGTCGTCGGCCAGGAAGGCGCCGTCGCCGACCGAGGTCATCGTGGGCAGCGCGAGCACGGTCGACAGCTCGGCGCCGCGGCCCACCCGCATGCCGAGCGCGCGCAACCAGACGGGCGTCAGGACGCTCGCGTACAGCGGGAACAGCCAGACCCGCGCCGCGGCCATCAGCCGTCCGGTCGCCCACGCCTGCCAGGCCTGGCGGCTGTGCACCGGGTGGTGGCCGGGACGCATGCCGACGCCGAGCAGCCGGACGGCGGCCAGCGTGACCAGCGCGAACACGGCCATGCCGGCGATCGTCGCCGGCGGCACGCCGTACAGGGCGGCGGTGAGCGCCTCGCCGAGGGTGCGAGCGCCCGCCACGAACCCGGCCAGCACCGCCAGCCCGGACGCGACCGCGACCACGGGGAACAGGCTGAGCGCGAGGCCGGTCACGCCGTACAGCAGCACCCAGAGCCGGGAGCGGGCGGCCCGTCCGGCGGGCCGCGACCTGCGCGCCTTGCCCAGCCGGGTGGCCGGCGCCCCGGCCCAGCGCTCACCTCCGGGGACGGAGCCGTCGACCGCGGAACCGGGAGCCACCTGCGCGTTCTTCCCGATCCTGGCGCCGGGCAGCAGCGTCGAGCGGGAGCCGACCGTGGCACCCGCGCCGATCCGGATCTCGCCGATGTGGAGCAGGTCGCCGTCGTACCAGTACCCGCTGAGGTCGACCTCCTGCTCGACGGACGCCCCCCTGCCCACCTTGAGCAGCCCCGTGATCGGGGGAGCCGAGTGCAGGTCGGCGTCGGGGCCGACGTGCGCGCCGAGCAGCCGGGCGTACTGCGCCATCCACGGCGCGCAGGCCAGGTCGGGCACGCCCAGCCTGGCGGCCAGCTGCTCGGCGAACCACAGCCGCAGGTGGACGCCGCCGCCGCGCGGATGGCTGCCCGGCCGCACCCCGCGCAGCAGGAGCCGGGCCGCCGCCGCGGACAGGCCCATCCGGCCGGCCGGGGTGACGAACGCCAGCCACCCCAGCGCCACCCACCACCACGACAGGGCAGGCGTCCACGGCAGGGCGAGCAGGTTGCCGAGGGTGGCGAGCAGCACGAGCCAGCGCATCGCGCCGACGGTCAGCAGCGGCACCATGAGCGCCGACTGCGCCAGGGCGGCCCCGCGGGGCATCGGGGTCACGGCCCGCCGCGTCGTCTCGCCCTCGCCTCTTGCCGACAGCAGCCGGGCCAGCTCAGCCAGGGTCGGGTGCGCGTAGACGTCACCGACCGCCACGTCCGGGAAGTCGGGACGCAGCGCCGAAACCAGCCGGGCCGCGGCGAGACTGGTGCCGCCGTCGGAGAAGAAGTCCGCGCCGGGACCTTCGGGCGCCACACCGAGAACGCCGGTCCAGCGTTCGGCCAGCAGCTCCTCGACCGGGTCGAACGCGCCGGCCGCCGGCTGCGGCTCGGCCAGCGGCCAGGGCAGCGCGTCACGGTCGATCTTGCCGGAGGTCCGGGTGGGGAGGTCGGCCACCGGCGCCAGTCTCGGCACCAGGGCCGCGGGCAGCGAGTCGGCCAGCAGCTCGCGCGCCTTCCCGAGGTCGAACCCCGGGCCCGCGACGACGTAGCCGACGAGCACCTGGTGGCCGCCTCCCGCCGTGCGGACCGCGGCGGCGGCCCCCGCGACGCCCGGTAACGACTGCAGCGCGGCGTCCACCTCGCCCAGCTCGATCCGGCGACCGCCCAGCTTCACCTGGTCGTCGGCCCTGCCGACGAAGACCAGCCCTGCCGGGTCGGCCCGCACCAGGTCGCCGCTGCGGTAGGCGCGCTCCCAGCCCAGCGACGGCAGCGGCGCGTACCTCTCGGCGTCCTTCACCGGGTCCAGGTAGCGGGCCAGGCCCACCCCGCCGATGATCAGCTCGCCGGTCTCGCCGATGGCCACGGGGTCGCCCGCGGCGTCCACCACCGCCAGGTCCCAGCCGTCCAGCGGCAGCCCGATGCGAACCGGGCCGTCACCCGTCAGCCGCGCGGCGCACGCGACCACCGTCGCCTCGGTCGGGCCGTAGGTGTTCCAGACCTCCCGGCCCGGGACGGCGAGCCGCTCGGCCAGCTCGGGCGGGCACGCCTCGCCGCCGAAGACGAGCAGCCTGACCGCGTCGAGGCTCTCCACCGGCCAGAGCGCGGCCAGCGTCGGCACCGTCGAGACGACCGTGATGCCCTGCGCCACCAGCCACGGGCCGAGGTCCATCCCGGTACGCACCAGAGCCCTGGGAGCCGGCACCAGACAGGCTCCGTGCCGCCAGGCCAGCCACATCTCCTCGCAGGACGCGTCGAAGGCCACCGAGAGTCCCGCGAGCACCCGGTCGCCCGGCCCCAGCGGCCGGTCGGTGAGGAAGAGCCCCGCCTCGGCGTCGGCGAACGCCGCCGCGGAGCGGTGCGTGACCGCGACGCCCTTCGGCGTGCCGGTCGAGCCGGAGGTGAAGATGATCCAGGCGTCGTCGTCGAGGCCAGGCGGTTCCTCGAGCCGCACGGCCCCGCCGCCCGTGTCGCCGTCTGTGTCGCCGTCTGTGTCGCCGCCCGTGTCGCCGTTCGTGTCGTCGTCTGTGCCCGGCGCGACGGTGATGGCCGGTCCGCCGGTGATGACGGCCGAGACGGCGGCCTCCGCGAAGACGAGCTCCGCCCGCTCCTCCGGGTCGTCGGCGTCGACGGGCACGTACGCGGCCCCGGCGGCGAGCACGCCGAGGATCGCGATGTACAGCTCGGCGGTCCCGGACGGCACCCGCACGCCCACCCTGTCACCGCGGCCGATCCCGGCCTGCCTGAGCTCGCCCGCCATCCGGGCCACCTCCGCGCGCAGCGAGAGGTAGTCCAGCCGCCTGCTCCCGTCGTCGAGCGCGAGCGCGTCCGGGTGGGCGCGCGTGGTCTCGTCGAGGACGTCGAGCAGGGTGCGAGGCGGGGGCGCCAGCAGGCCCGCCGGATAGACCGCGCTTGAGGCCGCGGACGAGGGCAGGGACGAGGGCATGGGAAAGGGCCCGGACGGATTCGGACGCAAACGCTACTCCCTGAGTCAGGCGGTCGGCAGCGGCCGCCCGAGGGGCGAGTACCGCGGCACCCGTTCATCCGCCGCTGTCGTGGCGTTCGCGCCACCCCGATCCCAACGGCCGCGAATCTGCCCATATTCCGCCGTTTGCGGGATTTCCAGGAAGCGCCAGGTCGGCGCCCACCGCCATCCGGGGGCCCGCACCCGTCCGAACAGCCCGACCCCGGTCAGCCGTCGCGCGGGCTACGGTGCGAGGCCGCTGAAGGCGAGCTGCAGGTGGCGGGGGCCGCGCAGCACCGGGTTCGACCGGTAGGGCGGCGGATCCTCGACGAGCTGCGGGTCGCCGAGCCTGCGGGCCAGCTCCGTCAGCGCGAGCTGCGCCTCCAGCCGGGCCAGGGGCGCGCCGAAGCAGTAATGGATACTGCTGCCGAAGCCGAGATGCTGGTTGTCCAGGCGCTCCGGGGTGAACCGGTCCGGGTCGTGGAAGCGCCTGGGGTCCCGGTTGCCGGAGGCCAGGAACAGCCAGATGGGCGAGCCCTTGGGAATGGTCGTGCCGGCGACGTCGATGTCGGCGAGGCAGGTGCGCTGGGGCAGGAACTGCACCGGCGGCTCGAACCGCAGCAGCTCCTCCACCAGCCGGGGCGCCAGGGCGGGATCGTCGCGCAGCCGCTTGAGCACGTCCGGGTTGCGCAGCAGGGTGAGCATCCCGTTGGTGATGAGGTTGACGGTCGTCTCATGGCCGGCGATGAGCAGCAGCACCCCCGTGACGATCAGCTCTATCGCCGACAGCTGCCCGTCCGCGCTCCGGTCGGTGGCCAGCGCGGAGAACATGTCGTCCCCCGGCAGGCGGCGGTGCTCCTCGATGAGCCCGGCGAGGTACCTCCCCAGCTCGATACGGGCCTGCTGCGCGTTGCGCACCCGCTCCTCCGGGTCCTGGTCGGTGCCGAAGTCCAGGCCGGCGACGATCGCCTCGGCCCAGCGATGGAAGAGCGGCTCGTCCTCGTGCGGCACCCCCAGCAGCTTGCTGATCACCTTCACGGGGAAGGGGTAGGCGAAGTCCTCGACGAGGTCGATCCGGTCCTTGCCGTCGAAGCCGTCGATCAGGGCGGAGACCATCTGGGCGAGCTCGCCGCGCATGTCGTGGATCCGCCGCGGGCTCACCGGCGGCCCGAACGGCCGCGTCACCATCCGGCGCACCCGGTCGTGCTCGGGCGGGTCGAGCCTGATGAAGCTGGGCGGCAGGTTCGGGTCGTCCTCCGCCAGGGGCGGCCCGCCCGCCAGGGGGTCGCGGTTGCGGGCGTCGGAGCTGATCCGCGGATCGTGCAGCAGGCCGAGGATCTCCCAGTACGTGCTGACGGCGTAGACGCCGTCGTGCTGCCGGGCCACCGGCGTCCGGCGGAGCTCGGCATACAGGGGGTAGGGGTCGGCGCGGTTGTCGTAGTCGAGGATCTGCTGCACCAGGGTGTCGGCGGACATGGCGGAAGCCCTTCGTCAGGCGCGGGCCGGCGTGAACGTGACCCGCCGCTCGCTGGGTGAGTAGCCGCTCACGGTGACGCTGGCCCCGTGACTCGGCAGGGAAGGATCGGGGAAGCAGGCCGAGACCGGCCGCATGCCGTCCAGCCTCCGGTCGACGGTGGTGAAGTCCGGCGGGAACGGCGCCGCCGACTCGATCAGCCCTCGGTAGAAGTCCAGCCACTTCGCCTGGTCGAAGCTGACGGCGGCGATGACGCGTCCCTGGTAGCCGTAGGCCGCCACGAACCGGCGCTCCGAGAGCGCCCCCTGCGGCACCACGAGTTCCTCGCCCATCGGCGGGACGCCGACCGACTTGATGTTCACGCCGAACTGCGCGGACCAGAAGGCCGGCACCCACAGGTGCGGCCGCCGCTCGGGCCCGGGGCTGATCATGTTGTGCGCCGCCACCTCGGCCTGCTCGACCGCGTTGCCCCAGTGCTCCAGCGACAGGAACTGGTAGCCGAACAGCGGGTGCGGCGACCGGGCGACGTCCCCGGCGACGAAGATGTCGTCGGTGACGATGCCGTTGACGTCGAAGGCCCGGCACCCGGCGTCGCAGGCGATGCCCCTCGGCCCGGCGGCTAGCCCCGACCCCCGCAGCCACTCGGTGTTGCGCGTCGCGCCCAGCGCGATCACCGCCAGCTCGGTGTCCAGCGCGGTGCCGTCCGACAGGTGCGCGCGCCTGAGCCGCCCGGCCTGGTCGCCTTCGAGCGAGGTCACCGTGAGGCCGCAGCGCAGATCGACGCCGTGCTCGCGCTGCAGCTCCGCCGCGACCGCGCCGATGACGCCGCCGAGCGCCCCCACGAGGGGAGCCGGGCCCCGCTCGACGACCGTGACGTTCAGCGACCGTTCCCGGCAGGCCGAGGCGATCTCGGAGCCGGTGAACCCGGCGCCGACGATGAGCACCCTGCGCGGCCCGGCGGCCAGCCGCCGGTTCAGCTGGCCCGCGTCGGAGCTGGTACGCAGGACGAAGACGCCGTCCAGCTCCGCCTCCGCCTCCCTGATCCACGGCCGCGCCCGGGTGCCGGTCGTGATCAGCAGGCGGTCGAACCCGACCTCCTCGCCGTCGGCCAGGCGCACCTTCTTGCCGGCCAGGTCCAGCCCGACGGCCGCCGACCCGAGCCGCCAGCGCACGTCCAGCGGGCAGCGCCAGGGCAGCGAGGTGGCGTCCGCGGGCACGCGTCCGAGCAGGACCTGCTTCGACAGCGGCGGACGGTCGTAGGCGGCGCGCGGCTCGTCGCCGATCACGGTCACCTCGCCGGTGAAGCCCTCCTCGCGCAGCGTCTCGGCCGCCCGCAGGCCCGCCAGGGAGGCGCCCACGATGACGATGTGCCCTTTCCCGGGGCCGTCACCGGACATGGGATCCCGCCTCCGGTCGCGCGTTGGCCGCGTCCACGAGGATGGCCTGGACCGGGCAGGCCGCGACGGCCCGCATGGCCTGCTCGCGTTGCGCCTCGTCGGCGTGGGGGGCGTACATCAGCGCTTCCTCGCCGTGCATCGTGAACACGTCCGGTGCCAGGAACGCGCACTGCGCGTAGCCCTGGCAGCGGTTGAGGTCGACGACCAGCCTCATGAGCCCCTGCCCCTTCACCCCGGTTGGGTCACCCTGCTGAACAGGGAAAATGCCCGCGCGGCGGCGGGCATCGCGGTGCTTGGCGGTACCTTTGCCGACACGGCGGCAAACAGTGGCCGAGCGACCCGCAGGCCCCCCGCCGCGATTCTCGCGCTACTCCTTTGTCGGACCCGCTGTCAAGAACTGCGCGGGCACTGGGCTCAATACGGCAGTGGCCGTTATTTCCATATGGGGCTGTGACTAGAGCGGCTCGCTGCGCTCCTATGGCCGCCTTACCCGTCCCATCGGATCCTCAAAAAGGGTCGACGGGCACTGCGGCGCGCTGTTGCCCGGATACTCGAAACAACCGGCGCGTTTAGGCTTCTGGGTGACCGTCTATGGAGCTCTCCCTGACCGGACAGGCAAGGTGGGCGCAGGTGCGACGCTCACGTGGACGCCGACGATGATCGTCCAGTAGATTATGGTCCCGCCCTAAACCGGAGGTTTCGCGTATCGAATTGGAGCACGATCGTTTGCAGCTCGCAACGTACTCATGACATCTCCTCTGTTGCTCGGCGCATTGCTCTCCGCATTCGCGCAGTGGCGAGGAGACAGTGTGCTCCTGTCGCGGCCCCCCGATCGTCGGCCGACCGTTGCTGAGACTGTGTCGCCCGTCCGCTGAGCGCATGGAAGGTGTATCGAGTGCCCGACGGCATCTCCCCGAGCCCGACATATCCGGACTCATCCGCGGGTCCCTCGCCGAGTGACTCCGGGACGCCCAGTCCTTCGCCGAGTGACTCCGGGACGCCCAGTCCGTCCCCCAGCGACTCCGGGACGCCCAGTCCGTCACCAAGCCCTTCGGCAGGCAGTCCGAGCCCTTCTCCATCGGGTCAACCCTCATGCCCGCACAATCCCCCGTGCCGGATTCGCCCGTGCCTGCCGGAGGACAGACTGGGCCGCCCTCCCGGCCCTCTTTGGCCTGGTCCAAAAGACCACGTTCCTACCCCGGCCCGACCCGACGAGCCTGCCCCTGATGACCAGGATGGCTACGCGGCACGAACCGACAAGATCGTGGTATTCGCCAACGTGATGCTTGAGGCCGCGACGAACGTCGACAAGATCAAGGCCAAGGCCCCCATGGCCGACCACTGGAACCCATTGTTCGGCGTCCCCCCCGCCCCCGGTGCTTCTCTCAGAAGGCTCAACGGCTACATCGGGGAATGGGTCGAAGCCGCGGGAACCCTGCAGCGAGTGCTCGGGGACGACGCGCCAAAGCTCAGGGACGTGGCAAAGAGGTACGACGACGTCAACGAGGACGCTGGAAAAGCCGTCGATCAGATCAACCAGTGAAGGATGTCCTAGATGCCGCCCTCCTCGAGCAATCGGCCCAACCACGGCCAGAGTGAATTACTGCGCAGGCGCGCAGCGCGGCTTCAAGCTGAGAGGACCAGGGCTGCTGAGCTAGCTGAGCGGGCCAGGGTCGCTGAGCGGGCCAGGATTGCTGGTCAAGCCAAGGAGACCATGGCTCTCCGGGAAGCTGAGTGGGCCAAGGCTACCCAGGTCAAGGTGGACCCGAAGTTCTTCGAGAGATTGATGACCTTGATCAGGTCTCACCAGCGGCCGGTCGTTACGGGGGTGGCTCTGGGTGGCTTCCTCGCGGCAGGCGGTGCGCTGATCGCTGCCGCCATGTGGCACACGGCCGATCCCTACAAGTTCTTCGAGGACCGGAGTACGTGGAACGAAATGCTGGGCGATCTCAAGCTCAGCGCCTGGGACGTGTGGATCACATACTTCAGCGAGGTCTCGCCGTACTGGATGGGTCACGCGTCCGAAACGGTCCAGCGCTATCTCAGATTCGAGTTGATCGGCATGTTCGACGAGCTCGGCCGTATCGCCACTGAGATCAGCGGCACCCTGACCAGCCTGGCCTGGGATGTCATGGATTACGACATGAAGCTCGTCACCCTGCTGGCTGGAGCCGGCGCCTTCTTCACGCTGCTCCTGCCGATCAGGGCGACTGTGGCCGGCAGGATCGCCCTGGGGGCGGCTGCCCTCGCGTTCCTCAAGATGCTCTGGAGCCTGATAGAGGAGTTCATCGGCAAGATCAAAGCGCTCGACCTCAAGCTGGAGACTCTCGGCCATAAGATCTTTGAACTCCGAGGGCTCTTCTCCGTGGGTGACAGCAAATTGCACCTGAAGCCGGTGGGCTACGACGTCAACCTCTGGGTGCCCGTCACCAAGGAAAGCCAGTGACGCACGCGGGCAACGAGGAGGACCTCCCACGGTTGTTCCGCGAGGTCGAGCGTATGGCCGACACGTTCGCAGGCGGGGTACGAGAGCTGGACGAGCGGAAGGTGACAGGTGCCGACGGCACCGGCCGGGTGGTGGCCACGGTGTCGGGCTCGGCGCAGCTCCTGCACGTGCGCATCGACCCTCGGGCGATGCGCGACCTCGACCATGTGGCGCTGAGCCAGGCCGTGCTGGACGCGGTCGGAGCGGCGCGCGAGGCCGCGGCGGAAGGGCTGGACGAGATCCTCGACAGGCTGAACAGTGGCCGGCCGCAGCCCGACCCGGAGGATAGTTCGTTCACCCGTTACCTCGACGCGATTCTGCGGGAGGGCGGGCATGGATGAGATGGACAGATTGCGGAAGTACACAGAGCAGCTGGAGCGGCTGGAGCAGCGGTCGGCGACTCTGGCTGAGGCCGGGGCGGCAGCGGAGCAGCTGGCCACGCGGGAGTTCACCGGCGAGGCCGACAAGGGTGGGATCACGGCGACCGTGGACGCCTCGGGAAACCTGCTGGCCCTCGACATCAGCCGGCTGAGCAAGCGGCGGCACGACGGCGTGACGCTCGGCGACGCGGTGCTCGAGGCGATCCACGCGGCCGAGCAGGCCGCGACCGAGGCGAAGGCCGCGCTGATGGGCGACCTGACCGCGGGCCTCGGCTTGGGCGACCTGTTCGGCGACGCCAAACGCTTCTTCGTGGGTGGCGACGGCATCAGGACCGACCCGCATTAGGCGTCGCACATGCCGTAACGCCTGGCAGGTCGGGCATCGGCCTGCCAGGCGGCCGGCCCGGGCCTCGGCCGCCACGCTGATGCACGCTACGAACGGCGGCGCGGTCGCGCATCGGGCTCGCGACGGAGGTCACCATGACGAAGGTCATGGTGACGCAGGGGGGATCCCGCCAGGCCGCCGGTGACCTTAGGGTCGAGGGCATGGAGCGTTCGAGCGCGCAGCGCGCGCGGGCCGACGGCGTCCGCGACCGCCCGCGCGACCGGCCGGCCCAGTCGCCGGCCGATGATGGCCGGTCACAGGGCCTGGGGCCGGCGGGAGGTGGTGCCGCGCCCGGCGCGCGGTCAGCCGGGGTCGGCCGGTCGCTGGGCGCGCGGTTGGCCGGTGGTTGCCGGTCGGCGGTGCGGCGGCTGGGTGAGTTGCGTAACCCCGACCGTCCGATGCTGTTCAGCGTGGTGTTCTGGGTCGTGCTGGCCGCCACGGTCAGCGGCCCCGTCTCCGCGCCGGCCAGCACGATCGACCTGCTGCTGTTCGGCGTCAACGTCGCGCTGGTCGTGAGCCTGTGGCTGGCACTGGGATGGACTCCCGGCCAGGCGCACCGCGCCGCCGCCCTGGCGTTCCTCGTGGCCACGGCGGTGCTCGGGCTCACCGGCTCGGCCGGCACGCACCTGCTGCTGACCCTGATCGCGATAGCCAACCTCGCCTTCACGTACGGCATGCGCGCGGGAACCGCCATCCTGGGCGGCCTGCTGACGGCGGAGTTCGCCGTCACGCTGATGTACGACCGGACGGTGCTGGAGGCCCTCGTCCAGGTCGTGGTCATGGCGGCCTTCGCCGCGTTCACGCTCGGCGTGACGTCCGCCGTGCTGGAGGCGCGTCGCAGCCGCGAGGAGGCGCAGCGGCTCCTGGAGCGGGTCAGGGAGCTGGCCGTGGCCGAGGAGCGCGCCAGGATGGGCGCGGAGATGCACGACTCGATCGGCCACCACCTGACGGTGATCAAGGTAGGGCTGGAGAACGCGGAACGCTTCCGCGACCGCCGTCCCGACGCCGCCTGGGACGAGGTGCGCCAGGCCAAGGAGCTGACCGCCGAGGCGCTGGCCGACGCCCGCCGCTGGGTGCGCGCGCTGCGCCCCCTCGCGCTGGACGGGCACGTCGGCAGCGCGGCGCTGGCCCGCCTGGCGGCGTCGTTCGACGGCACCGGCGTCTCGGTCGCCTTCGAGGTGGCGGGCCGCGAGCGTCCCCTGGAGCCCGACGCGGAACTGGTGCTCTACCGCGCCCTACAGGAAGGGCTGACCAACGCGCTGCGGCACGCCGAGGCCAGCCACGTGCGCGGCAGGCTGGTCTTCGACGCCGACCAGGTCACGCTCGTGATCGCCGACGACGGCAGGGGGCACTCCGACGACACGGGCGGGTTCGGGCTGACCTCGCTGGCGGAGCGCGCCAGGGCGCTCGACGGCACGCTGTCGGCGGGCGGCGCCCCTGGCGGCGGGTTCGAACTGCGTGTCGCCCTGCCGGCCGGGGGGCGGGCATGAGGCCGGTCAGGGTGCTGCTGGTCGACGACCAGGTGCTCATGCGGCAGGGCCTGCGCAAGCTCCTGGAGATCGAGGACGGCATCGAGGTCGTGGGCGAGGCCGCCGACGGCGAGGCGGCGCTGCGCGCGGTGCCCGCATGCGGCCCGGACGTCGCGCTGGTCGACGCCCGGATGCCACGCATGGACGGCGTCGAGCTGATCGCCCGCCTGACGGCGGAACACCCCCGGGTGGCGGCGATCGTCCTCAGCACCTTCGACGAGGACGAGTACGTCTTCGGGGCGCTGCGCGCGGGGGCCGTCGGCTACCTGATGAAGGACTGCTCGCCGGACGACCTGGTCTCCGCCATCCACCGGGCCGCCCGGGGGGAGACCGTGCTCGCCAGCCCGGTGGCGGCCCGCCTGGTCGCCGAGCTCCGGCACGCCCCGCAGGGCCGGAGCGGGTTCCACGGGGAGGAGCGGCTGTCGTCGCGCGAGGCGGAGGTGGCCAGGCTGGTCGCGGCCGGCGCCTCCAACAGGGAGATCGCCGCCAGGCTGTTCATCACGGAGGGCACGGTCAAGAACCACGTGTCCAGCGCGCTGCGCAAGCTCGGCCTCCGCGACAGGACCCAGCTGGCCCTGCACCTCAGGAGCTGACCTCGGCCACCTCGGCCGCGCCGGGCCGCCCGGAGTCCCCGCCGGGGAACAGGACGGTGACGGCGAGCCCGCCCCCGGGGTTGGGAACCGCCGTGATCCGGGCGTCGTGGGCGTGGACGATGGCGGCGACGATGGACAGGCCGAGCCCCGCCGACCCGGCACGGTCGCCGTGCAGGCGGCGGAAGGGCTCGAAGAGCTCGGGGACCTGTTCGGCGGCGACGGGCGAGCCGGTGTTGCCGATCATCAGCCCGTCGCCCGGCGACAGGCGGATCGTGACGCTTCCACCGGGATGGTGGTAGCGGGTCGCGTTCTGCACGAGGTTGGCCACGAGCCGGGTCAGCAGCACCTCGTCGCCGGTGACCGTGACCGGGCGCAGGTCCACGTCGAGGGTGATGCCCTCGGCCGTGAGCTGCTCGGCCACCTGGTCCACCACCTGCTCCACGACGGCGTCGAGGGCGACGGGCAGGCGGGTGTCCAGGCCGCGCTCGCTCTGCGCCAGGGTGAGCGCGGTCGGCCTCTGGACGGCTGTTCCCCCTCCGCTGCCTCGCCTCCTGATGACGGGCGTGGGCCGGGCCGGTGAGGGGTGGCCGTCACGGACGGGGGTGGGCCGGGCTGCTGAGGGGGGCCGTCACGGACGGGGGTGGGCCGGGCTGCTGAGGGGGGCCGTCACGGACGGGGGTGGGTCGGGCAGGTGAGTTACGGGACCGGGAGGGGGTTCTGGCCCAGGAAGCGGTGGCCGTTGGCGGCGGACTCGCGGACCGCGGCGAAGCCGTAGCCGGTCATCGCCGTCTCGTAGTCCCGCAGGGCCGGCACGAGCGGCCTGCCTCTCGACGCCTCGGCCAGCGCGGTCGCCAGGGCGCGGGCGTCGCGCAGGGCGGTGTTGGCGCCGATCCCTCCCGCCGGGCTCATCGCGTGGATGGCGTCGCCGAGCAGGGTGACCGTGGTGGTGGGCCACGGCTCGACGGGCACGCTGGTGCGCAGGACGGCCGGGAAGATGCCGGCCGGGTCCCAGTGCGACACGATCCGCCGCACCCGGGGATGCCAGCCCTCGACCAGGTCCAGGACCATCGCGCGCAGTTGCTCCCCACTCATCCGGTGCAGCTCGGCGTCGGTGACGGGCAGCAACTCGGCGCGCGTCCCGAAACTGCAGGTCATGTAGTCGCGGGCGGCACCGGACCGGACGGCCGCAGCGCCGGGAGACGCCGAGGCGGCCGGCTCGCCGAGGAGCTTTTCGGCACGGCCCGTGTCGGGGAACGCCGGTTCGCCCAGGAGCCCCTCGGCACGGCCCGTGTCGGGGAACGTGGGTTCGCCCAGGAGCCCCTTCGCGCGGACCGGTGTGGGGAACTCCACCGGGGCCACCCCGATGAAGGCGTTGCCGGGGCCGACGATCGCGGTGAACACGTTGAACATGTCGGCGCTGAACAGCTCGCGGGTCCGCCCGTCCAGCGGGATCGTCCCGTACAGGTTGCGCAGGCCGGTGTCGACGACGCGGGCGTGCGGCAGGTACTGGCGGCGCACGACGGAGTTGACGCCGTCCGCGGCCACCAGGACGTCACCGGTCGCGCTGGTGCCGTCGGCGAAACGGGCGGTGACGGCGCCGGAGTCGTGGACCTCGTAGCCGGTCAGCCGCCTGCCGAAGCGGACGACGTCGTCCAGCCCGGCCAGGAGGATCCGGCGCAGCGTCAGCCGGTCCACGGCGAGCGGCGGGAGGTCCTCGCCGGACTCGGCGACCCATTGGAGGCCGAGGTGGTGGTCCAGGAACACCGATCGGGGCCCCGGACGTCCGGCGGTGTCCAGGAACAGCCGCCACAGGTCCGGCGGGAGCGCGTGGTGGAGCGCCCGCTGGCCGTCGGCGTTGAGGTGCAGCCGGTAGCCCTGGTGGCGGAGGGCCGGGGTCGTGTCGCGCTCGTGGACGGTGACGCCGACGCCGTCGCGGCGCAGCCGCTGCGCCAGGCAGAGGCCGCCGATCCCGGCCCCGATGATCATCACGTGCATGGTCGTGGTTCCCTTCCGTGTCGTGGACACGATCGGGCCCGCACGCGGGGGAAGCGGAGCCGGCCGCCGCCTGGTGCCGTATTCCAGCATGGAGGCGGGGTGAGAGGGCGGATTCCGTCAGACGAGGACGGTGCCCGCCCGCTTCGCCGTCCGGATCACCGGGGCGGTCTCGAGGTGGCTGACGGCCGTCAGCTCGCCGAGCCGTTCGGTCACGTACCGGTACAGGTCGCCGGAGTCCCGGCAGGCGACCCCCGCGAAGAGGTTGGCCGGGCCCGTCAGGGCCGCGGCCACCGTCACCTCCGGATGACGGGCTAGCGCCTCGCCCACCGCGGCCAGGTCGGACGGGCGCACCGACATCCACAGCCAGGCCTCCGCGTGATAGCCGAGCGACTCGGGCGCGATGTCCACGTCGAAATAGAGGATCCCGGCCCGCAGGAGCCGTCTGAGCCGCCGCCGGGTGGTCGTCTCCGACCAGCCGGTCACCGCCGCCAGGTGGGCGTGGCTGAGCCGCCCGTCGCGCGCCAGAGCCGCCAGCAGCCGGTGGTCGGCCTCGTCGAGGACGACGGGACCGCCGCCGCCGTCGTCGCCGGGTTCCGGCTCCTGCGAGGCGGCCCGAAGCCGCTCGGCCTGCTCGTCGGAGAGCGCCCGCAGCCCCGCCCAGACGGCCGGCCCGCCCGTGAACAGGTGCAGCAGCCGGTGGGCGGTCACGGACACGATCTGCCGGGTGCCCGGCAGCTTGTCCAGCAGCAGCGCGTCGCGCTCCTGCGGCGTCCTCGCCAGCGAACCGCAGGCGATCTCGGTGCCGCCTGACAGCAGGCTCACCCAGGCGGTGTCGGGACGTCGCGCCAGGGCCGCGGCGATGGCCGTGCCCGAGGTGGGGGAGCACCGCAGGCGGATCGCCCAGGAGACATAGCCGGCCCGCAGGCCGTCGACGACGCCGACCACCCGGGCCGTCCCGGCCGAGCGCAGCCGCCGGTAGCGCCGGGCGACCGTGTGCTCGGAGACGTCGAGCACCTCGGCGATCCTGCTGAACGGCGCCCGCCCGTCGATCTGGAGGGCGTGCACCAGAGCGCGGTCCAGCGCGTCGAGCGTGACGGATTCCACCCCTGGAGGCTATCCAGCGACGGATCGCGCCACGCCCTGCCGTCGGTCCCGGACGCCAAGGAGGGCGCGACTAGGGACCAATGGCACCCGCATGCGGGACTTCGGGCTCCGGCGGGCGGGCGCCCGTCCCGTGAAGCTGGTAGGGGGAGCCCGACTCGTGAGGGAGACGCGATGGCTGGACGGATGGTGGTCGGCGTGGACGGTTCCGCGCCCGCGACGGCGGCGGTGGAGTGGGCGGCGGACGACGCCCGTCGCAGAGGGCTGCCCCTGCGGGTCGTGCACGTCTGCGAGCCGTGGCCGCACGGCGTCGGCGAGCCGCGGAGCGACCACTGTGCGGGCGTGCTGGAGGCCGCCGCCGACCTGGCGCGCGGGCTCGCTCCGGACGTCGAGGTGACGACGGAGATGCTGTCCGGGAACGTCATCGAGGCGCTCATCGCCGAGTCGGCGTCGGCGGACAGCGTGGTGCTGGGCAGCCGGGGGCTCGGCGGGTTCGCCGGGATGGTCCTCGGCTCGGTCGGGATGGCGGTCGCGGGCCACGCGGAGGGCCCGGTCGTGATCGTGCGCGACCCCAGCGCGGCGGGGCTCGGCCCCGGGCCGGTCGAGCACGGGCAGATCGCCGTCGGGTTCGACGGGTCCGAGCACTCCGAGGCGGCCATGGAGTACGCGCTCATGCAGGCCCGCGCGCGTGACGCGAGGCTGCGGGTCGTCTACGCGTGGCAGCTGCCGGTCTTCTCGCCGTACGCGGTCGGCTACGGAGGAGTGCTGGAGGACGTGTTCCAGCAGGAGGTACGCGCGGCGCGGGAGCGGGTGGCCCCGTGGCGGGAGAAGTACCCCGAGGTCGAGATCACCGAACAGGAGGTGTGCGAGCACCCGGTGAGCGCCCTGATCAAGGCCGCGGCCGCGGTCGACCTGCTCGTGGTGGGGTCGCGGGGCTTGGGGGGCTTCGCCTCGGCGGTGCTCGGGTCGGTGAGCCACGCGGTGCTGCACCACGTGACCCGCCCGGTCGCGGTGGTACGACCACACAGGGGGGCGTCATGAACACACCGACCGGCGAGCGGCTGGAAAGCTCGGAGCGGCCCCGGAGCGCGGCACGGTCCGCGCGGCCGGGCGGGCCGGAAACCGTTGCTTCGAAGCGAGGCGGGTCGGCGGAGGCGATGGGTGTCGAGTCGCTGACCGCCGAGCACGTGATGAGCCGGGTCCTGGTGGCCGTCAAGGCCGACGAGTCGCCGCTGATGGCCTGGGAGCTGATGCGCCGGGCCGGCGTGCACCACCTGCCCGTCGTCCACGGGCAGCACGTCCTGGGAATCCTGTCGCGGGAGGAGCTGGCGGCGTCCTGGTCGGGCGGCCCCGAGGAGCAGTCGAGCCGCCAGGTCCGCACCTTGCTCGGACGCGGGCGCAGGCCGCGGGTCCGGCCCGTCACCCCGCTGACGCGGGTCGCGGCCGTCATGATCGACGCGGACTGCGACGCCGTCCCCGTGGTGTCCGAGCGGGGGCTGGTCGGCATGATCACCGCGCGGGACGTCCTGATGGCGGTGGCCGGACGCGTCCCGCATCCGGAGCTCACCGGCGAGGTCGTCACCGGCATGTTCCACCTCGAGCCGGTGCTGCCGAGCTGAGCGCGTGCCACCCGGCCCGATCGGGGGCGGCCGGGTGGCGCCCCCCTTCACCTCAGAGGCCGTGGACGCGGTGGCCGGTGATCTGATGCGGGACGATCCGGATGTACAGCTCGCGCGGGCCGCCCGCCCACGGCGTGACGCCGCACTCGATCACCTTCGGCAGCTCCTCCTCTGAGACGTGGTGGGCGGGCCCCTGGATCATGACGCTCCATCCCTCGTGCCTGGCCTCGTCGATGCTGTCGACCTCGAAGCCGATCTTGATGTCCACGCCTTCCAGGCCGGTGCGCAGATCTTTGTCCATCGGGCCGCCGTGCGCGGTGCGGAAGACGACGGCGCCCTCGTGCAGCTTGTAGTTGACGGGCAGCACCGTCGGCCCGTTCGGGCCGGTGAAGGCGACCCGCCCGATGCCGCCCGGGGCGATCAGGCGCAGGCACCGGTCGGTGTCGAGCGTCTCCACGGACGGGTGGGCCATGGCGGGGCCCCGGCCGGGAGGCTTCTCCGCGCTGCCGCCGAGCAGCTCGTCCACCGTCGTCTCCAGGGCGCCGGCCAGCTGTGACAGCGTGTCGCTTGTCGGCGAGCCAGGCTGTTCCTCCAGGAACCGCACGTATCCAGACGACAGCTCCGCGCGGTCGGCCAGCTGTTCGATGCTCAGGCCGAGCCGCTCGCGGTGATGGGCGATGCGGCGTCCGAGATCGGTCATGATCGATTCCCCCTGGTGAAGGTGCGGGCCCGCCGGTGGTCGGCGTCGATCTGGATGTGCGTGCCGCGGAATCGGACGGGCATGGACAGGATCCTGAGCTGGTCGGGGAGGAGGGGGTCGAGCCGCAGGCCGTCGGCGTGGATCTCCAGGCCGAGGTAGCAGCGTTGCAGGAGGTCGAGCGTGCCGCCCATGGCTCCGAGGTGGATGCCTTCCGCCGTGGTGCCGTGCTGGACGTCCTCGATGTCGCTGCGCAGCGCCTCGGTGAAGAAGTGCCATGACCGGGCCCGGTCCGATCGGGCCAGCGCCCATGCGTGCACGACGGCGCTGAGGGTGGAGCCGTGGCTGGTGCGGTCCAGGTAGTAGTGGATCGTGCGGGGGATGAGACCGGGATCCGCCAGGTAGTTGAGCCCGTCCAGGATGTCGAGGAGCTCTTCGGCGGTCAGCAGGTAGAACAGCATGAGGGTGTCGGCCTGCTTGGACGCCTTGTAGCGGTTGACGTCGTCACCGTCGGCTTCGAGGGCGCGGTCGAGGCGGCGCACGCCGTGGTAGCGCTCCCAGTCCAGGTCCTTGAGGTCGGCGTAGCCGGTGAACTGGCTGATGACGCCGTCGTGGAAGTCGACCCTGACGCGGCGGGTGATGTCCTCCCAGCGGGACAGTTCGTGGGCGGTGGCGGGCAGACCGGGCAGCAGCCGCATGGTGTCGCGGGCGCGGCGCAGCAGCCAGACCGTCATGATGTTGGTGTAGGCGTTGTTGGCCAGGCCCGGCGACGCGGCGCCCGGGTACGTCTCGTGGTACTCGTCCGGGCCCATGACGCCGCGGATCTCATACCGTCCCGACACCGGGTCGAGCACGGCCAGCGACGCGAAGAAGCGGGCGATCTCCAGGAGCAGCTCGGCACACCACGGCGGCATCGAGCCGGTCGCCAGGTAGTGCTGCCAGACGTTGTAGGCGATGCCGAGGCCGACGTGCCGTTGCAGGTGGGAGTTGTCGGGCAGCCAACGTCCCGAGACGGGGTTGAGGTGCGTCGTCTGCGTCTCCTCCTGCCCGTCGCTGCCGCTCTGCCAGGGGAACATGGCGCCGTCGAACCCGCTCGCCCGCGCCGCCGCGCGGGCCTCGGGCAGCCGCCGCCACCGGTAGCGCAGCAGGCCGAGCGAGATCTCGGGGAAGCGCAGGTTCAGCCAGGGCAGGACGAACAGCTCGTCCCAGAACACGTGCCCGCGGTAGGCCTCGCCGTGCAGTCCGCGCGCGGGGACCCCGACGTCGAGGTCGGCCGTGTGCGGAGAGAGGGTCTGGAGCAGGTGAAAGATGTGCAGGTGGACGATCTGCGCGATCTCCGGCCCGTCCACGTCGATCCCGGCGCGCTCCCACAGCCCTTCCCAGGCCGCCGCGTGCTGCGCCAGCAGCGCGTCGAAGTGCGGCGCGCGCCGGGCGGCGCGGATCGCCGCCGAGCGCGGATCGTGGATGGCGGGATCGCGCGAGGTGGTCAGGGCCACGATCTTGGTGAGCGTCGCGGGCTCGTTCTCGACGAGATCGAGGACGTGGTCGGTGGTGACACAGCCGGGTTCTTCGGTGACCCGGGGCTCGCCCGAGTCGGTGCGGGCGGCGAGGGCGACGATGATCCCCGACGAGCGGGTCATGGCGGTGAGCCAGGTCACGCCGTCCAGGGCGCCGGTGGCGTGGCAGGTGAGATGGTCGCCGCGCAGGTCGCGGTAGCGAGCCACGCCGCTGTTGGTCACCCGGCCGTCCAGCGCCGCGCGGACGCGGAGCCGGCCCGTCCAGTTCTCCGCGGTGAAGGTGGTCTCCAGGGCGGCCAGCCGCGGGTCGGCCATGGAGACCAGGCGGCGCTGCCGCACCTGCGTGACGCGGTCCTGCCGGTCGCGCCAGCGCAGCTCCCGGAGCAGGACCCCGTGGCGCATGTCGAGCTCCTGACGGTACTCCAGCAGATCGGCCCGTTCCGGGTGGAACCAGGCTACGCCGGGCGTGGCGAACGTCAGAGGCAGCCAGTCGGGGAGGTTGACCAGCTCCTCGTTGGTCACGAGCCGTCCCTCGACCGTGGACGGCAGGCGGTTGTAGCAGCCGGCGGCGTAGGTGCCCGGCGTCCGCGCCCGCCCGTCGGGCGACGCGCCCCGCGTGGCGAAGCGGCCGTTGCCGAGCGTGCACAGCGCCTCGCGCAGCCCTTCGGAGGCGGGGTCGTAGCCCTCGTAGGACAGGCTCCACGGGTTCATGTCCGGCTCACGGGGACGCGGCCGGTGACGGCGAGGTCGGCCAGGTCGGTCAGGACGACGTCGGCTCCGGCGCGGCGCATCGCCGCCGCCAGGGACCGTGACCGGTCCACCCCGACGACGAGGGCGAAGCCGCCCCTGCGTCCGGCCTCGACGCCCGGCAGCGCGTCCTCGACGACCGCCGTCTCCTCCGGCGGGGAGTCGAGGCGGCGGGCCGCTTCGAGGAACAGGGCGGGGTCCGGCTTGCCGGGCAGGCCGAGCCGGGCTGCGTCGTCGCCGTCCACCAGGACGTCGAACAGGTGGATCAGGCCCGCCGAGGCGATCACGTCGCGGCAGTGTGTGCTGGCGGAGACCACGGCGGTCCGGCAGCCGCGCTGTCGCAGCTCGTGCAGCAGCGCGACGGTCGAGGGGAAGGCGGCCACGCCGTGCTCGCGGATCTGCCGGCGGAAGAGCGCGTCCTTGGCCAGGCCGAGGCCGTGCACGGTGGGCGCGCCCGGCTCGTCCCGCGGCCCGCCCTCGGGCAGGGTGATGCCCCGGGAGGCCAGGAAGGCGCGGACACCGTCGAGCCGCGACCGCCCGTCGACGTGGCGCAGGTAGTCCTCGCGGACGTCGAACGGGGCCGAGCGGCCGCGCAGGAAGCGGTCGAAGACGTGCTTCCAGGCGGCCGCGTGCACGCGGGCGGTGTCGGTGACGACTCCGTCGGTGTCGAAGACGACCGCGCGGACGGTCACGAGGTCGATGGCGGCCATATCGGGACGCTACCCACAGCCCGCCCGGCCGCACATCGCCGCTGGACCCCGCCCACCGGAACCTCCGGCCCGCCTTCCCACCCCGCCTTCCCACCCCGCCTTCCCACCCCGCCTTCCCACCCCGCCTTCCCACCCCGCCTTCCCACCCCGCCTTCGCGCCCGGCCTTCCCGCCAGGGCGATCCGGCGCCCGCCGCGCCCTGCGCCTCCCTCCTGAGCGGAGGCCTGCCGATAGCCTCGACGCGTACACCGCTGACCGGAGGGATGACACCGATGATCTTCATTACCGCGAAGTTCCGCGTCCTGCCCGAACACGCCGATCGCTGGCCCGAGATCGCCGGGGAGTTCACCCGGGCGACCCGCGCCGAGCCTGGCTGCCTGTGGTTCGACTGGTCGCGCAGCGTGGCGGATCCGACCGAGTACGTCCTGGTCGAAGCGTTCCGTGACGACGAGGCCGGGGCGGCGCACGTCCAGTCGGAGCACTTCAGGCAGGCGCAGCGGACCCTGCCGCCGCACCTCGCCGAGACGCCCCGGATCGTGAACGCGACCGTCCCGCAGGACGACTGGTCTCGGCTGGGGGAGATGGCCGTCCCCGGGCGCGACTGACCGCTCAGAAGCGGTACCGCAGGATGCGGGCGCCCTGCCGCGACACCGCGGTGCTGAGCGCCATCAGCCGGCTCAGCGCGCGCAGCGGCTGCGGGAACGACGCCACCTCGGGCGCGCGCGTGAGCAGCTGCTCGCCCGCCAGGGTGAGCCCGGCCCGCCAGCCTTCCGGCTCGCGGGGGTCGTCGAAGCCCTCGCCGCCCCTGATGCCGAGGGCCTTCATGGCCGGGTGGTAGCGCATCGACCATCCGGCGAAGCGGGTGTAGCCGTTCAGCGCCAGCTCCCCGGAGGGGAAGTGGGCCGTCAGCGTCCGCGTCAGCGCCTGGAAGGTCTCTTCGGGCAGGAAGGGCATGACGCCCTCCGCCACGATCATGGCGGGCCGGTCGGACGGGATCGCGTCCAGCCAGCCCGCCGCCGTGATGTCGGCGGCGACCCGGTGGGCGTGCGCCCGCTCCGGCACGACGTCGGCGCGCAGCTTGATGACCTCGGGGTAGTCGATGTCGTACCAGTCGACGCCGTCGGGCGGGTCGCAGCGGAACACCCGGGTGTCGAGGCCGCAGCCCAGGTCGAGGACCACGGCCCGGGGGTTGGCCCGGCAGAACCGCCTGACGACGTCGTCCAGCTTGGCGCCCCGCAGCGCCGTGCCGGACACGACGCTCGCTGACGCCTTGAGCTTGGCGAAGTCGTAGTCGAGCCGCTTCACCACCTCGTCCGACATCGTGTCGTGCAGGATCGAGCCCGGCAGTCTGCTGTCGAGCGCGCGGGCGTAGAGGGTGAGGAGCAGGGTCTCCTGGATCGTGGTGAGGGCGGGTACCGGCGTGCGGCGCTGGAGCGCCATGATGTGCCTCCTTCTGGTTTTCTGAGGTCGGGACGGTCAGCGGCGCATCTGCTCGACGCTCTCGCGGGTCGGGGTGGGGGTGTTGTCCGGGAGCCGGGTCTGGCGCAGGTAGCGGTCGAACCAGTCGATCGCCAGGCCCATCGCCTCCTCCAGGCCGGGGCCGGTGTAGAGGCCCAGCACGTCGTACGGCAGGATCTCCAGCCGCTTGGGCTCACCTGCTCTGGCGAAGGCGCTCTGCGCCTCCTCCAGCACGTGGTACGGGTCCCATCCGCCGTTGGCGATCATGAGGAGCGGGGTCGGGGCCAGCCGCTCGATGAGATTCTCGGGCGCGAAGGTGAGCAGGTGCTCGGCGGAGTCGAGGGTCTTCTCGTTGCGGTAGGTCGGGAAGAGCTCCTCCGACAGGTCGGGCGCGTCCTGCACGTTGTCGTGGTCGAGGGTCAGGTGCGGCACCCGGGCGCTCACGTTGGTCTCGTAGCGCTGCTTCCAGTCGTCGTCGAGCCTGTCGCGCAGGGCCCGGAGCCCTTCACGGCCCAGCATCCGTTCCAGGGAGCGCCAGCCGTTCCAGACGCTGGGGCTCTGCACGACGACGGCCTTCGCGCGGCGGTCCAGCACGGCGGCCTGCGTGGCGACGGAACCGCCGAAGCTGACGCCCCACAGGCCGAGGCGCTCGGGCTGCACCTCGGGCCGGGTCTGCAGGTAGGACATCGCGCTGCGGAAGTCCTCGACCTGCCGTTCGGGGTAGTCCATGCCGCGCGGCTCGCCCTCGCTGGAGCCGACCGTCCGGTAGTCGATGGCCAGGGCGGCGAAGCCGGCGTCGACGAAGTAAGGCGCGAAGAAGCCCAGCGCCTCCTTGACCATGACGCCGCTGTGCCCGAGCACCAGGGCGGGCACGGGCCGGTCAGCGCAGGCGCCGTCGGGCAGGTAGAGGTCGCCCGCGCAGCGGGTGCCGAGGGAGTTGAAGGTCACCTGTTCTGGCTGGGAAGCCATGCGATCGTCTCCTTTGACGAGTTGTTGCTAGGTGTTTCAACTCTGGCTGAAATAGCTAGCATGGTCAAGTCGTTCAGACTCGTTCATAGGAGTGATCATGGTTGAACTGCGGTTCGACGGCCGGGTGGCGATCGTCACCGGCGCCGCGCGGGGCATCGGGCGCGAGCACGCGCTGCTGCTGGCCAGGAGGGGGGCGGCCGTCGTCGTCACCGACCTCGCCGACGAGGCGGACTCGGCGGGCGGCGTGGCGGCCGAGATCGTCCAAGCCGGAGGCACGGCCATCGCCCACCACGCCTCGGTCGCCACCGAACAGGGCGCGAGGTCCATCGTCGAGGCGGCCGTCGCCGCGTTCGGGCGGCTGGATGTCGTCGTCAACAACGCCGGCTTCGCCCGCCCGGCCGCCTTTCCCGACATCCCCGTCGAGCAGTTCCAGCGCTCACTGGACGTGCACTTCCTCGGTACCGTGATGGTCACCGCCGCCGCCTGGCCGCACCTGTGCCGGGCCGGGCACGGACGGGTGGTGAACACCGTCTCGGAAGGCATGCTCGGCACCGACCTGATGACCGCGTACGGCGCGGCCAAGGGCGCGGTCTTCGGCTTTAGCCGTAACCTCGCGGTGGAGGCCGTCGCCCACGACGTGCGGGTGAACTGCGTCGCCCCGCGCGCGGGCACCCGGATGGCCGAGGATATGCTAGCCGCCCTCGACCTGCCCGCCGAGGCGATCGAGCAGCTGAAGGCGAGCATGCCGGCCCACCTGGTCGCCCCCGCGGCCGCCTACCTCGCGCACGAGTCGTGCGAGCTCAACGGCGAGGTGCTCTGCGTCGGCAGCGGCAAGGTCTCCAGGCTGGCCGTCGTCGAGTCGGCCGGCTACACCTCGGCCGACCTGTCTGTCGAGGACGTCGCGGCCCACCTCGCCCAGATCGCCGACCTGGGCAGCGCCCAGCCGCGCGGCCCCCTCGGCGGCTGAGCCGAGCGGCCCGATCGGTCAAGGGAGCTCGGCGAAGCGCTCCACCTGCCCGGTCCGGCCGGAGACGATGACGGTGTCGCTGTAGCTCAGCTCGGTCTCGGCGGTGGCGTACGTGAACGCCTCGCCCGGGCTCTTGACCGCGACGATGGTGACGCCGCACTTGCGCCGCAGGCCCGCCCGTCCCAGAGGGACCCCCGCGTACTCCTGGGCGGGCGGGTCTTGGCGAGGGCGTGGGACGCCGGTCGATGGCCGGCACCCCGGTGCCGCGCCTGACGAGCTCCAGTGCCGGCGAGCTAGCAGCGGCACCTGCCCCGCCGGGGCCGCCCACACGGGATCTTGACGCCGAGGTTGACCTGGAGCGCGCTCCAGCACCCATACTCCTGCTCGATCCGCGCATCTCGATCCGCGCCTGTAGAGGAGCCGCATGAAATACCGCACGATCGGCACGGACCCGAGCACGCGCCGCCGGGTGAGCGTCCTGAGCCTCGGTGCCATGCTGTTCGGCACGGTCACCGACGAGGCGACCTCGTTCGCCATCCTGGACCGCTACGTCGAGGCCGGCGGCACTTTCGTCGACACCGCCAACAACTACGCCTTCTGGGTCAACGGCACCCAGGGTGGGGAGAGCGAGGAGCTGCTCGGCCGCTGGCGCCGCGGCCGCGGCATCGGGGACGAGATCGTCATCGCCACCAAGCTCGGCGGCCGGCCGCTGGCGGCCTCGACCACGCTCTCCCGCGACATCGAGGGCCTGTCGGCCAAGGTGATCAGGGAACAGTCGGAGCGGAGCAGGGAACGGCTCGGCATGGAGCGGCTGGACCTGCTGTACGGGCACGTCGAGATCCTGCGAGCGCCGCTGGAGGAGATCGTCGAGGCCTTCGGCGAGCTGGTCGTGGACGGCGCCGTCGGGCTGCTGGGGGCCAGCAACCACTGGGCGTGGCGCGTGGAACGGGCCAGGGCCCTCGCCGCGGCGGCCGGGCTGCCCGGCTACGAGGTCCTCCAGTACCACCACTCCTACCTGCGCCAGCGTACCGACCAGCCGACCCTGCGCTCTCCTGACGGCAATCTCGGTGTGCTCAGCGGCGACACGCTCAGCTACCTGCGGGCCGAACCGCAGCTCGCGCTGGTGGCCTACTCGCCGCTGCTCGGCGGCGCCTACGTCCGCGAGGACAAGCCGCTGGCCGCCGGTCTCTACCACGCGGACACGCCCGCCCGCCTCGCGGCGCTGCGGGAGGTGGCCAAGGAGACGGGGGCGAGCGTCAACCAGGTGGTGCTCGCCTGGCTGATCGGGGCCGAGGTTCCGGCGATCCCGCTGGTCGGCGCGTCCTCGGTGGCGCAACTGGACGAGAGCCTGGCCGCGGTGGACCTGGACCTGACGCCGGAGCAGCGCGCCAAGCTCGACCTCCGCCACCCGGCGGGCTGACACCTGCCCGTGGAGTCGAGCAGGCCCGTGGCGAGTAGGCCCGTTGAACAGGGCTGCGTCGCGTTGAGTAGGCCCTACTCATGCGTGGCCGGCCGTCGGTCCGCACATTCGAGGGAAGTGAAGACCGACAGAGGGAGCACACCACCATGAGAACGGGGAGACTCGCCGCAGCGGCCGCCACGTCGTCGCTGGCAGCGCTGGGCCTGCTGGCCGCATCACCGGCCCCGTCCCTGGCGTCCCCGTCATCGGCACGGTCATCGGACTCGGCATCGGCCCTGTCATCGGCGCCGTCTTCGGCGTCAACCCGCGAACCGGCACCGGGCCGGGCGAGCGGGTCAGGGCGGCGGGCTACTGCCCGTCCGGCACCTGGCAGGTGCTGGAGAACGTCTACCAGGGGTGGGGCCCGGCCGGGGCCACCCCGCGGGCGGCGGTGACCTGGTGGATGCGGAGCACTCCGCACCGGCAGGCGATCCTCAACGGGCAGATGGTCGAGACGGGGGTCTCGGTGCGCCACGGCACGGCCAGGCCGGGTACCACGTCCGTGTACGCCCTGGTGACCACCCAGGTCTTCGGCTTCTGCAGATGACCCGCCGAGGACGGCGAGGACGGCGAGAACCGGCAGCAGCGCCACGAACCGGCCCAGACCCCGAACCGCTCGAAGCAGTGCCGGGCCCTGCAGCCACGGTTGGCCGGGTAGTGGTGCTCCCGGCCACCGCAGGGCTGGTGCGCCGCAGCCTGGCCGTCGTCACAGCGGCCCGGCGCTTCGGGCTTCCCGAGTAGTCGCGCGCCTCGAACGAGGCGCGCTGACCCCCAGCGCCTGAAGGCCAGCCGGTGCCAACGTGCTCGGCTGGCGTCGCGCCGAAGTGCTCGGCTGGCGTTCAGGCGCCTGCGCAAAACGCCCGGCTTACGTTCGGGCGCCGCGCCCACGTGCTCGGCTGGCGTCCAGGTGCCACGCCAGAGGCCCGGCTTACGTTCAGGTGCCGCGCCAGAGCGCCCGGGTGACGTTCAAGTGGAGCGCCAGCGGGCGCGGTTGCCGTCGTGCGAGCTGCACCGCATCGGCCTGCCCGCGTTGGACCGGCCGAGTGCGCCCTGCGGCGATCAGAGCACTCCGGGGTGGATGCCGGACTGCACGGCGCGGCGCGGCACCTCCGGGGGCACCGTCGGCGTGGACCTGGGCTTGGGCCGGTGCGCGGTCGCCGTCGGCGTGGGCCGGAGCCTGGACCTGTGCGCTGCCTTGCGAGGCGTCTTCGCCGCTGTCGGGGTTGGAGAAGAGGTCGCCACCCCGGGCGTCGGCGCCACCGTCGTCGGAGCCGGGCTCCCGAGATTCTCAGCCTGCCGGCTTGCGGACGGCGTGGGCGTCGCGAACGTGGTGGAGTCCGTCGGGATGGGTTGGGTGGAGCCGTTGGAAGCCGAGCAGCCGCCCGTCAGGACGGCGGCGGCGGCGAGAGCCGCGGCTACCAGAATGGAACGATCCATGCGGAATGAACGCATCGTTGGGCCCTCCGTGGGGGAACTGGAACGCAACGTTAGACGACGCAGAGTAACCATAAGTTGTCGCAGAGTGGTGGCGCGGTTCGTCGGATCGCCACGGCAGCCGTCTCCCGCCCGCCGACACCGCCGTCGGCGACGCCAGCACCTCCTCGGCCTCGCGGCAGACGTGGATCTCGGCGCCGCCCGCGCCGCCCGCGCTGCCCGTGCTGCCCGTGCGGCCCGCGCTGCGGTGCTGCCGTGCTGCCCGCGCTGCCGTGCTGCCCGTGCTGCCGTCCGGCCCGTGCTGCCATGCGGGCTCGACCGCATCCCGGTGACCTCCCGGAGGTGGTCGCGGCCCGTTGGGCCGCCGGTTCGGTTGCGGGCGGACCGCCAGAAGTGGCTGCGGGAGTCCTCGTCCCACCCGGCGCCTCGGGAGGCGCCCACAGGCAGGTGTGGCGTCGTAGGCCCGCTGGAGGTCGAGCGTGGTGATGTCCTCGCGAGTCCCCGCGTGCATGTCCAGCAGGTGCCGGACGGTGGCGCCCGCCAGCCCGGTGCCGCGCAACTCGGGCACGACCTAGCACACCTGGTCGCCGGGCGAGAGCGCCCTGACCCGATCACCGAGCCGACGGCGGTGGCCGTGACGGCGGTGGACACCGACATGCACAGGTGCCAGGTGTCCGGCCGCATGCCGCATCCGCAACTCGACGACGGTGACGATGACGATGGTCAACGGGCGCCTCTACGACGCCCTCAGCCTCGACGAGATCGACCCGCGCCGCCGGCCGCGCACCGGTTCCAGTGGGAGACACAGGACACCCACGGCATCGACTGGTGCGAGGCGGCTGCTGCACCTGACAGCGCGGCGGCAAACGAACCCCGCCTGGGCCTCACCTAGGGCGGGTCGCCGGGCCAGCCGATGAAGGGGTCGATGACGATCTCGCCGGCGTGCACCCGGCGCAGGGCGGTGACCAGGCCGTCCGGGTCGCCGAGACGCTCCTTCAGCACGTAACCGGCGCTCCCCGGCGGGCGCAGGCCGACCAGGCGGTGCACGTACCCCGCTTCGGCGCGGGACGACAGCACGAGCAGGCCGACGGCGGGGTGCCGCGAGCGGATCGCCTCCGCCATGCCCAGCCCCTCGTCGGTGTGGTCGGGTGGTAGGCGGAGGTCGATGACGACGACGTCGGGCAGGACCCGCCCCACCTCACGCAGCCCCTCGACGTGGTCGGCGGCCGTGCCCGCCACCTCGATCCCGCGTTCGGTGAAGAGCTGGACGAGCGCGTCACGCAGCGACGGGGTGCCTTCGACGATGACGATGCGCATGGCGGCCGGCCCTTCTCTCGGACAGATCTTGCTCGATTCCGGGAAGGAAGCCAGCGCAGTTTCCCCTACTGCCCGTTCCGGTTTCCCGCGCGCAGGTAGATCAGGGTCGCCAGGACCCGGCGATTGAGGGCGCGCTGCTCGGCCGCGTCCGCGGAGACCAGGCCGAGCTTGCCGAAGATGGTCGACAGGTTCTTCTCCACGTTGCTCAGCGCACATGACAGCTTCTGGGCGATCGCCAGGTTGGTCAGGCCCGTGGCGACCAGGGACAGGATCTCCAGCTCGCGCGGGGTGAGCCCGGCCAGCGGGTCGGCGGGCGCGTTGGCGCGGCGCGGACGCGGTGACAGAAGCTGGCGGACCAGGTCGGAGTCGACGACGATCTGGCCCTTGACGACGCGGCTCATCGCGTCGGTGATCAGTTCCATGTCGCCCAGGCTGCTCTTGGCCATCAGGCCGACCGCGCGCGGCGGCTCCTCCAGCGCCATCAGCCGCTCTGCGTGCGCGACCTTCGGCTCGGTGGCCACGACCAGCAGGGCGACGTCGGGATAGCGGGCCCGGACGCGTTCGGCGATGCGCAGCCCCGCATCGGCCGGCTCGGCCTCCTTGGCCAGGCGCAGGTCGAGGGTGAGCACGTCCGGGGCGTGCTCGTCCACCAGGGCGAGCGCGCGGTCGGCTGTCTCGGCGCTCCCCGCCACCTCCACGCCGACGTGGGTCAGCGCCGTGACGAAGGTGGCTCGCAGCATGGCGTCGTCCTCGACGACGATGACTCTCACCGGTCGTCTCCTTCCGGGGGAACGGCTTGCGGGGGATCGGCTTGTGCGGGATCGGGTGCGTCGGAGGGGAACTCGCCGGGGAGGCGGGCCAGCAGGCGCGTGCCCGCCCCCGGCGGGCTGTCGATGACCAGGGCGCCCCCGGCGGCCGCGACCCGTTCGGTCAGGCCGCGCAGCCCGCCGCCGGAGGGGTCGGCGACGCCCTGCCCGTTGTCGGCGACCTCGACGACCAGGTCGTCGCCGTCCTGGGCCACGAGCACGTGCACGGTGGCACCCGGAGTGGCGTGCTTGATGGTGTTGGTGACGCCTTCGGCGATGACGAAGTACGCCGTGGACTCCACGTCGGGCGGCCAGCGCCGGCCCGGCACCTCGTAGGTGAGCAGCCCCGGGTGGTGCCTGGCCAGGTCGGCGACCGTCTCCCGGAGGCCGTGCTCGACCAGCGAGCGCGGATGCAGCCCCTGCGACAGGTCGCGCAGGACCTTGATGGCCTCGGTGAGCCGGCTCCTGGCGGTGTCCAGCTGGCCGGCGAGCGGGCTGCCCTCCGCCGCGGCCTGGCTGTGGGCCATGCCGAGCAGGGTGAGCACGACGAAGAAGCCCTGCTGGGCGCCGTCGTGCAGGGCGCGCTCGATGCGCCTGCGCTCGGCGAGCTCGGCCTCGAGCAGGCGCCGCCGGGACTCGCTGACCTGCATGTACAGCCGCACGTTCGCCATCACCAGGCCGGTGAGGGCGGTGGCGCTCGCGATCGCCCGGCCGCCTTCGGCGAGCGCGGCGTCGTGCTCGATGACGCACTGCAGCTCCTCGCCCCGGGCGACCCGGGTGAGGGCGCGCGCGGGATCCTCGGCCCGTGCGGCCGGGCGTCCGGCCAGGTCGGCGAGCGTGCCGTCGTGCCGGGGGAGCAGCAGGCGCAGCGTCGGGTCGCCGGCGGCCTCGGCCAGGGCCGCCTGCAGCGCCTCCAGCGGCGGGGCGCTCAGCCCGCCGAGGCGGGCGGGCAGTTCGGCGATGCGCATCTCGCTGCGCCACCGCATCCCGACCGACACCAGGTACGCCGTGACGATCCCCACGGCCGCGCCGCCGAACATGAGGACCTCGACGCCGAACCGGAAGCCGAGGGGGCGGCCGGTCGCGCTGGCCACCGCGGAGACGATGAGCAGCCCACCCACGATGATCATGGTGGCCCACACCGGCCCGGTGCGTCGGCGCCGCAGGGTGAGCGCGGACACCAGGCGGCGCAGCACGATCACGATGCCCGCCACGCCCAGCACGGCCATGATGAGGCTGCCCGCGATCGCCCAGCCCGTGTTGACCTGCGGGATGTTGTAGTTCCACGGCCCTGTGGGCCGGTCGGAGAGGTAGCGGGCCACCTGCGTGCCGACGCAGGCCAGGTAGCAGAGCGCGACGTAGACACGGTCGCCGGGGCCGCGCAGCCGCCCGGAGGGCACGCTGAGGGCCAGGTGGCCGAAGACGCCGACGTACAGGAACGCCAGGCAGAACCCCACCGCGAACAGCACGGGGACGTCGCTGAGCCGCAGGAACTGCAGGTAGTAGACGGTGCCGAGGATGATCAGCAGCAGGCCGACCCGGGCCCGTCCGCGGGCCCACAGCGCGCCTCCCGCGAGGATCATCGGGATCCCGAATCCCCGGTAGGCCAGATCCACCCAGAACGCGGTCGGCGGCCCGGCGCCCCAGGTGGCGGCGATCATCCACGTCGCCGCGGCCAGTGCGAGCACGGTGACCGAGGCGGCGACCGCCGTGTCAGGCACCCTCCCGCCGAGAACCGGGCTCCTCACCGAGTCTCGCCACCCCCTCGGCCTCTGGTTAACCGGACCTCGACCCCGGGTTTCCCCTGGCCGGCCGTCGAGGATGCCATCCGTGAAAAGCGGGTTTGTCAGGTGCGCAGGGCCGATCATAACCGTCCACACTCTGGGTGAACATCCCGTCGCGCGGAGGTGCCCGGCATGTCGCAACCGTACGTTCTGCCCACCTTGGTGAGGGGGCCGTACCCGCTGGCCGGACGGCGGCTCGTGGTGGACGTCGGCTGGCTGGCCGTCGTCTTCCGCAACGGCGTGCCCCGCCTGGTGTGCGGCCCCGGACGGCACGGCTCCGTGCTCGGCCTGCTCACCGGCCGCAGGCTGCCCGCCACCGGCGAGCTGTCGATGTTGCTGTTCGACACCGCGCCGCAGAACGTGCAGGTGGCGGCCGACGACGTGCGGCTGGCGGACGGACGCCAGGTCGGCGTGACCGCGGTCGCCGTGGTGCAGCCGCGGTGGAGCGCCGAGCCCCGGATGCTCCTGGACATCGCGGCCCGGTACGGCGTGCTCAGCTCGCGGTACGGCGAGGCGGCCGGCTTCCAGCTCGACGCCGACTTCCGCGCATGGGCGCGGACCCTGCTGGGTGAACGCGATCACGACGCCGTCTACCTCGCCCACGACAGCCGCAGCGCGCTGGCCGGCTCGCCCGGCTCGTCCGTCCCCGGCGGCGGGATGCTGGCGGTGGAACGGTTCGTGCACGTGATCATCGACCCGGACCCGGTGGTCACCTCGATCAGGACCGCCGGGGACGAAGCCGAGATCGAGATGGCCAGGCTGGTCGCCCGGACGGCGATCGAGCCGATCGGCGCGGCGCTGCGCGCCATCAGGAGCCGGTACCGCGACGCCATCGCCCGTGACCACGGCGTGCGGCAGGCCGCCCTCGATGTGGACCTGGCCGCGCTGTACGGCGTGGTCCCCCTGTTCATGCGCGACCCCACGGCCGGCGCCGAGGTGGAGAAGGCGCGCTGGCAGGTGCTGAACGGGCTGCTGGGCGAGTACGCCGACACGATCCCGTTCGCGGCGGAGGCGCTCGGCGTCACCCCCACGGAACTGCTCAAAGACCTGGCGCGCGGGCGCGTCCCCGGAACCGAGGCGGCAGCCGCGCCACCGTCCCCCGACGAGATCGGGCAACTCGACGACAGGAGGCGTCCCGCATGAGCTCCCACGCGGACGACGGCAAGAACACGCCGGACCAGGACACCCGTCAGGGACCGGCCCCGATGGACGCCCGCGGCGGCGGTCCCGGCAGCGGGGCCGGGCATCGCCCCCACGGTGAGCGCCCCCGTCCGGGGACCGGCAGGGTCCCGAACGAGGGCCAGACTCCGGACAAGCGCCGCCGTTTCGGCTCCGAGCCCGAGCAGCACCCGCAGCCGGGCCGGGAACGCCCGCACGAGCAGGGCGGCGGCCAGGGCCGGGAGCACGGGCAGGGGCAGGGGCACGGGCACGGGCAGGGGCACGGGCAGGGGCACGGGCAGGGCCGGCAGGGCGAGAGCCGCCCGCCCACCTCCGGGCACGGGCACGCGGACGGCTGGCACATCCCGACCCGCCAGGAGTTCGAGCAGCAGCAGCGCCACAGGTCCGCCCCGGAGCGGGGCGATGACCACCGCCCGCCGCAGGACGGCAGGCAGGACCACCAGACCCGTGACGCCGGGACGGCGGCGCAGGGGCGCCCGCCGGCGCAGATGGGTTCGCGGGACGCGGCCGACGGTCTGCCGGTCTCCAACCCGTACCAGGGCCTTGAGGAGCGGGGCCACGCCGGCGGAGCCGGGGCCGGGCAGAAGCAGGCGGACCACGGCCAGAGCGGCCACGGGTCGTCCCCCCAGCCTCGGACGGACTTCCACGGCTCGCTCAGCGGCTCCGGCGACACGGGGACGAACAGCTCGCGCGACCACCGCCCAGGCTTGGACTCCGGAACCGGGGGGCAGCACCGATGAGCGAGAACCCCGGCGACCTGAACGAGCTGCGCGACATCATCAGGCAGGCGCAGACCGCCCAGGACCCGTACCCGCACGACCCGGCGGCCCGGATCACCGTGGGACGGGACGGGAAGATCTACCGAGGAGACCAGGCGGGGACCGAGCCCATCTCGAAGGTCCATCACGGCACCTTCGCCGCACCGTCCCGGCGCGCCGACCGGCCGCTGGCCGAAGACCAGCGGTTCGCGCGCACGCACATGCCGGAGGGCACCGTCTACCTCGACGAGCCAGGCGTGCGCGGCTGGGCGTACTCGATCACGACCGAGCTCAACGAGCGCTACACGCTGTTCGCGTTCTTCGACGGCCGCGAGTACCGCGTCAAACTGGTCGAGCCCGCGCTGGAGCAGTTGGTGCGGCAGAACGTCGTCAGCGCGCACGACGGCCACCTGTACGCCGACGGGACGATCTGCCTGTCGGAGACGCGCGGCGCCGGCCAGCCGACGCTCGAAGAGGCGTACTCCAAGTCCGTCCTGTGGGCGCTGGGCATGGGCTTCGTCCGCAACGGCTACGCGTTCCCGTTCGCCCTGGAAGGGCGGTGAGCGCCGTGCTGCGGGTCAGGGTCACCGACCACGCGCTGGACGCGATCGTCGCCCGCATCGGCGGGGTGCCGCCGGAGGCGGGCGGCGCGCTGCTCGGGCCCCCGGGAACCGACCTGGTCACCGGCCTGGTCCTGGACGAACAGGCCGCCGTCACGGACGTCCGATACCGCACCAGCGAGTGGCTGATCGAGGAGGTCGGGCGGGTCCAGCGCGCGGGCGCGGCCAGGTTCAAGGGGATCGCGCACTCGCATCCCGCCGCGCTGCCGCGCCCCTCGGACCAGGACCGGCGCGAGTTCGGCCGGTCACTCGGCCTGAACCCGCACCTCGGACGGTTCCTGGCGCCGATCGTGACGCATGACGACCGGCCACCGCAGGCGCACGAGCTGGTCAGCCACGGGATACGGGTGTCGTGGTTCGGCGCGGTGAGCGTGGCGGGGCGGACCGAGGTGCTGCCGATGCATCCGCTGGTGCTGCCCGTCTCCGCCTCGCTGGAGCGGGCGGGGGCGTGCGAGGTGGGGGAGCCCGAGCTGCTGACGGTGGACGGCGTCCCGGTGCTGGCCGTCCAGGCTCGCTTCGACCCGCTGCCCTCGGTGTCGGCGGTGCTGTTCGGGGTGGACTTCCCGGCCGTGCCTCCGGCGCTGGTCACGCACGGCTCGCCGGTGGCGCTGCCCTGGGAGCTGTCCGCCGCGCCCGCCGACCGGCTCGCCCTGGCCGTCGCGGCTGCCCGGCCGCCCCGACGCTCGCCGTCCTCGGCCCGCGCGCGGTTGCGCGAGGCGCCCGCCAGGGCCGCGGGGGCGCTGGGGCGGC
>NZ_JBEPDC010000034.1:0-116103 GCF_040300065.1 Nonomuraea sp. NPDC000554 | reverse complement strand
GAACGCCCTGGTGCTGTCGTTCGTCGACGACCTGGACGACCGGGTCGTCGAGATCGCCCGGCGGGGCATCGAGCCCGCCAAGCGCGAGACGTACGACGGTGGCGTGACCAAGGTGACCTACCGGGACGCGGAAGGCAATGAGATCAGCTTCGGTGGCGTCCCGGGGTGATGCCACCTCGGACCTGATCACGGATCGCCAAGGATCAATGAACCCTTTCATCTGCAGTGGGCCTGTGCGAGGCGGTGGTTTTGAAGGACGGCGATGGCCTTGCACAGGTGTCCGGCCTTGGAAGGGCTGCAACGTAGCCTTCGAAGGATCTTCCAGCTCTTCAGCTGGGCGTTCGCGCGTTCGCCGGGTCCGCGGAGTCTGGCGTGGGAGCGATTGGCCCGTTTCTGGGGCTCGGGCTTGCCTTTGTACGGGGTGACGACCGGGCCCTCGGCTCCTTGATAGGCCTTGTCGGCCAAGGTGACGATCCCGGCCTTCTCCAGTTCGCGCAGGATGCCCCAGACGCGGGCGGCGCTCAGGTCGTGCGTCTTGCCCGGCAGCGCGCCCGAGGTCCATAGGATCGTCCCATCCGGTGAGGCGATGACCTGGATGTTCATGCCGTGCACGCGGTGCTTGCCGGAGCTGTAGGGCCGGTCGGCTTGATCCGGTCGATGCGGATCAGCGTGCCGTCCAGCACCAGGTAGTGCAGCCCGTCCCGCTTGGCCTTGCGTAGCGCCTGGCCGAGCTTGGGCGAGCGCGCCGACAGCAGCATCACGGTCTCCTCCACATACCGCCACGCCGTCGCCGTCGAGACCCCGAACCCGGCCCCGAGCTCAGGGAATGTCTCTCCCTTGTGCAGGTAGACCAGCACGAGCAGGGCTTGTTGTCCCGGGTTGAGCAGCCGCCAGACCGAGCCGATCGCCTTGCGGTGCCGGCGGATGAGGCCGGCGACGTAGTTCAGGGTTGAGCGCGACACGTCGACGGCAGCACGATAGAACAGCATCCGAGGCCCCTGGTTGTGGCGGACGTGATTGTGGTGATCAACCCGTCTACCAGGGGTTTCGCCATGCCATCAGGCAAACGCCAACCTCGCGATCATGCTGTGATCAGCAGCCCGCCGCACGGGGATGAAAACGGCTCATTATCTCTTCTGCTCGCGCGCGCCCTTGCGTGCCGGTCGGCCCGGCTCGTTTCTTGCTTGCTCCTTGGCCCATGCCAGAATCCGGTCAGACCTGTTCGGTGGCTCGTTGTCGGCCACCTCCTGGTACCTGGCGGCGGCGCCACAACCGACATCGATGGGCCAGATGGTGACCATATAAACCTCTGGGCAGACCTGCTTGTATGCCTTGTTGTTGAGGCTCCTGCCGCGAGTATGGACTCTCATGCGGTAGCGACCTGGCCCTTGCGGGGTTAGGTTGGGAAACTGCGAGGGAGGATCACCCATCAGCCCGAACAGCACCGTTTCACCGGTTAACGTGACGAGGTCGATCTCAATACTCTCCTCCCACTCCTCGGGGCGAGGCAGGTTTGGAGGTGCTGCCGCCAGCTGGATCGTCACGTCGAGAAATCCCGTGTGCACGCCTGTCCAAATCACCGCAAGGCCTGGCCGAGCGGCGGCCAACTGGTCAGATGAATGGTCTGGAGAACCCTTATCGAAGCCGCGGTCGCTTACCCTGAGCTGTCGGTAAGAGACGAAAACCCTATCCGCTCGTTCGGTGCGCACGATCTCAGTCACAGATGCGATCTTAAAACAACGAGTTGCGAGATAGGCGAGGCGACCGCGAACAGCACAAGCGCCTCTAAGCCTTGACTGCCTGGTTGGCGGGTGCTGATTCGACGTAGACCGTCGCGCGCTATGACAGTCAGCGCGTAGGGCCGGCGATGGCCAAGGCAAAAGTGCCTCGCTCGTCTTAGTTCGTCACCCACGATCCGTACTTCGAAGATCAGCCACGTTACCCGGCGAACCAGGGTGAGGAACGAACCCTGGCTCGCCGATCGCCCCCAAGCACGTACGGCGTCCAGCCATGCAGTGGCGATCGTAGGGCTGCATCTGTGCGGCGGGGCAACCCCGGTCGGGGCGTTCGGTTGGTACGGCGGGGTTGGCGCGCGGCGCCCGGCCCGGTGTCCCGCCGCCGTCCGGGACCGGACCCCAGGCCGCACGCCCGGACGGCGGGAGGGCGTAGGGCCGGGGTACGGCGGCGCGCCGCGCCGCCGCTTGATCGTCTATAAGAACTATTCGGCAACGGTGCACTGGTTGAGGCCCACGCGACAGAAGCAAGGGGCCAGCCACTGCAAGTCCTTCCACATGCTATAAGTGCGGTAGAGGAGCCTGCGAGATGGCCTATATACCACGTTCGTGTGGCAAGGGCTCGACAGAGAAAACCCTTGTGTACTCTGTCAAGTTGTCGAAACTCCTCGAATAAAGGCTCACATTCTCGTCGAGAGAATCGTACAATGCTTCCCGCACGTCGGCTACTCCAACAAATGTCCAGGTAACGGCCTCTCCATATTCATTGCTATAGGTAGTCTCATCCTCGCGTCCTCGCACTTCTGCTGCCATGCGAGCTTCATCGAGGGAGCGACAATGAAGCAACACGATATCCTCGCTAAAAAGAGGGGGCTTATAGCCTCCACCAACCTGACTCTTGAATATCAGGGTCGCAATGTACGGAGACGTATTTCCGCTGCTCACCATCACCCTTTTCCTTCACGACGAACAATCCGCTCCGACCAGAAATAGGATTAGGTCGGAGCGGATTGTTGAACGTATATATTACGGCTTAGAGAATCTGCTGTCCGCGAGGAGCTTCCAGGCCGTCCGGCCTGCAGTAGTTCGACCTTAATCTGCGCGAGCGCCAATGGCAGGTACTCGCTAGGGAACCTGGTCCTCACAGACGCTAACCTGCATTTGGAGATGTAGTCGTCCGCCGTGGTAGCGAAGTTCTCCTCAACCTTACAGCCGTCTGGGATCATGCTGGCGACGGCGCTGGGGGGCGCGGAAGCTGCCATTGCGCTGGGCGCTGCCGCCAGAACGGTAAGCCCGACCAGGCCTGCAAGAATGGCTCTTGCGGGGCGAATGAGTGTGTTCACTGATCCCCTTTCGAAGAGACAGGATGCTATCGGTTCATGTAGGGGTCTTCTGCTTCGCGACGAAGGTCCTCTTCTGTGATCTTTATCGGCGCGAAGCCTAGGTTCGGATTATCCTTCCAGGCCGTGCAGCTGTCCGCTCCGCGCGGTCGCTGCTCGCAAATCTGCATCCTGACGATGACCGTGCCCGAACCCGACGTCGCACAGGCACCCACACCGCGCTTTTCCCAGAATGCGCCCGAATTTCCGGAGGCGCGCACGTACTTGACCTGAACGCCGAGGTTGTCGTCCTCGCCGTCACAAAGCGTGACTTCTTTGTCGTCGAGAGAGGTGACAGCCGTGTTTGCGCCATGCTCGACTAGGAACGTAGCCGCCGATGCGGGGGCAGCGGTCCCGAATAGGGCGGCTCCGAGGAGTCCGACAGCGACAATCGAACGCTTGGCTGGCCTCATGAATCTCCTGGCTCGCCAAGCAGCTGGCCACCAAGCCCGAGCCGGTGATGACCTCCGACCGCGGCGTCGCCCTGAACTCGGCCTACCTGACCCGCTTCCGCACCGCATCCCGCGACCACCTGCCCCTGGAGATCCGCCCTGCTGGACGCGTCATGGTCATCACCTGCGGCACCCACTTCCTCGGCCTGGCCATGCCCATGGACCTGACCACGGCCCGCGAGAACACCTCCGACCCGCTGACCGGCTGGCTGCCCACCGGCACCGGCGCACCCACCACCGGCCGTACCGCCGCCTGAGCGAAGGGAACACCTGATGCTGACACTGATGGACTGGTTCTGCGGCGCCACATGAACGCTTACGCCCCCGAAGGTTCCACCCGACTCCGCATCGTGCCCATGACGCTCGCCCGAGCGCGAGCGTTCATAACCCAGTACCACCGCCATCACGCTGCGCCACAAGGTCACAAGTTGTCTTTCGGCGTGGTCACCTCAGACGGGCATTTGGTAGGCGTGGCTGTCGTGGGGCGCCCGGTGAGTCGCATCCTGGACACCGGCGAGATCGTCGAGGCCACCCGAGTGGCCACCAACGGCCACCCCAACGCCTGCTCGGCACTACCAGCTGCGGCATGGCGCACCTTCCGCAACGCCGGCTACCGCCGTCTGATCACCTACATCCAAGACGGCGAAACCGGCGTCAGTTTGCGCGCAGCTGGCATGCGACTGGTCGCCACCCTGCCGCCGCGGCCTGGTTGGGACACCCCCAGTCGTCCCCGCACCACTCTTGGGACGGAGCACATCGGACGCCGACTCTGGGAGTTCGCCACCTCCGAAGCTGCACCCCTTCCTGAGGAGCTCTGGCGTGACGTTATTCGTGACGTTATCCGATTGCCCAAGCGCCGCTGCGCCGTCTGCGAAAGACCCCTGCCATCACCTCACTCAGGCGCCGGCCGTCCCTCTCGGTACTGCTCCCACGCCTGCCGCCAAACCGCCTACCGCATGCGCACAGCAACTAGAAACGCCGGAGGTGCCGCATGAACAACACCACCCACGTACCGAGCCGGAGCCCGGTGACCTGCTCAACAAACCTGGCACTCGCCGCGCGGCCGGTACGGCGATGGATTCAACCCGGCAAACCCGCCCCGCCGTGGTGCCGACCTCGGCACGATAGCCCCAAGGCAACCACGCATCCCGTCGCCGCTTTTGTCGGCGTCGGCGCGTACGTTCACACCGAAACCACGTTCGAGATGGTGATGTCCATGACCACGATCGACGAGCAAGCCGCCGTCCTCGCCCTCACAAAAGCCACCCACACGCAGCCCTGGCACCACACTGCCCGCGCCATCGCCTCCGCAGGTAGCGCCCTCAAGCTCATGGATGGCGATGTGACCGGGCTGGTCGAAATCGACCAGGCACACGCCGCTGATCTCCGCTCCCGCGTGAGCATCGAAGACCTCGATCAGGCGCGCGACCTCATCACCACCATGCGCGCTGACGACGTCCACCTCATCACCGTCCTCGACGACACTTACCCCGGCAACATGCTGTGGGCGAACAACTACCAGCCGTTCGTGTGGGTGCGCGGCCGGATGGCTCCCGAGGACTACCGGGCCGTCGCCATCGTCGGGGAACACGACAGCGAGCATGCCACCGCCGCCGCCCGCGCTCTGGTCGAGGCTGGACTAACCGTCATCGCGCCGCTGCGTTCCGACCTGGACGCAGCCGTCCACGAGGCCGCACTCGAAGCCGGCGGGCGTACGCTCGGCGTGCTGGCCGGCGGGATAGCCGCACCCGACACGCTCGGACCGCACGCGAATGTCGCGCAGCAGATAGGCCAGCGCGGCGCGTTGGTCTCCCCGTTCTGGCCCGACACCACCCCCACCGACCGCACGATCGCGCGGGAACGCGTCGTGGCCTGCGGGTTAGCCGCCACCGTGTACATCGTGGACGGCGGCGACGACGGGCCCGGCCACCGCTGCACCGACATGGTGCTGAAGACGGGCAAGCATGTCTTCGTTCCCCAGCAGCTTCAGCAGGAACAGGCGTGGGTCGCACAGGCAGGGTTCCGGGGAGGCATCACTGTCGTCCAGGACACTGACGACCTGTCCAAGCACGCGGTCAATCTCGTAGATATGTGCTCCCAACCGACCATGTTCTGACCATGGGTGACGCTAGGGCGGTCACCGACCACGTCATCCAGCTCTACAGGAACGTTCCGGCGACGCGCTCCGGAGTCTGCCGGATCTGCCACACGGGGCCCAACAATAGGTACGACACAGGAGAGCCATACTGCATTTGCTCAAGCTGCGAACGCACCATGGGCGGGCTCTACCGTCCGACCACACATGTGGTACCTATCTCGTTAGCCGTCCAGGACGGCGACGATAACGGCCTGTTCAAGATTGTGGTCAGCAAGGCAAACGCGCGCGCGGCTCCGAGTTGGATGACGCCTCACACCCTGATGGCGGCGACTCTATCCCGCTTCTACGAAGCCCACGAGGCATGCCTTACAGGCTTAGCCGGCGGACCGTTCACGCTGGTGACTTCCATCCCCACCACCCGGAGAAACCAGCCCGTTGAGGCTTTCCACCCCCTGATACGGGTCATCAATGACGTCAGCGCATTGAAGGACCTGCACAAGCCGCAACTTTTGCTGGCCAACGATGAGTACGTACCAAGGCTCTACGACCGGTACTCCCACCCCGACGCCTTCCACGTAATGGGGGCACAGAAAGAAGATCAGGTCTTGCGCGGCGAACGGGTACTCCTCGTGGATGACTGGTTCATATCCGGTGCCCACGTACAGAGCGCCGCATCCAAACTGTTCGAACACGGGGCGGAAGAAGTCGTCGCGCTCGTCATCATCAGAGTGATAGACCCTTCCCCCTCGCGCCCCAACAGAATGGCCATCTGGCAGGAAGCATCAGCCGAACCCTTCGACTTCGACCGCTGCTGCATCCGCGACCGGCAAGACCACGCCAAGCACGTAAGCAACCTGTAATCGCCTCCCACGGCAACGCGGCCCCTGCTCACTGAGCTGAGAGCAGGGGGCCACCCGTACCAGCATCAACGCACGAAAGAGCCTCGGCGCCGACAGCGCCGAGGCTCTCACGCATTCCCAGCACCTGACCACCACGTGCCAGGCCAACCAGGTCGCCGAGGAGCCGCACCCGGCCGACTGGTCGACATGCTCCACGCCGGCCTGCTCGCCCCGGCACCGCAAGCGGCGCCGCGACGGTTCCACGTGAGGAGGGGCTTCGCCCCCCGCCCCCCTGGGACCTGCCGGGGGTAACCGACGGCGCGGACGTGTTCGCCCTCGTCTGCGAGCAAGCCGGACACCCCCTGCCACCACCAACTACGTGCGTTGGAAGGCCGGAGCCAGGACGTGGAAGAAGCCGTTTCGCAACGCGGCCCAGGCCGACACCTACCGGGGCGAGATCCAGGCCGCCGCGCGGAAGGGCGAGGCGTTCAGCCTGCTCACGGGAGAGCCAGTCTCATGGAGTCGCAGGGAGCGCCCGGCCATGACCTGGTATGCCTTCGCCTGCACGTTCGTAGACATGAAGTGGAAAGGCGCGTCGGCGAAGTATCGCCAGGACATCGCCCGAGCGCTCACCGCCGCCACCCCCGCGATGCTCGCGAATGAGCGCGGTAAGCCCGATGACCTCGCGCTCCGAACGGCCATGCGCCGCTGGGGGTTCAACACCAAGCAGCGCGATGAGGCGTCCGACGATATAGCCGACGCGCTGCGCTGGCTGTCAGCCAACACCAGACCTGTGTCCGCGCTGGCTGATGACTCCGTTCTCGTGAGAGCCCTGCTCGACACGGCCACGTCCCGCCTCGACGGAAAGCGGGCTGCCACGAGTACTGTCCTCCGAAACAAGACCATCTTGCAAAGCGCCCTGGATTACGGCGTGGAGCTGAAACTCCTTCCAGCCAATCCGCTCAAGGGCATCAAGTGGAAGGCACCCAAGAGCAGCCGCGAGGTGGACCGCCGCAGCGTGGTCAATCACGCTCAGGCTCGCGCCCTGCTCACCGCGGTCAAGGCCCAGTACCCGAGCGGCAAACGCTTGGTGGCGTTCTTCGCGCTCATGTATTACGCGGGACTGCGCCCCGAGGAAGTCGTCAACCTGCGGGACCACAACGTCACCCTTCCGCCTCTGGTTCTGAACGAGAAGACCGGCGACCGGGAGGAGTCTGAGGAGTGGGGAGAGCTGCACTTCGCCAAGGCGGCCCCATTCGCTGGCCGGGAGTGGACAGATGACGGCACGCTCCGCGAGGAACGCTCACTCAAGCATCGCGCCGACGGCCATGCTCGCCCCGTGCCAATCCCCCCAGCCCTGGTCCGGATTCTCCGTGAGCACCTGGCCGCGCCGTACGGCAGGGCCGCCGACGGCCGGCTGTTCTCGGGCGTTCGTGGAGGAGAGCTACCCAGCATCACCTACCGGCGCGTCTGGGCCAAGGCCCGCCAGGACGCACTCACCCCCGAGGAGGCCGCCTCACCGCTGGCCAGAAGGGTCTATGACCTCCGCCACGCCTGCGTCTCCACGTGGCTCAACGCAGGCGTAGCGCCCACGCAGGTAGCCGAGTGGGCCGGCCACAGCGTGGAAGTCCTGCTCAGGATCTACGCCAAGTGCATCGTCGGCCAAGACGAGGCCGCCAAGCGCCGGATCGCCGACGCGCTCGAGGAAGACTGATCTGGAACCCCTGGGAAACTTGGGCACGTATTCGGCACGATCAACCGCAGTCGCCCGCCGGTAGCCGCACACCACCGCACAAGACGCAAGAGCCCCCGACCGGCGTTACCGCTGGTCAGGGGCTGTTTTTCCTGATCACAGGACGCGCGCCCTGCAGGATTCGAACCTGCGACCGTCGGATTAGAAGTCCGGTGCTCTATCCAGCTGAGCTAAGGGCGCTCCCGCCTTATTGTGCATGATCCGGCGACATGTCATGCACACGTTTTCGAAGTGTCAGTCCGGGAGGCAGGGCTCGCAGGGCTCGCAGAGCCGTGGACGGCAGGGGTTCGGCTCGTGAGTTCCGTGGCCAGGGTCGTGGCTCCGGACTTGCTGTGAAGGGCGGGGCAGTGGTTGAAGTACGGGCGGAAGTGCTGCTTCTTGTCGGCCCTGATCAGCGTCTCGACGACCTTGCCGTTCAGGCTCACGATGCCCACTCCCTTGTCGGTAGACGTCGTCATACCAGCCGAGCACCGTGCCCCAGGACACGCTGAAGCCCAGGCGGATCCGGGTGACCGCGTTGCCGGTCCTGGTGTCCCACACACGGGCCGCCTTCTCCAGGGAGGTGCAGGCCGTGACGAAGCGGCGGCCGGACGGCGTGAAGGCGCCCAGCCCCTCCCCCGCCAGCCGGCCTCGGACGTGCCAGGTCCGCTTGACGGCTCCCGTGAGGTCGTACTGACGGACGATGGACTTGCCGTTCTTCCCCCAGCGGACCCCGACTGCCTTGCTGTCGTGGGTCCGCTGGAAGCCGCCGACCGTGATCAGCGCCTTGTCGATGCGGACGAAGCGGGGCTGCAGCAAGGGGACGTCGATCAGCACGATTCCCTGCGAACGGGGCTCGAAGCCGGGTTCGAAGAGGTTGAGGAGCAGGGAGCGGCCGTCCGGAGACCACAGATCGTTTGGGGATACTGGCCGTCGGGGGTGGCGGCACCGGAAGCTCGACCTGCGTCACCTTGCCGGTCTTCCGGTCCAGGAGTGACACCGTCTGGCATCGTCCGCTCGGGTTGGGTGGCGACCCAGCGTTCGTCGGGCGAGGCGGTGACGCTGCCCAGGTCTGGAGAAGGGCGACCTCGTCCCCGTAGAGCTCGTGTAGGACGTGAACTGGATCGGACGGTCTGCCAGCTTGGCCACGATGCCGGACGACGTTCCGGGCAGGGGGCCGACCGGCGGCTGGGCGGGCGAGCCTGCGACGCCTACCCGACCGGAAGGGCCAGTACGGCAAGGTTAAAGGCCATCGATAGTCGGAAATTTCCGGGGACGTTCGCCGGATGCCACATGATCACGAGTTGCCCGGGATAGTGATCTCCGGATCGTCCGACACGCCTCGTGGCCTGATCAAAACGGCGCGCGGGAGTTGGACAGATAGGTCTAAACTGTCTTGGCATGGTCGCGACGCTCCTGCATGAAATTCCCCTGCAGGGCGGGGACGTGACAGACGGGGTGGTGCGCGTCGGCGATACCGTGCGCAGGCCCGCGAAACCGTCGACGCCCGCCGTGCACGCTCTGCTCCGCCACCTGGAAGCCGCGGGGTTCGCGGGTGCGCCGCGGGTGGTCGGCATGGACGCGCTGGGGCGAGAGATTCTCACGTATGTCCCGGGGAGCACCGGGTTGAATCTCCTCACCGCCACCGACGAGGCTTTGGCCGGGGTTGCCGGGTTGCTGCGGGAGTTTCACGATGCGACGGCCGGTTTTCCGCTGCATGCGGACGGCTGGGAGTGCGGTTCGAATGATGATTTATCGCCCGAAGTCATCGGTCATTGTGATTTGACGACAGATAACGTGATCTTTCGTGATGGAAGTCCTAGGGCGATGATTGATTTTGATATGGCCCGGCCTACCACGCGATTGTTCGACATCGTGACCACGCTCCGGCACTGGGCCCCCATCGCCGACCCGGTCGACCGCCATCCGCTCCACCGGAACGTCAGCGCGGGTGCCCGGTTGCGCCTGTTCTGCGACGCCTACGGGGTGGCCGCGCGTGACCGCCGCCGCCTGCTCGAACTGTCGCGGCTCCGTTTCCACCGGTCCTACGCGGCCATGCACGCCCGCGCCGCCTCGGGCGGCGGCTGGGCCAGGATGTGGGCGGGCGGCGCAGGCCAGCGCATCCGCCGCGCCTCAGCCTGGCTGGACGCCCACGAGGACGACCTTCGTCAGCATCTGGTCTGATCCATCCCGCCCGCAGAGCGACGAGCCTCAGACACCTCTCTTCTGGTCCCGATTCTTGGCCACCGCTTTGTGCGGGTCTCGTCCTGCGCGGACGAGTAGCTGGCCGCATATGCCGGGAGGTGGGCTTTGTGCGGGTCTCGTCCTGCGTGGACGAGTAGTCGGCCGCATATGCCGAGAGGTGGGGTTCGTGCGGGGTCTCGTCCTGCGTGGCGTGTGCCGGGAGGTGGGCTTCCAGTCGCGGCCATCTGCGCAGGGAGGTGGGCTTCGTGCTGGTCTCGTACGGGTTGATCGTGTCTTTGGGCGTATGTGCAGGAAGATGAGGGTCATGCACATCTCGTCTGATCGCGCGCTGGGATTGGCGCTGGGGGTTGCGCTGGACGCGATCTTCGCCGATCCGCGCGCGGGCCATCCTGTCGCCCTGTTCGGACGTACCGCGTCCAAGCTGGAGGAGAGGCTGTACGGCGACAGCGAGCCGCGCGGCGCCGTCCACGTCATTCTCTGCGTGGGTGGCGCGGCCGGACTCGGCGTTCTGGCGGAACGGGTCGTCAACCCCGCCGCTCGTACGGCGTTGACCGCGCTCGCCACCTGGGCCGTCCTCGGCGGCACCACTCTGGCCCGCGAGGGGGCGATCATGGCGGGCGCCCTGGAGGACGACGACTTGGCGGCGGCCCGCGAGCGGCTGCCGCACCTGTGCGGGCGCGACCCCTCGCAGCTGGACGAGAAGGGCCTGGCCAGGGCCACGGTCGAGTCTCTGGCCGAGAACACGTCGGACGCCGTCGTGGCGCCGCTCTTCTGGGGCGCGGTCGCGGGCGTGCCGGGGCTGCTGGCCTACCGGGCGATCAACACGCTCGACGCGATGATCGGCCACCGCTCCCCCCGCTACGCGCGGTTCGGCTGGGCGGCGGCCAGGCTGGACGATGCCGCGAACTACGTCCCGGCCCGGCTGACCGGGGTGCTGACCGTCCTCCTCAGCCGGGACCGGGCGCGGACGCTGGCCGTCCTGCTGAAGGACGGCCACCGGCATCCGAGCCCCAACGCCGGACGATGCGAGGCGGCGTTCGCCGGCGCCCTGGGCGTCACGCTGGGCGGCACGAACGTGTACGGCGGCAGGACCGAGCACCGGCCCACCATGGGCGACGGCCGCGCGCCCGAGGTCGGGGACGTCAGGCGGGCGGTCCGCCTCACCCGGGCGGTCAGCCTGGCGGCGGCCGGGCTGGCGGTCCTCACGGCCTGGCGCCTCCGCCGCCGCTGACCCCGCGCCGACGTCCTGGAAGCACGTATGTCCCGAGCACGTACGGCGTCAGCGGCGCGAGCGGGCGAGGCCCGCCTTCGGCAACGCCAGCACGAACACACGAAGAGCGGGACCCGCGTGGCGCTGTCGCGGATCCCGCCCTGTCCAGGTGAACCGCCCAGCCTGGGCTGGCCGAAACCGAGCCGCCCGAGGCTGGCCACCCGTAACCGGTCCGGCCGAAGGACGGGCCGCTCTGATGGGCCGACCAGGGTGGGTTAGCCGGGGCGGGTTAGCCGAGGCGGGCCGGCCGCCGTGCGGCCGACCAGTCCGACCAAAGACAGGCCGACCGGGGTGGGCCAGCCGGGGTGGGTTAGCGGTTGCGGCTGGACCAGAGAGGCTTGTTGTCGCTGGAGTAGATGACGATCTGCCCATCGTTGTTGACCGCCAGCCAGGCGCCCGGGTTGCCCGCCGTCTTGGTGGTCCACAGCGCCTTGTCGTCGGCTCCGTACACGACCCAGTTGCCCTCCGGCTGCATCACCGAGCGGGCGCCGGGGTGCCCGTCGGTGGGCGTGGTCCACACGGCCTTCTGCCCGCCCTGCGTGTCGTACAGGACGGCGTTGCCCTCCGGCTGCTGGAACAGCTTGAACCGGCCGTTGGCCGACTGCACCCACTGCCCGGCGCGCAGCACGTGGCCGGACGGGAGCTTGCCGAAGTACGTGTTCGAGGACCAGAGCGGGGCGTTGTCCCGGGAGTACAGCACCAGGTTGCCGCTGTCCTTGGGCAGCAGGAGGTACGCGCCGGGGTTGCCGGCCGTCGGCGTCGACCACAGCGGCTTGTTGTCGACGCCGTAGATGACCAGGTTGCCCTCCTTCTGCATGGTCGCGCGGGCGCCGGGCTTGCCCGAGGTCGGCGACGTCCACAGGGCCTTGGTGCCGTCGTAGAAGACCAGGTTGCCCTGGGCCTGCTGGACGAGCTTGAACCTGCCCGAGGTCAGCGACTGTCCCGGGAGCAGCGACTCGCCGGGGCCGAGCCGGTCGTTGGCGGCCTGAACCGCACCGGCGGTCGTGGCGGTGTCGGCACTGGCGGCCTGCGCCGCGACGAGCGGGGCGACGAGCAACGAACCGGCCATGACGGCGATCGCGGCCTTCTTCGTGATCAACTTCCGTCTCTTCCTGGTAGGTACGACATCAATGAGGGCAAGACCCTGACAGAAGATCTTGGTGTTTCGTTGGCGTCCCGGGCTTTAGCGAGCGTTTAGCGGGGTCGGCCATGCTGTGTCAGATGGATCTTTTGGAGTTTCGTCTGCTTGGGTCCATCGACGCCTGTCACGGGGGGAGCCGCCTGGAGCTGGGGCCGCGCAAGCGCCGCTACGCGCTGGCCGCGTTGCTGCTCGACCTGAACCGAACGGTGCCGGTGGAGCGATTGATCGACGCGGTGTGGGAGGGCGAGCCGCCGGACAGCGCGCGGGTGACCGTCCAGGGGCACGTGTACCGGCTGCGCCGCACGCTGGTCCCGGCGGTGATGGTGGAGACGGCGGGGGCCGGTTACGTCCTGCGCGCGGAGCCCTGCCAGGTGGACGCGTTGCGCTTCATGCGGTTGGTGGGCGAGGCCGGGGACGCGGACGACGAGCGCGGCGCGGATCTGCTGGACGAGGCGCTGGAGCTGTGGGCGGGCCCGGCGTTCGGCGGGCCCGGGGGCGGCAAGCCGCTGGAGGTGGCGGCGGTCGAGCTGGAGGAGGCCCGCCTGTCGGCCGTCGAGGAGCTGGCCAGGCGGCGGTTGCGGCTGGGGCAGCCGGAGCGGGCCGTGTCGCACCTGCGGGCCGCCGTCACGGCGGACCCGCACAGGGAGCGTCTCGTGGCGCTGCTGATGACCGCCTTCTACCAGCTCGGACGCCAGGCGGAGGCCCTCGACCTGTACGACAGGACCCGCCGGTGGCTCTCCGAGCACCTCGGCGTGGACCCGGGCCCCGAACTACGGGCCACCTTCGAGTCGCTCCTGGCGGGCCGCCCGTGACCAGGGCGGGCCGCCCTGGTCCGTGGCGCCCCTGACGGGCCCGGGTCAGTCGAGGGCCCGCTGGACGGCCATCGCGTCGGCCTCGTCCAGGCGGTGGCCGAGTTCGCGGTGCAGGGCGGCGGCCCGGCCGGCGTACTCGCGGGCGGACGGGAGCCGTCCTTCGGCCAGGTGGACGCGGGCGATCAGGGTGAGCGCCTGCCCGATCAGGCGGCGCAGCCCGTGTCCCGTGGCGGTGTCGAGGGCCTGCCTGGCCGGCTGCGCGGCCTCCTCGTGCCGCCCGTGGCGAAGCAGGACTCCGGCCATGGCGAGGCGGACCCGGGTGTTCAGGTACGGGTGCGTGCGCTCCCCGTAGGAGTCGAGGACCTCCTGGAGCATCGCGAGCCGCTCCTCAAGGGGAAGGGACTCGTCCACCCGGGCGAGGGTGGTGCGCGCCTCGTCGTACTCGCCTGACAGCCCCTTTCCCCGCCCGGCCTGCACGGCGCACCGGGCCAGCATCGCGGCGACGCCGGCGTCGCCGCGCAGGTGCTGGAGCACGGCCGCGCTGGAGAGCGCGGCGGCCGTCTGGAACTCGCCCGTCCACTCCAGGCCGTCGTGCAGGACCTCCTCCGCGGCGGTCAGGTCGCCGAGCGCCATGTGGATGTCGCCGAGGATGCACTGGGACCGCATCCGCCACGTGGACGAGTCGTTGGGCTCCGCGAGCTCCGACCGCATGCGGATGGCGCGTCGCTGCTGTTCGAGCGCCTCGCGGGCATGCCCCTGCCAGAGGAGCACGAGCGCGTGGTTCTCCAGCGTCGCGGCCAGCTTCACCGAGGGGCCGAGCTCCTCCCAGACCCTGATCACGTGCGCGTAGTGGGCGGACCCGGTGCGGAAGTCGCCGAGGCTGCAGTTGGCGGACGCGAGGTTGGTGAGCGTCAGCAGGGTGCCCGAGGCCCAGCCGAGCTCCTCGTACAGGGCCGAGGCGCGCTCGTAGTGGGTGATGGCGGCGCGCGGGTCGTTGAGTACGAAACGGACGTTGGCCAGCGTGTGGTGCATGCTGGCCTGCCCGGCCAGGTCGCCGTCGCGTTCGGTGGCCTCCAGCGCGCGGCGGGCGAGCGTGGCGACCACGTCGAGGTGGATCCGGCCGGTCAGGAAGGCGCGCAGCACCTCGACCAGCCGCCACAGGGTGCGGCCTTCGACGTGGTCGATCACGGCGAGCAGGTTGTGCTGCTCGGCGTCGAGCCAGTCGCGGGCTGCGGCGGCGTCGGCGAGGTGCTCGGTGTCGGGTGGCAGGTCGGACTCGTCGAGCGGCAGCAGCTCGATGGACGGTTCGAGCAGGCGGGCGACCTCTCGCGCGGTGTGCAGGTAGTAGGCGTGCAGGCGGGCGGGGGCCGGGGCGTCCTCGTCGGTGCAGCGGTCGCGGGCGTAGAGCCTGACCAGGTCGTGCGGGTGGTACCTGCCGGTGGCGTGCTCCTCGACCAGGTGGGCAGAGGCGAGTCCGGCCAGGAGCCGTCCGGCCGTCCCTGGATCGGTTCCGGCGAGGCGGGCGGCGGAGCGGGCGGTGAAGTCGCAGCCGGGGATCAGCCCGAGCCGCCGGAACAGCAGCCGTGTGCCGGGGGCGAGCGCGGCGTAGGAGTGGCCGAAGGCCGCGGCGACCGTGGCCTGGGCGTCGCCCTCGACGGCGAGCGTGTTCCAGCGGTCGGCGCGCAGTTCCGCGACGTACCGGCGCAGGTCGGGGGCGTGCCCGGCGACGAGGTTGGCGCCCGCGATGCGCAGGGCCAGCGGCAGGTGCCCGCAGAGTTCAGCCATTTCGGCCGCCGCCTCGGGGTCGGCCTCGACGCGGCGCCGTCCGATCAGGTCGGCGAGCAGGTCGCGGGCGTCGGCGGGGGTGAGCGTGCGCAGGGTCACGCTCCGCGCGCCCTGCAGGGCCACCAGGCCGCGCAGCGCGTCGCGGCTGGTGACGATCACCGCGGACGGGCTGCCACCGGGCAGGAGCGGGCGCACCTGCTCCACGTGGGCCGCGTTGTCGAGCACCAGCAGCACCCGCCGGGTGGCGAGCGTGGAACGGTACAGGTCGAGCTGCTCGGCGAAGCCCGCGGGCGCCGACACGCCGAGCGCGACGAGGAAGCGGGGCAGCAGGCGCTCGGGCGGCAGCGGGTCGCCCTGGCCGTAGCCGTTGAGGTCCACGTGCAGCTGGCCGTCGGGGAAGTGCTCGGCGAGCAGGTGCCCGACGTGGGTGGCCAGCGCGGACTTGCCGATGCCCGCGGCCCCGGTCACCACGGCGACGACGCCGCCCGGTCGCAGCAGGGCGAGCAGCCGCTCCACTTCGGCGTCGCGGCCGACGAAGCCGGCCAGGTCCATGGGGAGCTGGCGCGGGACGGGCAGCCGTCCTTCCAGGACGCGCTGGTGCAGGTCGCGCAGGCGCGGCCCGGGGTCGACGCCGAGTTCGGCGGCGAAGAGCCGCTGCACGTCCCGGAAGAGCTCCAGCGCCTCGGTGCTGCGCCCGGCGTGCCACAGGGCCGTCATCACCAGCGCGTGGGACGTCTCCCTGAACGGCTCCTCGTCTCTGAGCTCCTGTAACACGCCCGGGACGGCGCTGTGGCAGCCCAGCTCGATCAGGGCGGCGGCGTACTCCTCGACGAGGTCCCAGCGCTCGCGCAGCAGCGGGCCGCGCACGCGCTGGTCCACCCAGGACGTGCCGAGCCCCTGCAGCGGCTGGCCGCGCCACTCGTCGAGCGCCCGCGTCCAGGCGTCGACCGCGTCCTCGCGCCGTGCCGCGGCCCTGCCTTCGGCCACGAGGCTGCGGAACCGTCCGAGATCGAGGTGTTCGGCGGGCACCACCAGCGAGTAGCCGGCGGACGTGCTCTGGATCACGTCGCCCAGTGCCTTGCGCAGCTGTGACACCTTCACCTGGATGACGGTCCGCGCGGTCTTGGGCGGGTCGTCCTCCCACAGCGCGGCGGCCAGCCTCTCGGCGGGCACGAACGTGCCGTGGTGCGCGGCGAGGACGCCGAACACGCAGCGTTGCTGGGCCCCGCCCAGCGGGACCTCGTTGCCACCGACACGAACCTCGACGGGGCCGAACAGACGGATATCCATCCCGCCCGAGCATAAACCGCCAGAGAACGCCATGTAGTCTGCTAAACCTACCCATTTAGTATTGATCTCCGGACCGGGGGAAACGTTGACCAGCAAGATCGTCGGTGCCGCGCTCGCACTCACCCTGGCGCTCGCGGCGTGCGGCACCGGAGGCGGCTCTCCCACCGCCGCCACGCCCGACGCGGGCGCGACCATCGAGATCGGCTCCCTGTACGAGCCGCAGAACCTCGACAACACCGCGGGCGGCGGGCAGGGCGTGACCGAGGCGTTCAACGGCAACGTCTACGAGGGCCTGTTCAAGCTGACCGACGAGGGCAAGGTCGAGCCGCTGCTCGCCGAGAGTCACCAGGTCAGCGGCGACGGCCTCACCTACACCGTCAAGCTGCGCAAGGGCGTCACGTTCCACTCGGGCAAGCCGCTGACCGCGTCCGACGTGAAGGACAGCATCGAGAAGGTGACGGCGAAGGACTCGCAGTCGGCGCGCAAGAGCAGCTTCAAGCCGATCAAGAGCATCGAGACCCCGGACGACGGCACGGTCGTCATCAAGCTGTCGAGCAGGTCGATCTCGCTCGTCTACAACCTCAGCTACGTCTGGATCATCAACTCCCAGGCCAAGAACCTCACCACCACCGAGGACGGCACCGGGCCGTACAAGCTGGGCGCCTGGAAGCGTGGCTCCACGCTGAGCCTGGACCGCTTCCCCGCCTACTGGGGCGCCAAGCCCGCCAACAACGGCGTCGTCTTCCACTACTTCACCGACGCGACCGCGCTCAACAACGCGCTGCTCACCAACGCCGTGGACGTCGTCACCAGCGAGCAGAGCCCCGACGCGCTCGCCCAGTTCACCGGCAACGCCGACTTCAAGGTCAACGACGGGCACTCCACGACGAAGCTGCTGCTGGCCTTCAACGACAGGAAGGCCCCGTTCGACAAGCCGCTCGTGCGCAAGGCCGTCACCTCGGCCATCGACAACGCCAAGCTCCTGCAGTCGATCTGGGACGGTCACGGCAGCCTGATCGGCTCGATGGTGCCCCCGACCGACCCCTGGTACGAGGACCTGACCAAGGTCAACCCGTACGACGTGACCCTCGCCAAGAAGCAGCTCGCCGAGGCCGGGTACGCCAACGGCTTCACCTTCACCCTCGACACCCCGAACTACGACCCGCACCCCACGGCCGCCACCTTCGTCAAGAGCGAGCTGGCCAAGGTCGGCATCACGGTGAACATCAACGTCATCACGGCCGACGAGTGGTACTCGAAGGTCTACAAGAACCGCGACTTCGCCGCGACGCTCCAAGAGCACGTCAACGACCGCGACGTGGTCTGGTACGGCGACCCCGACTTCTACTGGGGCTACGACAACACGCAGGTCACCGAGTGGGTCCAGCAGGCCGAGCAGGCCGACACCACCGAGGGGCAGACCGAGCTGCTGAAGAAGGTCGGCAGGCAGATCGCCGAGGACGCGGCCAGTGACTGGCTCTACCTCTACCCGCAGATCGTCGTCGCCTCGTCGAAGCTGTCGGGCTACCCGGTGAACGGCCTGAACTCGCAGTTCTACGCCTACGGCATCAAGAAGGGCTGATGGGGCGCTATCTGCTGCGCCGTACCGCGTTCCTGCTCGGGTCGCTGCTGCTGGCGGCGTCGCTGCTGTTCGTGCTGCTGCGGCTGCTGCCGGGCGACCCGGCCAACTCGCTGCTGTCGGTGGGCGCGACGCAGGAGCAGATCGCGGCGGCCCGGCATCAGATCGGCTCGGACCGGCCGCTGCTGGAGCAGTTCGCCTCCTGGCTGGGCGGGCTGGCCAGGCTCGACCTGGGCACGTCGTTCGTCAGCACGCTGCCCGTCGGCCAGGAGATCGCCGCGCGGCTGGTCGTCACGGTGCCGCTGACCCTGCTGTCGTTCGCGCTGGCCGTGCTGGTCGCGGTGCCGGTCGGGTTCCTGGCCGCCCACCGGGCGGACCGCTGGTACGGGCCGCTGCTCAGCGGCGTCTCACAGCTCGGCATCGCGGTGCCGGTCTTCTGGATCGGGATGCTGCTCGTCACCGTGTTCGCGCTGTACCTGCGCGTCCTCCCAGCGGGCGGATTCCCGCGCGAGGACTGGGCGGACCCGGCCGACGCGCTGACCTCGCTGACGCTGCCCGTGATCACGATCGCGCTGGTCATGTCGGCGTCGCTGATCCGCTACGTCCGCTCCGCCACCCTGGACGTGCTGGGCAGCGACTACCTGCGAACCGCCAGGGCGCTCGGCTCGTCGTTCGTCGGCGCGATGTGGCGGCACGGGCTGCGCAACGCGTCCGTGCCCGTCATCTCCATCCTCGGCATCGAGCTGGCCACGACCTTTCTGGGCGCGGTCGTGGTGGAGAGCGTGTTCGCGCTGCCGGGGCTGGGCGGCATGCTGGTCAAGGGCATCGCCGAGCACGACTACCCGGTCATCCAGGGCATCCTGGTCGTCAGCACGTTCGCGGTGCTGCTGATCGGGTTCGCCGCCGACCTGGCCCAGCGGCTGGTCGATCCGCGGCTGCGGGCGCACCTGGGCGGAGGCAGGCCGTGAAGGGCAGGCCCACCTTCGCGATCGGGTCCGTGCTGGTCGCCGCCGTCCTGGTCGTGGCCGTCGTCTCGCTGGTCTGGCTGCCCTACGACCCGTCCGACACCTCGGGCGGGCGGCTCGCCCCGCCCGGCGGCGGGCACCCGCTCGGCACCGACAAGCTCGGCCGCGACCTGCTCACCCAACTCATGATCGGCGCCCGCATCGCGCTGACCGTCGGCGTCGGGTCCGTGCTGGTCGGCGGCCTGCTGGGGGTGACGGCCGGGCTGCTCGCCGGATTCGCCACCCGCTGGCTCGACGACACGATCTCGGCCGTGCTCGACATCCTCATCGCATTCCCGACGCTGCTGCTGGCCATGCTGGTGGTGGCCGTGCGGCAGGCGTCGCTGGGGTCGGCGATCCTGGCGATCGGGCTGGCCATGTCGGTCGTGGTCGCCCGGCTGACCAGGGTGCTCGTCAAGCGGGTGCTCGCCGAGGACTACATCACGGCCTCGCGCACGTCCGGCACGTCCTGGCCGCGCGTGGTGACCGAGCACGTGCTGCCGAACATCTGGCCGACGCTGCTGGTCAACCTCGCCCTCCAGCTCGGGCTCGCGGTGCTCGCCGAGGCCGCGCTGTCCTACCTGGGGCTCGGGCCGCCCCCGCCGAACGCGTCCTGGGGACGCCTGCTCCAGGAGGCGCAGGCGACCGTCCTCACCGCCCCGACCGGCGCGATCGCTCCCGGCGTGCTGCTGGTCGTGCTCGTCGTCGGCGTGAACCTGGTCGCCGACGGCTTCAGGGACCTGGCCGACCCGACCCGCCGGTGGAGCCGATGAGCCTGCTGGACGTCAACGCGCTGACGGTACGCCACGCCGACGGCCGCGACCTCGTCTCCGGCGTGTCGTTCACGGTCGACAGCGGGCAGCGGCTCGGCCTCATCGGCGAGTCCGGCTCCGGCAAGTCGCTCACCGCCCTCGCCGTCATGGGGCTCCTCCCTGCGGGCCTGACCGCGCACGGCAGCGCCGTCCTGGACGGAACGGAGATCGTCGGCGCCCCCGACAGGAAACTCGACACGGTACGCGGCAGGGCCGCCACCACGGTCTTCCAGGAGCCGCTGACCGCGCTCGACCCGCTCATGCGCGTCGGCAGGCAGCTCGCCGGGCCGCTCGGGCGCAGGCGCGGGCTGCGCGGGGCGGCGCTGCGGGCCGCCGTCCTGGAGGCGCTGGACGAGGTGCGGCTGGCCGACCCCGAACGGATCGCGCGGGCCTACCCGCACGAGCTCTCCGGCGGGCAGCGCCAGCGGGTCGCCATCGCGATGGCGCTCGCCTGCGAGCCCAAGCTGCTGATCGCCGACGAGCCGACCACCGCGCTGGACGTCACCGTGCAGGCCGACGTGCTCGCGCTGCTCGACGGCCTGGTCGCCGGGCGCGGGATGGCGTTGCTGTTCATCAGCCACGACCTGGCCGTCGTCGCGGGCGTGACCGACCGGGTCGTGGTGCTCAAGGACGGCGTCGCCGTCGAGTCGGGGCCGGTCCGTGACCTCGTCCGCGAACCGCGGCACCCGTACACCCGCTCGCTGGTGGACAGCGCGTGGGCTCTGGAAGGCGAACTCGATCGGATGGCCCCATGACTCCCGCGCGAGAACCGGACCCTGTGACCTCCGCGCCGGAACCGGATCGGCCGCCCCGCGTGCAGGACGACGTGCCGGTGCTGGAGGCCCGGGAGGTGGGCTTCGCCTATCGGGGGGCGGCGCCCGCGCTGGAGGGCGTGTCCGTCGCCGTTCCCGCCGGGCGGAGTCTCGCGCTGGTCGGCGAGTCGGGTGCGGGCAAGACCACGCTGCTGCGGCTGCTGCTCGGCCTGGCCAGGCCCACCACCGGCCAGGTCCTGTTCGACGGAGGCGAGCTGTCGCCCGGCGACCGCGCGTTCAGGCGCAGTGTGCAGCCCGTCTTCCAGGACCCGTACTCCTCGCTGGACCCCCGCCAGCGCGTCGGCCGGATCGTCTCCGAGCCGCTGCGCTCGCTGAAACTGCTGCACGGCTCGCGGGCGGCCCGGCGCGAGGAGGCCGCCGACCGGGTGGCCGAGGCGTTGCGCGCGGTCGGCCTGCCCGCGGACGCCGCCGGACGCTACCCGCACGAGTTCTCCGGAGGGCAGCGGCAGCGCGTCGCGATCGCCAGGGCCATCGTGTGCGAGCCGCGGGTGCTGCTCGCCGACGAGCCGGTCAGCGCGCTGGACGTGTCGACCAGGGTGCGCGTGGTCGAACTGCTCGCCCAGCTCGGCGAGGGCCGTGGCCTGACCGTGGTGATGGTCTCACACGACCTGACGGTGGTCGCCGCGCTCTGCCAGGAGACGGCCGTCCTCGAACGCGGCCGCGTCGTCGAGCAGGGCCCGACGTCGTCGGTGCTCGGCTCCCCCGGCCACCCGTACACCCGCAGACTCCTCGACAGCGTCCCCCGCCTGAGCCGCCTCCGCTGACCACCCCGCCTACCGGGCGGGGCCGGTCAGGGCTGGCGACCATCGGCCTTCATCAGTGCGGCGGACACCTCGCCGAGCAGCCCTCCGGCGCCGGAGTCCATGGCGGCCCTGGCGTGCCGGACGGCGTCCAGGACGTTGCCCGCCGCGCTCGGCGAGTCCTCGACGACCATGCGCACCTCCACCTCCAGGGGCGAGCCGCCGAACCCCTCGCCGTCCAGCCGGATGTAGGCGATCTTGCGGTCGTCGAGGAACGGCACGTACTGGGCGGAGACGTGCGTGGACGTGCCCGCCCCGTGCGCCTTGGTCGCCTTCTTCGACTTCATCCGGTCGGCGTCCTGCATGTTGACGAAGTCCATGTTGCCGCCGCCCAGGAGCTGGTAGCCGTCCGTCAGCCGCACTCCGGACGCCGTCAGGGCGTCCACGAGCGCGCGGTGCACCAGCGTCGCGCCGAACGAGCTCTTCAAGTCGTCGCCGATCAGCGGCAGCCCGGACTCCGCGAACCGGCTCACCCACTCCGGCGAGCGGGCGAGCACGGCCGGCATGCAGTTGACGAAGCCGCACCCGGCACGCAGCGCCGCCTCCGCGTACAGTTCGGTGGCCCGCTGCGCGCCGACCGGCAGGAAGTTGACCACGACGTGGGTGCCGGTCTCCCGCAGGTGGGCGGCGACGCCGTCCACGGTGGCGGCGCCGCGCGGGTCGACCAGGTCGGCGGAGTCGGCGCCGACGCCGTCGCCGAGCGCCCCCTCGACGACCTCGACCCCGAGGTGGGGGACGTCGGCGAACCTGCGCGCGTTGTTCGGCGCGACCCAGATCGCCTCGGACAGGTCGCGGCCGAGCTTGCGGCCGTTCACGTCGAAGGCGGCGGTGAAGCGCACCTGGGAGACGTCGTATCCGGCGCACACGGGGTTCAGCAGGCCGGGGGCGTCGCCGTCGCGGTAGTACTCGACGCCCTGCACCAGCGAGGACGCACAGTTGCCCACACCGACCAGGCCGACGTTCACAAAAGTCATGAACAGGATTAGACCAGGTCAATCCCGGCCCCATCGCTCAGGCGCAGTGTGCAGCCCGTCTTCCAGGACCCCGCACTCCTCGCTGGTCACACTAGGCGGTCACGCCTTTTGTCTTGATGAGGAGGGCCAGCGCGGCTGGGATCAGTGCCACGCAGGCGGCGTAGAACAGGGTTGTGGTCGTGGCCGTCGTGAAGGCGGCTTCGCTCGTGCCGGTCAGGCCGCGGTTGATGAGCTGGCCGAAGAGCGCGAACCCCAGAGAGGTGCCCAGTTGCTGGCAGAACCGCTGGGTGGTGGTGGCGATGCCGAGGTCGTGGATGGCGACGGAGTTCTGCATGTACTGCAGGGCCAGGCCGAGTGACTGTCCCATGCCGAGGCCGAGGACGAACATGCCGACGGCGATCCAGACGAGGCTTGTGTGCTGGTCTGTGACGGAGAAGCAGAACAGGACCGACGCCTGCAGTACTCCGGCGGCGGCGAGCAGGTACTTGTAGTCGCCGAACCAGGCCACGATCCATCTGGCGACCATGACGGAGGCCATCATGCCGGCGGCCATGGGCAGGTTCAGCAGGCTCGCGCCGCCCAGGCCCAGGCCGTGTCCGAGCTGGAGGTAGCCACCTATGCCGAGTACCTGTCCGGCCAGGCCGGCGCCGGAAAGTGTGCCGATCGGCACCATGAGGCGGAACACCGGGTTGCGCAGTAGCGCCAGCGAGATGAGCGGCTCGGGCACCCTCAGGGAACGCCAGGCGAAGGCCACGGCCAGCATCATGCCGACGGTGGCCAGCGTCAGGACCGGTGCGGACGTCCAGCCGTACTGCTGCCCTCCCCATTGCAAGGCGAGCAGCAGCGCGGCGGCGGCGGCTGCGATCAGGGCGGCGCCGGTGAAGTCGACGCGCCGGTCGAGGCGGTGTACCGGCAGCTTGAGCACGAACAGTGCGATGTACAGGGCGGCCAGCACCAGGGGGATGTTGATGTAGAAGACCCAGCGCCAATCGAGGTTGTCGGCCACCAGAGCGCCGAGAAGCGGGCCGAGCGCGATGCCGAGGCCGACCATGATGCCACCCCCACCGACCCGCATGGCGCCGCTCCGGGGTGCTTGCTCGTCGGCCGAGCGGGTCAAGGTGCCGAGGACAACCATGGTGACCGACATGAGCCCACCGCCTCCCACGCCTTGGATCGCCCGGAAGACGATCATCTCGGTCATGTTCGCCGCCAGGCCGCACAGGCAGGAGCCGGTGAGGAAGATGAGCAGCGCGGCCGTGTAGAGGCGTTTGGCGCCGTAGACGTCGGCGAGTTTGCCGTACAGCGGAACCACGATGCAGTCGGCCAGGGCGTAGGCGGTGACCATCCATGGCAGGAGGGACAGGCCATGGACCGGGTCGAGCGCTTGAGCCATCCGCCACGAGACGGCGCTGACGATGTTGATGTCGAGCAGGGACAGCAACAGGGTGAGGAAGCAGCCCAGGGCCGCAATGGTGACCTGCGTCCGGCCCATGAGCTGGGTGTTTCCGTCGTAGACGGTGTTGAGCGACATCCCGCGGACCTTTCTTTTAGACTCTATAAGTTTTTATATTACACAAATTTTTAGAGCCTCTACTGAGCGCGAGTAGGATGACGCCATGGCGCGTGCGGTCGGGCTGCGGGAGCTCAAGAAGATCCAGACTCGTAAGGCGATCTCGGAAGCGGCGATCGCCCTGTTCGTGGAGCGTGGTTTCGACAACGTGTCCGTCGCCGACGTGGCAGCGGCCGCCCAGGTGTCGAGCATGACCGTCTACAACTACTTCCCGGCCAAGGAAGACCTGGTCATGCACCGGTTGGAGGACCACTACGAGGAAGCGGCGGCTGTGGTTCGCAGGCGCCGTGACGGCGAGAGGCCGCTGGAGGCGCTCCGCCGCCACTTCCTCCTCGCCCTGGACGCCGGAGATGTGCTCACCGGGCTCAACGACGACCCCGGCTATCTGGCGTTCCAGCGCATGGTGCTGTCCACGCCGAGCCTGCGGCTACGACCGGCCGAACAGAGCGACCGTGCTCAAGACAGCCTGACCGCGGCGTTGCGGGAGACATGGGACTCGCCACTGGCCGACATCGCGGCCGCCCAAGTGATCGCGGTCCTGCAGCGCCTCGTCGTACACAACCTGACAGCGATGCTGGCGGGCGAACGCGCCGGAGCCCGTCGACCGACCGCCTACGCAGAGGCCGAGCAGGCATTCGACCTGCTCGCCCACGGGCTGGTCCGCACCCCTCTCACCAACTGAGTCCAGGACGTCGCCCGCCGCGCTCGGCGAGTCCTCGACGACCATGCGCGCCTCCACCTCCAGCGGCGAGCCGTCAGCGCGGCCCAGAGGCGGCCTCCATCACTCAGATCAGGCCGGTGCGGCGGGCCAGCGCGGCGGCCTCCACCCGGGAGGCGACGCCCAGCTTGGCCATGATGTTCGACACGTGCACGCCCGACGTGCGGGCCGAGATGAACAGCCGCTCGGCGATCTGACGGTTGCTCAGCCCCTCGGACACCAGCCCCAGCACCTCCAACTCCCTGGCCGACAGCCCGAAGTCGGCCGTCAGGGCGACCCGGCCGCTGGCCGCCGCCGCCTCGACCTCCCGCCGCAGCGGCTCCGAACCGAGCGCGGCGGCGATCGAGGCGGCCTCGCGGAGCAGCTCCCGAGCGCCCGCCCGGTCCTGCTCGGCCGCCCTGACCAGCGCCTGGCCCAGCGCGTACGGCTGGCAGAGCGCGCGCCAGGCCGCCACCGCCGACGCCCACGAGCCTCCGCACTCGGCCTCGAACGTGGCCCGGTGCGCCTGCTGCAGCCGTCCGGACGTGTGGATCCCGGCGGGGGACCGGCGCACCCGGCCCGTGCGGGCGGCCACGACCAGCAACGGCCAGGCGTAACGGCAGCTCAGCGTGAGGTCGTGGGCCGTCAGCACGTGGTCGGCGAGTCGTCCGGCCCGCTCCAGGTCGCCCTGGGCGAGCGCCAGCCGGCCGTCGAGCAGGTCGGGTTCGAGGCAGGAGTCGTAACCCCGCGACCGCCCCCGCATCAGCGGACGCGCCTGCCGGGCGACCTCGGCGGCCTCGTCCAGGGAACCGTCGCAGACCGCGACCGTGCCGAGGACCAGCAGCAGCCAGGCGCGGTGGATGGGCGGCGGGTCGAGCGCGAGCGCCGCGCCGACGACCTCGCGGGCCTCCTTCCAGCGGCCGAGCGAGGCCAGCGTCTCGGCGAGGTTCGCGGCGATGTGCGCGCCGCGCGAGCGGGCCATCCCGACCCGCCTGGCCTGCGCGACGCCCCTGCGGGCCACCGCCTCCGCCCTGGCGTGCTCGCCCGCCGCCTCCAGCACGTCAGCCTCGCTGGCGTAGGCGACCAGGACGGTGTCGTCGTCGGACGCCTTCGCCCTCGCCTCGGCGTACAGGGCGGCGGCGGAGTCGAGGTCGCCCTGGAGCCCGGTGATCGCGGCCAGCGTGACCAGGGACCTGGTGTCGCCGAGCGCCAGCGCCTCCTCGGCGTGCGCGCGGGCCTCGGCGTCCTGGCCGTTCCAGTGCAGCGTGTTGGCGAGGGCGCCGATCAGCCTGGCCGCACGCGGCGCGAGCCGGACGGCCAGGCGCAGGTCGTCCAGCCCCTCCTCGCCGAGCAGGTCGCGGATGCCGACCCGCAGCTCCAGCAGGTGCGCGGCGCGCGGTGGATCGTCCGCCACCTCGTCGAGGGCCCGGCTCGCCAGTTCCTCGGCCCGCTCGGCGTCACCGGCGTGCATGGCGTCCCTGGCGGCCAGTTCGAGGACCCGGGCGTGGTCCATGCCGGGTCGCAGGGAGTCGTCCCAGAGTTCGAGCACCCGGTCCCAGCGGCGGGCCTGCCAGGCCGCGTGGAAGGCGCGGGGCCTGTCGCCCGCCGCGTACCAGTGGTCGGCGGCCAGGTCGGGCTGGGCCTCGGCGCAGCGGGCGTGCAGCCTGATGCGCTCGCCGGGCAGCAGGTCGTCGTAGACGGCCTCCCTGATGAGGGCGTGCCTGAAGGCGTAGCCGTCGCCGTCGACGAGCAGGAGGCGGGCCTTCACGATCGGCCGCAGGGCCTCGTCCAACGCCAGGTCGTCGAGGCCGGCGACCGCCCGCAGCGTCTCGTGCGGGATCCTGTGGCCGGCCACGGCGGCGACGCGGAGCACGTCGAGGCTGGCCCCGCCGAGCCGTTCCGCTCCGGCCAGCAGGAGTTCGCGCAGCGAGGCGGGCGTGGTGGTGCCGGCGTCCGCCAGCGCCTCCACGAACAGCGGGTTGCCCTCGGCGCGGGTCATGATCCGCTCGACGTCCTGCCGGGCGCGTCCGAGCATGGCGGCCACCTCGTCGCGGCCCAGCGGGGGCACCCTGAGCAGTTCGGACGCGGGGAGCCGCAGCGGCTCGCGGGAGGTCGCGATCACCAGGACGCCCGGCCGCATCAGGTTGCGCAGCAGGAACGCGAGCAGGTGGCGGGTCGCCTGGTCGGCCCAGTGCAGGTCCTCCAGGACGATCACCAGGGGACGCCGCTCCGCCGACCGCTCGATCAGCAGCAGCGCCTCCTCGAACAGCCTGGCCTGCCCGAGGTCGGCGTCCTCGTCGATCTCGCCGAGTTCGGGGAGCAGCCGCGCCAGGCCCCTGCGCCCGCCGTCGGGCACCAGTTCCGTCCCGTACTGGCGCACCAGGCGGCGCAGCACGGGGACGAACGGCGCGTACGCCATCGCGCCCGGGTCGGCCCCGCCCTGCGCCACCAGCGCGTCGAGCCGTCCGGTGAACTCGCTCACCAGCCTCGACTTGCCGATTCCCGCCTCCCCGACGACCAGCACCGCCTGCGGCGCCCGAGCCCGCGCGGCGTCGAGCGCGGCCTCCAGAGCCGCCAGCTCGGCCTCGCGCCCGACGAACCTCACCTCACGCCCCCCGCTTCCACACCGTCCGGCCCCCATTATGAAGAGGCGGCTACGCATCATGCCCGATGTGCGGGAGTTCGCGGCTTGCGAGGGTGATGGGCATGCTGACGCGTCCGATGATGTTGATGATGGCCGTCTCCCTGAGCGGTCTGCTGGGCTTCTACCTGCTGTTCTCCACTGTGCCGCTCTACGCGGCCTCCGGTGGCGGGGGCGAGTCCGGGGCGGGGCTGTCGACCGGCGCGATGATGCTCTCCACGGTGCTGATGGAGCTGGCCGTGCCGTGGTTGCTGGCGCGCCTCGGGTACCGGGCCGTGATGGCGCTCGGCCTGGTGCTGCTCGGCCTGCCCGCGCTGGCGCTGCCGCTCTCCCCCGCGCTGCCGCTGGTCGCGGCCGTGAGCCTGCTGCGCGGCGGCGGGCTCGGCGTCATCGTGGTGACCGGGACGGCGCTGACCGCCGAGCTGGTGCCCGCCGAGCGGCGCGGCGAGGGGCTCGGCCTGTACGGGATCGCGGTCGGCATCCCGTCGATCCTCGGGCTGCCGCTGGGCCTGTGGTCGGCCGGGACGTTCGGGTTCACCCCGGTCTTCCTCGTCGCCGGTCTGGTTCCGCTGGTCGGGCTGGCGGCGGCGCTCGGACTGCCTTCCACCAGGCCCGCGAGAAGCCGTGGTGAGGGCGGGGCGGGGCTGCGCGGGCTGACGGCGCCGACGCTGGTCTTCGCCTCGGTCACGGTGGCCGTCGGGGTCCTGGTGACGTTCCTGCCGCTGGCGGGTTCGCCAGAGCTGGCCTCCGTGGCGCTGCTGATGCAGTCGCTCGGCACGCCGGCGGCCCGCTGGTGGGCGGGCAGGTTCGGTGACCGGCACGGCTCCGCCAGGCTGCTGGCCCCCGGCGTCCTGGCCGCCGCCGCAGGGATGGCGCTGCAGGTCTGGCTGGACGGTCCGGTGCCGGTGGTCGCCGGGATGGCGCTGTTCGGGGCAGGGTTCGGGGTCCTGCAGAACGCCACGCTGGCGGTGATGTTCGAGCGCGGGTCGGTGAGCAGGGTCAGCGCGGTGTGGAACCTCGCCTTCGACGCGGGCATGGGCGTCGGCGCGACGGGGTTCGGCCTGCTGGCCGGGCACACCGGCTACCCGCTGGGCTTCGCGCTGGTGGCCGCGCTGGTCGCCGCCACGCTGCCGCTCACGCGACAGGCGGCCCTCCCGCCGGAACCGGCGCCCGCCGGGGACGCGCCGCTCGGCAAGGTCGGCAAGGCCGGTTAGATCGGTTGGGTCGGTTGAGTCGGTTGGGTTGGTTGGGTCGGTTGGGGAGAGCTGTCAGGGGGTGAAGCCGTACTCCCCGTACAACCGGACGTACCTGGCGAGCGTGAGCACCTCCCGGCGTTCCAACCCGGTCTCGGTGCGCTCGAACAGGACGACCTCCTCGTGCCCGCCCGGCCCGATCGGCTGCACGAGACGGCCGCCGGGCCGCAGCTGCCCGGCCAGCGGCGGAGGCACCTCGGGGAAGGCCGCCGACACCACGACGGCGTCGTAGGGGGCGTGGCCGGGCACGCCGCCGCTGCCGTCGCCGACGAGCAGCACGACGTTGCCGATGCCTTCCCTGGCGAGACTGCGCCGTGCCTGCCGGACGAGGTCCGGCCACCTGTCGATGGTCACCACCTCGGCCGCCAGGCGGGCGAGAAGCGCGGTCTGGAAGCCGAGCCCGGTGCCGACCTCCAGCACGCGCTCGTCCCCGGCGAGGGCGAGACCTTCGATGACCCTCGCCGACAGCGACGGCTGCGTGGTGACCTGCTGGTGCCCGATCGGGATGGGCTCGTCCTCGTAGGCGTCCGCGACCTGCTCCGCCGGGACGAAGCCCGCGCGCGGCGTCGCCTCGATGGCCCGGAGCACCCGCGGGTCGCGGACGCCCGCCGCGCGGACGGCCCGGACCAGGTCGCCGGGCGAGGCGCTCACGGCGACCGCAGGGCCAGCAGGCCGTCCGGCCCGAGGTCGCAGCGGACCCCGAACCGGCGGCTGACCCGGTCGAGTACCTCCTGGAGCCACCGGGAGTCGTCGGCGCGGGCGCGGCGAAGGCGCATCCGCCAGGCCCGCATCGGCGCCATCCGCAGCTCGGCCAGCTCCCCCGACTCCGGTTCGAGCGAGGCGAGGTACAGCAGCCGCAGGTCGTCCCGGAAGCGCTCGTAGCCGTGGATGCCCTCGTAGTCGTCGATGAGGTCGCCGCAGCCGTACAGGACGAGCTTGCCGCGATACACCTCGACGGGCCGCGGATGGTGCGAGGAGTGCCCGTGCACCACGTCGACTCCGCCGTCGATCAGCTGGTGCGCGAAGCGCCTCTGCGCTCGCGAGACGTCGTAGCCCCAGTTGGAGCCCCAGTGGACGGAGACGACCGCGAGGTCGCCGGGGCGCTTCGCGGCTCGCACGCGGCCGACGATCTCGGACGCCGCGGCGACGGAGGGCTCGGGCACGAAGCAGACCCCCGACCGGTCAGGGGTTGCCGCCCAGTCCGCCGGGACGCCGCTGGACGGCATCCCGACCGAGAAGACCAGGACCCGGCCGCCCTCCACCGGGACGGCGAGCGGCTGCCACGCCTCCCCCGCGTCCCGCCCGGCGCCCACCTGCCGGAGCCCGGCCCCGGCCAGCGCGTCCAGCGTCTCGGCCAGTCCGCGGCGGCCGAAGTCCAGCACGTGGTTGTTCGCCAGCACGCAGGCGTCGGGACGTCCCGCGACCAGGCAGGGAAGGTTCGCCGGGTTCATCCGGTAGTGCATGCCCTTGCCCGGGGAGAAGTCGTCGCTTCGCGTGACGCTCGTCTCGAGGTTGATCACCCGGACGTCGGGGGCGGCCTCCTCCAGCACCGCCAGGGAGTCTCCCCACGGCCAGTCGAAGTCCACCGGCCGCGGGATCGGGCCGTTCTCGGCCTCGGCGAGACGGACGTAGTCACCGGCGTCGAAGGCGTACGGCTCCCGGAGGGACGGATCGCCGGGGTGCGGGAGGATCTGGTCGACGCCACGGCCGAGCATGACGTCGCCGCAGAGGAACAACGTCACCAGTCCGGGCCTGTCGCCGTCCATACCGTGGTCCTGCCCCCATCAGGGCGGATACCACTCGTCCTCCCCAGATGTGGCTACCGGGCCGCCCGCTCGACGCCGACCGTGATCTCGTTGCCCAGCTTGTGGTCGCCGAGCAGGCCGAGCTCGTCGCCGCTCCAGAACCTGCCGGGGTCGTACCAGTTGGGGCGCCGTCCGGCCGGCAGCAGCCCCATCTCCTCGTAGGTGACGGCGACGACCTCGGCGCAGTAGGCGCTCTCCAGTGTCCGGTCGGCGGCCCGAGCGCGGGCCCGATCGGTGGCACGGCCGCGGAGCCGCGGGACGCGGCCTCGCGCCCAGCGACCCGCCAGCCGGGCGGTGCTCGGGAACGGGGTGCCGTCGAGGCGGGCGACGGTGCGCAGGGCGGCGTCCTCCATCTCGGTCGTGGCCTGCGGTTCGAGCTGGCGCAGCCAGGCGCGCTGGCCGTAGCGGTCGGCCCAGACGGTGACGGCGTCGCGCAGGTCGTGCAGCTGCACCCCGCGGTGGTGCGTGCCCGACCACAGGTCGAGCAGCGATCTGCCCAGCTCGGCGTGCCACATCATCGGCGGCAGGTCCTCGATCACGAGGGCCATGCCGACGTGGTTGACAGGGCTGTTCGTCACGGTCTGGATGGCGCGATCGGGCACGGACCGGCCGCGGAAGACCCACAGATCGCCGGTGCGCGTGAGGTTCACGGCCTCGTCGAGAGTCAGCACATGGCTAGCCTAGGCAGATGCGCTGGTGGAAGATACTCGGGCTGGCAGGGGTCGCGGGAGTCGCGGCGACCGGGGTGGCGATCGCGCGGGCGGAGCGGCGGCGCCGCGCGTACACGCCGGAGGAGATCAGGGCCCGGCTGCGCAGCCGGGCCGAGGGTCAGCCCGAGGGCCGAAGCTCGTAGACGAACACCACGTCGGGGTAGGCGGGGTTGTCGTCGTAGCCCTGGATGCCACCCTGGTAGGCCCGCTGGTAGTTGACCACCCACGGGACTGCGGCGGCGGCCTTCTGGTCCAGCACCCGGGTCGTGGCCTGGGCGAACGCGCGTTGTGCGGCGTTGGTGTCGGTCACGGCGAGCTCGGGCAGCTTGTTGAGCAGGCTGTCGGTGGCCGGGTCCTTCAGGTAGCCGAGGTTGAAGACGGGCGGGTTCTCGCTGTGGAAGACGTTCTCGAACCATGAGTTGCCGTCGGCGTAGTCGGGCCACCAGTACATGACGAAGATGTCCTGGCCGCGCTTCTTGCCCTGTTCCCACTGCGCGTTCCAGGGCATCGCCCTGGCCTGCAACCTGACGTTGAGCGTCCTGAGCGCCGCCGCCAGCCTGGCGACGAGCACCCGCTGGTCGTTGTCGCCTTCGGCGTAGGTGAGGGTCAGGGTCAGCGGCCTGCCTCCCGGGCCGTAGCCGGCCCGCCGGAGCAGTTGCGCCGCGCCCGGCAGGTCCTGGCGCGGGACGCGGCCGGGCTGGTAGCCCATCAGCCCTTCGGGGACGACGCCGCTGGCCGGTGAGGCGGCGCCGCTGAGCGCTCTGATGATGCCCTGGTAGTCGATGGCCTTCTGCACGGCCTTGCGCACCCGCACGTCGGTCATCGGGCCCGAGGCGGTGTTGAACAGCGCCATCATGGTCTGGAACGACGGGCGCTCCGAGGTGCGCACGCCGGGCGTGACCGCCGCCCTGGCGAACAGGCGCGGGCTGAGCCGGTCCACGAAGCTGACCTGGCCGCGCATCAGCAGCCGCCACGCCTTGTTGACGTCGGGCACCACCCGGAACCTGACCGTGCGGTAGTGCGGCTGCGCCCAGCCGCCCCAGTAGCCGTCGTACGCCTTGAGCGCGAGCTCGTCCTCCGTGCCCTTGCGCCAGGAGAAGATCGTGTACGGGCCGGAGCCGGCGTCCCTGCCGGCCTGGAACCAGGCGCGGAGGTCGGGGGCGGCCTGGGTGTCGTAGATGTAGGCGGCGTACGAGGACGAGGCGACGGCGTCGAGCGGCACCGGGTACTTGAGCGTGAACGTGACGGTGCTGGGGTCGTCGGCCCTGATGCCCGACACGGCGTCCCAGATGTAGGAGGCCCCGGCATTGGACTTGATCGTGCGCTCGATCGACGCCTTCACCGCCGCCGCGTCGAGGGGCCTGCCGGTGTGGAAGGTCACTCCTGGGCGGAGGGTGAACGTCCAGGACCTGCCGTCGGCGGAGGAGCGCCAGGACGTGGCCAGGCGGGGGCTGGTCTTCTTGGAGACGGGGTTCCAGATGGTGAGCGTCTCGTAGATGTTCTGCATGGCGATGATCTCGTTGGAGTACGAGCTGCTCGGGTCCCAGTCGGTGACCACGTCCAGGTTCTGCACGTAGACGAAGGCGGCGTCTCCTGGCTGCGCCTGCCGGACCTCCGCGGGGGTCGCGCACGCCGCGAGGGAAAGGATCAGCGCGACGGCCGCTGCAAGACGACGGCGCAACACATCTCCCTCTGTGACCGGTGTAGCCCGCAACCTATCCAAGACGACGATCTAGTGTCCAAAAGTCCCGAAAAATTGGGAAAATTGGAGATCGAATTGCTATCCTCAGTGCCTGTCCCGTCCGGGGTTGCCAGCAAGGGACCGACCGGAATGAGGTGCCATGGGTCGCAGCCGTACGATCCGTATGAAGATCATCGGCTTGTTGCTGGTGCCGCTCGCTTCGATGGTGGTGCTCTGGGGAGTCATCACCGCTGTCACCGCGAGTGAGAGTCTGCAGCTGAGAGCGTACAAGACGCTCTGGACGAACCTGAGGCGCCCCGCCTACCAGCTCATCACGGAGATCCAGCAGGAGCGGCTCATCACGGTCAAGCGGTTGCGTGTCGACAGCACGGCCGAAAAGACGGCCACCACGACCCAGCGCACCCGCACCGACGAGGCCAGGGAGATGTTCAGGCAGCTCTCCAGCCGGTCGCGTGACACCTCCGAGACGATCCGCACGCAGGTCGACACCGTCCTCACGCAGCTCAACCGGCTTGAGGCGATCAGAGCCGAGGTCGACGCGGGCCTGTCCGACCGCCTGCACGCGATCGAGGTCTACAACGGGATCAACAACTCGCTGTTCGGCCTGCACAGGCGCGTCGCGATGATCGACGACATCCCGATCTACGAGCAGTCGCGGATCGTGGTGGACCTGGGCTACGCCAAGGAGCTGCTGACCCGGGAGCAGGCCCTCGCCGTCGGCCCCACCACGGCCGCCGAGCGCAGGCTGTTCACCCAGCTCGTCGGCAACCGGCGCTTCCTCATCGACCAGGCACTCGGCGAGCTCGACCCGAGCCTGCGCGACACCCAGGTCTCGCTGATCACCTCGCCCTCCTACCAGCGGATGCGGCTGATGGAGGACCAGATCATCGCGGGCCGCACGCCACGCGGCTGGCTGGACACCACCGACAGGCTGGCCAAGTCCTTCGAGACGTCCCAGCTGCAGGCGAGCACCATCCTGTCGGAGCGGGCCGAGCCCGTCGCCGACTCGGTGCTGCAGCGGGCGCTGCTGCTGGCCGGGACGTGTTTCCTGCTGATGATCCTGTCGATCGGGTTCTCGCTGCGGATGGGCAACCGCCTGTCCAAGGAGCTGGGCACGCTCAGGCTGGCCGCGCTGGAGGTCGCCCAGGAGCGGCTCCCGCAGGTCGTGGCCAAGCTGCGCAAGGGCGAGGCGGTGGACGTCCCCGAACTGTCGGTGGAGAGCACGACCGTCGAGATCGCCGACGTCGGCCATGCCTTCTCCACCGTGCAGCAGACGGCGGTGGAGGCCGCGGTCGGCCAGGCGCAGCTGCGCGACGGGGTCGGCCACGTCTTCCGCAACCTCGCCAGGCGCAGCCAGACCCTGCTGCACCGCCAGCGCATCCAGCTGGAGGGCATGCAGCACCGGGCGACCGACCCGGACGCCCTGGACGACCTGTTCCGCCTCGACCACCTGACCACCCGCATGCGCCGCCACGCGGAGGGCCTGATCATCCTGTCGGGCGCGACGCCGGGGCGGGGCTGGAGCAGGCCGGTGCCGATGCTCGACGTGGTCAGGGGCGCCGCCGCCGAGGTGGAGGACTACCCCCGGGTCACCGTCGGGCCGATGCCCGGCCAGAGCCTGGCCGGGCCCGTCGTCGGCGACGTGATCCACCTGATCGCCGAGCTCATCGAGAACGCCACCGTCTACTCCCCGGCGCACACCCCGGTCATCGTGCGCGGCGAGGCGGCGGCTCGCGGCTTCGCCATCGAGGTCGAGGACCGCGGGCTGGGCATGAGCCCCGAGACACTCGCCGAGACCAACGAGCGGCTGGCCAGCCCGCCCGAGTTCGACCTGGCCGACAGCGACCAGCTCGGCCTCTTCGTCGTTTCCCGCCTGGCCGCCAGGCATGACATCCGCGTGACGTTACGCGGTTCACCATATGGAGGGACCACCGCCATCGTGCTGATCCCGGCAGAGCACGTGTCCGACTCGCCGCCGCCGGAGCCGGACCGCCGTGCCGAAGAGCCCGCCCGTCCCACCATGCGGGTGGTGCCCAGTGAGTGACGAGCGCTGGCTCGACGAGGACGCCGGCCCGATCGTCCCCGCCTACCTGCTGACCAGGGGCCGGACCGTCCCCGCGAGCGAGGCCATCGACCTCATCGCGGTCATCATCACGGCGGGCGGCCTGGCACCGCCCGTGGGCCTCGGCCCCGAGCACCTGATCATCCTGCAGAAGTGCACGAGGCCGACCAGGCTCGTGGACGTGGCCGCCGAGCTGAACCTGCCCATCGGCGTGGTGCGGGTCCTCGTCGGCGACCTGCACGCCCAGCAGCTCGTCCAGGTGGAGCACCCGCCGCCCGCGCCGACCGCCAGCGTCCTGCTGGAGGTGATCAGCGGGCTGAAGGCGCTGTGACGGCCCGGCGGTTCAGCAGCCCGAAAACGGCCGCGAACAGGGCCGCCACCAGGCCCGCCACCGCGGCCACCGCGAACACCCACTGGTAGCCGCGCACGCCGGGCAGCGCGGCCAGGACGGCGGCGATGACCGCGCCCGCCGTGCTGCCGCCCACGATGCGCACCAGCGCGTTCACGCCCGCGGCCAGGGCCGTCTTGCCCGGCTCCACGTGCTCGACGGCCATCGTGCCCAGGGCGGCGTAGCCGACGCCGAGCCCGACGCCCAGCAGCGAGGTGGCCACGTAGACGTCCCCGGACGTTTCGTGGGCGACCACCAGCCACAGCGCCGACGCGCCGACGACGGCCGACCCGGTCGCCACCAGCGAGGAGGCGGCGAAGCGGCGCATGAACCGGCCGGAGAACAGGGAGATCACCAGCATGAGGACCGTGCTGGGCAGCAGGTAGACGCCGACCTGCAAGGTGGAGGCGCCGAAGCCGAAGCCCGGGGCCTGGGTGAATCCGGAGATCCCGGTCATGCAGGTGAAGAAGGCGAACCCGAGCAGCATGGACGCCACCGTCGCGCCGACCGTGCCGCGCTGCACCAGCATCGCCATCTCCACCAGCGGCTCCGCCACCCGCCGCTCGACGGCCACCCAGGCGAGCGCCACCACCAGCGCGACGGCGAAGAGCCCGATCACTCCCGGAGAGGTCCAGCCCCACGAGCCGCCCTCGCTGATGCCGAGCAGGAGCGCGACGAGCCAGACGGTCAGCAGGAACGCGCCGAGGAGGTCGGGGCGGCCCTTGCCCGCCGGGGCGGTGTCACGGACCAGGAACGCCACCAGGACGCCGGCCACCACCGCGATCGCCCCGGTGACCCAGAAGAGCACGTGATAGTCGCCGGAGGTGACCCCGGCCAGGATCATGCCGCCGCCGCTGCCGAAGCCCATCGTGGCGCTGAGCACTCCGATCCCGGTGGCGAGCTGCTGCCTGGGTAGCACGTCGCGGACCACCCCGATCGACAGCGGCACCAGCGCGGCCACGAACCCCTGCAGCACCCTCGCCACGATCAGCCAGGTGAGCGAGGTAGCCAGCGCCGCCATGACGGAACCGGCCACGAGGAGGGCGAGGGCGCCGAGGATCATCGGGCGCCTGCCGTACATGTCGCCGAACCTTGACAACAGCGGTGTGGCGACCGCGCTCACCAGCAGGCTGATCGTGAGGGTCCAGCTCACGGCCGCCAGCGAGGCGTTCAGCTCGCGCTGGAGCACGGGAAGCAACGGCACGACGGCGGTGTTCTGCAGGGCGGCGATGGACGCCGCGAACGCCAGCGAGACCACGGCCGGCCACGGGTTCTTGCTCGACGTCTCGCGGGTCTGGGATGCGACAAGTGTCGCCATGACGGCTCCTTGGATAACTTAGGTAAGTAACCGAGAGCCGATACTACATACTTAAGTTAGGTAAGCAAATGCCCGAGGGCGAAGACCTGGTGACAACCGTCGGCGCGTACCGCCGGCTGGTGACCACGCTCCACCGTGCCAAGACGCACGAGCGGCTGACCGAGGCCGCCGGCGTCCGGCTCGACCGGCCCGACGTGCAGGTCCTCGTCTACCTGCTCGACGCGGGCGAGCCGTGCAGGATCGGCGCGATCGCCGAAGGGCTGCAGGTGGAGAGCCCGCACGTGACCCGCCACGTCTCACAGCTCGAACGGCGCGGCCTGCTGGAGCGCGTGCGCGACCCCGACGACGGCCGCGCGTGGCGCATCGCCCTCACCCCGGAGGGAGCCGACGCGGCCGCGCGGTGCCGGCAGGTGACCCTCGAATGGTTCGAGGCCGCGGTCGAGGGCTGGCCCGAGTCCGACCGCGCCGAGCTGGCGCGGCTGCTCTCCAAGCTCTCGGACGACGTCTGCGCCCACCTCCAGCTCCGCTTCGCGCAGAGCCCCGCCAATCGAGCGCTCAGCCCAGGACACCGCGCGGGGGCGAGCCCACCCGGAGGACACTCACCCAGGACTCCGCGCGGGGGCGAGCCCACAGGGCTGAGGACTCTCAGTCCAGGACTCCGCGGCGCCCGGCCACCTGGCTGAGGACGCTCAGCCCAGGACCTCCTCCGCGCGGTGGCAGGCCACCTGACGGCCCTGGACCTCCCTGAGGGCGGGCGGCTCCGCGCAGGCCGCGTCGGCCAGCGGGCAGCGCAGCCGGAAGGGGCAGCCGGTCTCGGCGGGCCTCGCCTCCGTCGCGCCCCGCGCCTCCGGCGGCCGGCCTCCGAGCTTCGGGACGGCGTCGCGCAACGCCAGCGTGTACGGATGAGCCGGCCGGTCGAGCAGGTCGGCCGTGCGGCCGGACTCCACGACCCGCCCCGCGAACAGCACGTACGCGGTACGGCAGAGCCTGCCGACCACGGCCAGGTTGTGCGTGATGAGCAGGCGCTCGGTGTCCAGGCCGGCGAGCAGGTCGAGGATTCTGGCCTGGACGGTCACGTCCAGCGCGCTGGTCGGCTCGTCCAGGATGAGCAGGCGGGGTTCGACGGCGAGGGCTCTGGCGATCACCACGCGCTGGCGCTGGCCGCCCGAGAGCTGGTGCGGCCGGCGGTGCGCCAGGTCGGCGGCCAGCCCGACCTGTTCGAGCAGGTCGGGGACGCGGTGCCGGGCGCTCCTCGGCAGTCCCTCGGCGATCGAGGCGCCGATGCGCATCCTGGGGTCGAGGGCCTCGGCCTGGAAGACCGGCTGGACGTCCCGGCGAAACGCCCTCAGGTCCGCATTTTTCAGCGTTTGCTCGCCGTACCAGATATTTCCGGACATGGGGGTGAGCAGGCCGAGGAAGGCCCGCGCCAGCGTCGTCTTGCCCGAACCGCTCTCCCCGATCAGGCCGACGCCGCCCTCGGTGACGTCGAGGGTGACATCGTGGACGACGGGCGTCCGCCCGTACCCGAGTGTCACCCGCTCCGCCCTGAGCACCGGCGCGGTCTGCCGCTGTTCGGTCACGGCGGGGACTCTCTCACCACCGCCGTCCGGTTGTTCGGTCACGGCAGGGCCTCCAGCAGGTCGCGCGTGTACGGATGCGACGGCGCGGCCAGCACCTCGGCGGCTGGGCCGGTCTCCACCACCTCGCCGTCCTTCATGACCAGCACCCGGTCGGCGATCGTCGACACCAGGGCCAGGTCGTGCGAGACGAGCAGCAGCGCCAGCCCCCGCTCCTCCCGCAGCCTGCGCAGCACCCCGACCACCTCGGCTTGCACGGTCACGTCGAGCGCACTGGTCGGCTCGTCGGCCAGGATCACCTCGGCGCCGAGCGCGATGGCCAGCGCGATCGCGAACCGCTGCGCCTGCCCGCCGGAGATCTCGTGCGGGTAGCGGCGCAGGATCTCCGGGTCGAGCATGACCGCCCTGACCGCCTCCGCCATGATCTCCTGGAGCCCGCCGCGCAACCGGCCACCCCGCCGTTCCCCGTCGGCCCGCTCTCCGCCGGCCCGCTCTCCGTCGGGCCGTTCCCCGTCGGGCCGTTCCCCATCGGGCCGTTCCCCATCGGGCCGTTCCCCGTCGGCCCGCTCTCCGTCGGGCCGCTCCCCCTTCGGTGGGCGGTCGACGCCGTGGAGCTGGAGGGCGCGGCGCATCAGCGTGCCCAGCCGGGTGGTCGGGCTGAGCGCGGCCTGGGGCGACTGCATCACCAGCGCCACCCTGGCGCCGCGGATCTCGCGGAGCCGCCGAGGGGACGCGCCGAGCACGTCCACCCCGCAGACCCGGATGTCTCCGGAGACGTGCGCGCCTTCCGTGAGCCCGAGCAGCGACAGCAGCGTGGTGGACTTGCCCGACCCGCTCTCCCCCACGATCGCCACGCACTCCCCCGCGGCCACGTCCAGTTCCGGGACGCGGGCGACCGTCCGCGTCCCGTACCTCACCTGGAGGTCCCTCACCTCGATCATCTGACGATCCTCCGCGGGTCCAGGGCGTTGCGCAGTCCCTCGCCGAGCACGTTGAACGCGAACGCCGTCACCAGGATCGCCAGCCCGGGGAAGGTGACGACCCACCAGTTCGTGGTGAACAGCGACTGCCCCTGCTCCACCATCAGCCCCCACTCCGCCGTCGGCTCCTGCGCCCCCAGCCCCAGGTAGGACAGCGCGGCGGCCGTCAGGATGACCCCGCCCGCGTCGAGCGAGAGCTGGACCAGCACGGGCGTGAGCGAGTTCGGCAGCACATGCCTGAGGATGATCAGGGGCGCGGGCACGCCGAGGCAGCGGGCGGCGTCCACGTAACCGCGGGTGGCGATGGACGCGGCCACCGACGCCGACAGCCTGGTGTACCAGGGCCACCACGTCACGGCGATGGCCACGATCACGGTGGTGACGCTGGGCTGCAGCACGACGGCCAGGGCCAGCGACAGCAGCAGCGCGGGAAAGGCCAGGAAGACGTCGGTGACGCGCATGATCACGTCCCGTGCCCAGCCTCCCGCGTACCCGGCGACCACACCCAGCGTCACGCCGACGACCGCCGACACGGCCAGCACGGCCACGGCGATGAACAGCGAGGTCCGCCCGCCGAACAGGACCCGGGTGAGCACGTCCCGGCCGACGTTGTCGGTGCCGAACCAGTGCGCGCCGCTCGGCGGCTGGAGGCCGTCGGCCGGGCGCAGCTCGTCCACCGGGTACGGCGCCAGCCACGGCGCCAGGACGGTGGCGAGCACGACCAGCACGATGAGCACCGCGCCGACGGCCGCGAACCGGTCGGGAATCCGCGGCAGGGTGCGACGGAGGGGCACGTCCGCTGCGGTGTCCATTGGGGTCATCGGGCCCTCGCTCTCGGGTCCACCACGCCCTGCAGGAGGTCCACCACCAGGTTCGCGAGGACGTACACCAGCGCCACCAGGAGCGTGACGCCCGCGAGGGCCGGGGTGTCGAGCGAGCGGATCGACTCGGCGGCGTAGCGGCCCAGGCCCGGCCAGTTGAAGACCGCCTCGACCAAGAAGCCGTTCACGATCGCGTACGCGAAGACCAGGGCGATCAGCGACAGCACCGGGTTCAGCGCCGGGCGCAGGGCGAACCTGGTGAGGATCGACGTCTCACCGAAGCCGAGCGCGCGCTCCAGCCTGGCGTGGTCCTGGCCCGACTCCTCGATCAGCGCCGCCCGGGTCATCTGGGCGATCACGCCCGTCGGATAGGCGGCGACGACCAGCGCGGGCAGCACCAGGTGCTCCAGGGTGCTGGTGAAGATCGGCCAGTTCCCGGTGATGAGCGCGTCGACGACGGTGATGTTGGTCCAGACGGTCAGCGGGCTGGTGGTGTCGAGTCCGGCGTCGTACTCGCCCGCCACCGGGAACCAGCCGAGGTTGCTGGCGAACACCGTCTGCAACGTCAGGGCCAGCCAGAACACCGGCACCGAGACGGCCAGCACGCTCGTCAGCCGCACCCCGAAGTCCGGGACGCGCGCCTTGAAGCGGGCGGCGAGCACACCGGCGGGGACGCCCACCACGACCGCGACGAGCAGCGCCGCTCCGACCAGCTCCAGCGACGCGGGGAACGCCAGGTACAGGTCGTCGCGGACCGGCTGACGGGTGTGCAGGCTGATGCCCCAGTCGCCGGTCACCAGGTCACGGACGTAGTTCCAGAGCTGGACGGGGATCGGGTCGTCCAGCCCGAACTGCCGCCGCGCGGCGGCGAGCTGCTCGGGCGTGGCCTTCGGCCCGGCGAACGCGACGGCCGGATCGCCGGGAACCAGCCGCATGACGGCGAAGGTGAGCACGACCACGCCGGCCACGACCAGGAGCGCCTGGCCGAGCCGGCGGGCCAGATAACGCGGCACTACCTCACCCGGCGGGCTTGAGGTCGTAGAAGAAGACCACGTTGGGATAGGCCGGGTTGTCGGCGTACCCCTGCACGTCCCTGGACAGCGCGCGCTGGTAGGTCTGCACGTACGGCACCGCGACGGCGGCCTGGTCCTGGATGATCTTCTTCTGCAGGTCCTCGTACGACTGCTCGGCGGCGAACCGGTCGGTGGCCGTGAGCTGGGGCAGCCCGTCGATGGCCTTGTCGATCTCGGCGTTCTTCAGGTAGGAGAGGTTGAACTGCGGCTTGTCCGCGCTCCTGAAGACGTTGAGGAACCACGAGTAGGCGTCGGCGTAGTCCGGGTACCAGTACATGACGAAGAGGTCCTGGCCCTGCTTCTTGCCGAGGTCCCACTGGGCGTTCCAGGCCATCGGCTTGGCCTGGAGGTCCACGTTCATGCCCTTCAGCGCCGAGCTGAGCAGCGTGACCAGCAGCTTCTGGTCCTCGTCACCCTGCGCGTAGGTCATCTTGAGCTTCAGCTCGGGGTTGTCGGGGCCGTACCCGGCCTGCTGGAGCAGCTCCTGGGCCTTCACCAGGTCCTGCTTGGGCGCCAGGTTGGCCGTGTAGCCGATCAGGCCCTGCGGCACCAGCCCGGAGGCCTTCTGGCCCGCGCCCTTCAGCGCCGCCAGCAGGCCGTCGTAGTCGATGGCGAGCTGGAGGGCCTGCCGCACCCGGACGTCCTTCGTCGGGCCGCCCGCGGTGTTGAAGAGCACCAGCAGGTTCTGGAACGACGGCGTCTGCGAGGTCTGCACGTTGTCGACGGCGCCCGCCTGCGCGATCAGCTGCGGGTTGAGCCGCTCGACGAAGTTGACCTCGCCCTTCTGCAGGAGCTGCCAGGCCGTGGTGATCTCGGGGGTGACCCGGAAGGCGACCTTCTTGTACTGCTCGGGCTTCCAGCCGCCCCAGTACCCCTCGAACGCCTTCAGCGTGAGCTCGGTCTCCTTGCCCTTCTGCCAGGTGTCGACGGTGTAAGGGCCGGTTCCCGCGTCCGTCTTGCCGTCCTTGACCTTCTCCACGGCGGCGGTGTCGTAGATGTAGGCGGCGTAGCCGGAGGAGGCGACCAGGTCGAGCGGGGTGGCGTACTTCAGCGTGAACTTGAGGGTGGACGCGTCGGGGGCCTCGATCTTGTCGACCGCGCCCCAGATGTAGGCGGCGCCCGCGTTGAGCTTCATCGTCCGCTCGATGGCCTTCTTGGCGGCCTCGGCGTCGAGTGTGGCGCCGGAGTGGAACGTGACGCCCTGGCGCAGCTTGAACGTCCACTCCTTGCCGCCGGCGGCCGAGGTCCACTCGGTGGCCAGGCGCGGCTCGGGCTTCCGGGTCTGCGCGTTGTACCTGGTGAGGCCCTCGTAGATGTTGGACATGGCGATGATCTCGTTCGAGTACGAGGTCGCCGGGTCCCAGTCGGTGACCACGTCGAGGTTGGGCGCGTAGACGAACGTGGCGTCGTTGGCCTTGCCCGCCTGGGTGCCTTGGGGGGCCGCGGTCTCACCGGTGCTCGGCTTGGGGGTGCGATCCGCGCCGCGGACCTGGCCGCCCGCGCACGCGGAAGCGGTCACGGCCACGGCGCCCACGACCCCGGCGACGAGCAGACGCTTGTGCCAGCGCATGGTGGGGGGTTCCTTTCGATTCGTCACCGGGCGAGAGGTCCGGCGGCTTTGACGTGTACCCGCACAGCGGGCTCCGAGAGGTAGCTCAGCGGCACCTCGAGCAGGTCGACGATCTCCACTTTCGCCGGGTCCGCACCCGCCGCCACGGCTCGCGCCGCCGCCTCCTCCTTGACCCTTTCGATCGCCTCTGACCTGGTTTCGCCAGCTGGCAAGATCGTATCCACTCTGCCGCTCGCCAGGGCGATCGCGGCGCCCACGGCGTTGGCCACCTCCGCGTGCTCGGGACGGAGCACGCGGCTCACGCCGGGGATGCGGCCGGGCAGCAGGAACGCGCCTCCCCCCACCGCGACCAGCGGCCGGTCGGCCCGTCCCAGCGCCATGCGGTCGACCGCATCGAAGATCATCTCGTCTGCGGCAGCCAGCCCGTTTTGCAGAGTGTCTCGGATTTCTTCCGCTGTGTCGGTGGCCGACAGCGCGGCTCCGAGGCGGTCCGGCCAGCCGTCAGCACCGGGCGGGACGCGTCCCGACGCGACGCCCGCGTCCGTGAGGGTGGGGGTGCGGCCACCGAAGACCAGCGCCTCCTCGACGATCCGGTAGCCGACCGAGTCCGGCCCGACCCGCACGCGGGAGTCCCTGACCACGGTGCCGCCACCCAGCGCGATGGCCAGGATGTCCGGCATGCGGAAGTTGGTCAGCACGCCGCCGATCTCCACCGCCGCCGCGGACTCCCTCGGGAAGCCGCCCACCAGCACGCCCAGGTCGGTGGACGTGCCCCCGACATCGGCCACGATCGCGTCGCGCACCCCCGACAGGAACGCCGCGCCGCGCAGCGAGTTGGCCGGCCCGGACCCGATCGTGGACACCGGCAGCCGCGCCGCCTGCCCCAGCGTCATCAGCGTGCCGTCGTTCTGGGCCAGGTACGGCTCGGCGCCGATCCCGCGTTCCGCCAGCGCCGCGACCAGCGCGCCCGTCACGTGGGCCGCCACCTCGTACAGGGCGGCGTTCAGCACGGTGGCGTTCTCGCGTTCGAGCAGCCCGAGCGAGCCGATCTCGTGGCTGACGCTCACCGGCAGCCCGAACTCGGCCCTGACCAAGTCGGCGACCACACGCTCGTGGTCCGCGCTCGCCGGGCTGAACACGCCGGTCACGGCGACCGCGTCCGCCTGGCGGCCGTCGAGGAACCTACGCACCGCGTCGAGGTCGAGCGGGCCGATCTCGCGCCCGTCGACGTAGTGCCCGCCGGGGACGATCGCCTCGCCGGCCGACACTGCCTTGCGCAGGTCCTCGGGCCAGTCGGAGAGCGGGGGCACCGAGGTGGTGGCGGGCGCGCCGAGCCGCAGGACTGCGACCCGGCCGAGGTTCCCGCGCTCCAGGATCGCGTTGGTCGCGTGCGTGGTGCCCAGCATGACGCGGGTGACCCGGCTCGCGGCCCGCCCACCGTCGCCCCGCCTTCGGTCGCCCCGCCCGTGGCCGCCCCGCCTGTGGTCGGCCTGCTCACCGTGGGCCCGCTCGCCGTGGGCCCGCTCGCCGTGGGCCCGCTCGCCGTGGGCCCGCTCGCTGTGGGCCTGCTCGCCGTCCAGGTCGGTGAGTACCGCGTCGAGTGCCGCGCGGAGGCCCTCCGTCACGTCCCGGCTGGTCGGCCGTTTGGCCTTGGCCACCACCCGGTCGGAGGAGTCCAGCACGACCGCGTCGGTGTTGGTGCCGCCGACGTCGATCCCGATCCGAAGCGCGCCCTCAGCCACGCGGCTCCCCCTCCAGCTCCTCGATCGGCAGGTAGTCCAGGTCATAGCCGAAGGCCCGCGGCCCGGCCGTCTCCAGCCCCTTCGCCGTGCGCCACAGCGGGTCGCACGGCCAGGCGAGGACCGTGACGCGCTGCCCGTACCTGAGCCCCTCGGTCTGCACGGCGACGGCGGTCTCGGTGTCGACCACCGTGATCAGATCCGGCACCATCGCCCTGACCCGGCCGTTCTCGACGGCGACGAGATTCTCGTTCTGCAGCTCCAAGGTGAGGGTCCTGCCGCGGTCGTCGCCGGCGCCCTCGATGGTGGCCGTGCCGCAGACGAACCCGCCGCTGGTGCGGCGTTCCACGTCCGTCAGCTTGCCGGTGATCAGCCTGGACGCGCCGAGTTCGCGCTGGAGGGCGCTCAGCGGCTCGGACGTCCCCTCCGTGGCCCTGCCGAGGGCCAGCGCCCGGGTGACCGTGCCCTCGATGACCGCGCCGCGTGCCCGCCCGGCGGTCAGGACGTAGTCGGCCATCAGCGCGTGTGAGCCCGCCGCCACGCAGACGGCCCTGGCCAGCCGCTCGGACCACAGGCCGTCGACGGGCCTGATCGTCACCACGTTCCCGGCGACGTCCGACATGATCACCAGGTCGGCGGGGAGCCCGGCCACGTACATCGACACCATCTGGACCTCGGGGAAGGCCCGCCCCATGCCGTCGGCGTCGAGCAGCGGCAGGCCGAGTTGCGCGGCCCACGCGACGGGCGCGACGCCGTTCGCGCCACCGATCTCGGACGACATGACCGCCGTCGGCAACCTGCCGAAGATCCGCTCGATCTCCTCGGCGATGCGCCTGGGCTCGTCCTCGCCGTGGATCATCTCGTGGCTGACGGTGGGCGCGCCGATCCCGGACAGCGGCACGACCAGCGCGTCCTCGGGCAGATCAGCCAGCTGGATGAGCGGCACCTCCCCGTACGTCTGGATCGCCCTGATCGCCGCTAACGATCCGGTACGCACGTCTCCTCCGCCCCCGGTGCCCAGCACGGCGCACCCTCGGGCGAGGGCCGGAATGTCCTTTACTTCAATCTTCATAAGGCGCCTCAACCAAGCACATGGCACTCCATTCCGCCAGTGGGTTCCGTAGGGTGACATCCGCCGAAGGCGCCACCATCGCCGGGATCGCCTGTGGGTTCCGCAGAGGCAGGTGCGGCTCTGTCTCCTCCTGTTGATCGCCGGTAGGCTCGCCCGCTGTGGCCGTGAACGACGCTTCGGAAGAGTTACGGATACGCGCGCCCGTCGGATGGCTGGCGCTCGCCGCCGCCGTGATCGGGTTGGCGCTCGGATACGCCTGGAGCATGCCGGGCGGCTACTTCCTTCTTGGGCTCGGCCTGCTCTTCGCAGGAGCGCTGCTGCTCGGCGTGTGGCTGCTCTGCCTAGGCGTGGTGCTCGCCAAGCAGCGCCACCGCCCCGATCTGCGACAGCGGTGGGCCCGATGGGCCGCGACGCCCCTGATCGCGGCCCTCGTCGCCACGGCCTTGCACTACAACGTGCCGGCGGACGCCCGGTTCGCCTGGTCGGTGGGCAGCCTGGAAGAGTTCGCCCGATCGCTCCCCCCGGGCGGCGAACGGCATGAGCAGGCCAGACGCGTCGGCCTGTACACGGTGACCTCGGCCTTCGAGCAGGAAGGCACGGTGTACCTGATCGTCGACGGTGCGGATGACGGGATCCACCAGGGAGGATTCGCCTGGAGTCCGGGCGGGCCCCCGCGGGTGGCGGCCGACGTCCTCGAGGCTCCCGACTATGCGCACTTCCAAGGATCCTGGTACCTGTGGGAGGAGACCTATTGAAGGAGCGTGGCATGCGGATCGCGGTGGCCGCCGACAGCCTTGACGGGGTGGCCGAGCGGGTGGTGGAGGAGTTGCGCAACAGGGGGCACGTGGTGATCCCGCACGGCGCACTCGACGTCGACGAGCGGGCTGACTGGGCCTGGGCGGCGGAGCGGGCGGCGCGCGACGTCCGCGACGGGCGCGCCGACCAGGCCGTCGTGTGCTGCTGGACCGGCACGGGGGCGTCCATCGCGGCCAACAAGGTGGGCGGCGTGCGGGCGGCCCTGTGCACCGACGCCTACACGGCCGACGGCGCCCGGAAGTGGAACGACGCGAACGTGCTCGCGCTCAGCCTGCGGCTCACGTCCGACGTGGTGCTCGCCGAGATCCTCGACGCGTGGTTCTCCGGGGAGCCCAGCACGGACGCCGCCGACCGGGCCAACGTCTCCCACCTGGCCGACATCTGACCTCCGGCCGGGCCGGTGCCCCCCACCTGGCCGGCGCCTTCCACCTGGCCGACATCCGGCCTTCCGGCCGGGCCCGCGATCGGCGTCTGGCCGCCGACCTCTCCCGTTTCGCCGACGCCTGACCGCCGTCGCCCGCCGACAAGGCTTGGAAAGCTCACGGCGGAGGGGCTCGGAAATCGTCGGTGCCGGGCTCTAGGGTGCTGGCATGACCGACGTGCTCCTTCGCGGCGGGCGTCCCTGGGGTCTCGACGCGCCGGCCGACATCCTCGTCCGCGACGGCCGCATCGACCGCGTCGCCCCGGGCATCGACGCGCCGGCCGCCCAGGCCGTCGACGTCACCGGCCAGCTCGTGCTGCCCGGCCTCGTCGAGGCGCACTGCCACCTCGACAAGACCCTCTACGGCGGCCGGTGGGTGCCGCACTCGGCCGACGACACCCTGGCCGGGCGCATCGGCAACGACCTGGCCCGCAGGTCCGAGCTGGGCGTCCCGAGCGTCGAACGGATCAGCGCGCTCCTGTGGCGGATGAGCGGTTTCGGCACCACTCACGTCCGCACGCACACCGACATCGACCCCCTGGTGGGCCTGCGCGGCGTGGAGGCCGTCAGGGAGGCGGCGGCGGGCATCCCCGTAGAGGTGCGGCAGGTCGCCTTCCCGCAGCACGGCGTGCTCACCAACCCGGGCACGGCCGAGCTGCTCGAAGAGGCGCTGAAGAACGGCGTCGAGGCGATCGGCGGCCTCGACCCCGCGGGCATCGACCGCGACCCCGTCCGGCACCTCGACCTGGTCTTCGGCCTGGCGGAACGGTACGGCACGCACCTCGACATCCACCTGCACGACGGCGGCTCGCTCGGCGCGTGGGAGTTGGAGCTGATCACCGAACGCACCCGGGCGCTCGGGCTCGGCGGCAGGGTCACGGTCAGCCACGCGTACGCGCTGGGCCAGCTCGACGACGCCTACCAGGGCAGGCTGGCCCAGGGCTTCGCCGAGGCGGGCGTGGCGGTGGCCACCGCCGCCGTCTACAGCTTCCCGGTGCCGCCGATCAAGAAGCTGCGCGCGGCCGGGGTCACGGTCGCCTGCGGCCACGACGGCATCCGCGACCTGTGGGGCCCCTATGGCAGCGGCGACATGCTGGAGCGGGCCATGCACGTCGCCTACCGCAGCACGTTCCGCGGCGACGACGACATCGAGCTGGCGCTGGAGGCCGCCACCTACGGCGGCGCGCGGGCGCTCGGCCTGGAAGCGTACGGCCTGGCGCCGGGCGACCGGGCCGACCTCGTCGTGCTGCCCGCGGGCGGCCCGGCGGAGGCCGTGGTCGTCCACCCCGCGCGCACTCTGGTCATGAAGGACGGCGTCGTCCTGCACAATTGACCGGCGGGACCATCGAAAGGCAGGCAAGTGCTCTCTATTCACCAGCGGATCGCGGAAGAGCTCGGCGCGCGCGAAGGCCAGGTGCGGGCGGCGGTCGAGCTGCTCGACGGCGGCGCCACCGTGCCGTTCATCGCGCGGTACCGCAAGGAGGCCACCGGCGCCCTCGACGACGCGCAGCTGCGCACGCTCGAGGAACGGCTGCGCTACCTGCGCGAGCTGGAGGAGCGCAGGGCGGCGATCCTGGAGTCGATCGAGTCTCAGGGCAAGCTCGACGACGAGCTGCGCGGGCAGATCATGGCGGCCGAGACCAAGGCCCGGCTGGAAGACATCTACCTGCCGTACAAGCCCAAGCGGCGCACCAAGGCGCAGATCGCCCGCGAGCTCGGCCTCGAACCGCTGGCCGACCAGCTGCTCGGCGACCCGTCCCTCGACCCGGCCGTGGTCGCCGAGGGGTTCGTCACCGAAGGGGTCGCCGACGGCGCGGCCGCGCTGGAGGGCGCGCGCGCGATCCTGGTCGAGCGGTTCGCCGAGGACGCCGACCTCATCGGCGGGCTCCGCGAGCAGCTGTGGAGCCGTGGCCGGCTGGCGTCCAAGGTGCGCGAGGGCAAGGAGGAGGCGGGGGCGAAGTTCTCCGACTACTTCGAGTTCTCCGAGCCGTTCACCAAGCTGCCCTCCCACCGGATCCTGGCCATGTTCAGGGGCGAGAAGGAGGAGGCGCTCAGCGTCACGCTGGAGCCCGACGAAAGCCCCGAGTACGAGCTGCGCATCGCCTCCCGCTTCGGCGTCTCCGACCAGGGCCGTCCCGCCGACCGCTGGCTGACCGAGACCGTCCGCTGGGCCTGGCGCACCCGCATCCTCGTGCACCTCGGCATCGACCTGCGGATGCGCCTGTGGCAGGCCGCCGAGGACGAAGCGGTGCGGGTGTTCGCCACCAACCTGCGCGACCTGCTGCTCGCCGCCCCGGCGGGCACCCGCGCGACCATGGGTCTCGACCCCGGCCTGCGCACCGGCGTGAAGGTGGCCGTCGTCGACGCCACCGGCAAGGTCGTCGAGACCGCGACGATCTACCCGCACGAGCCGAAGCGGCAGTGGGACCAGTCACTGGCCGTGCTCGGCGCGCTCGCCCAGCGGCACGGCGTCGAGCTGATCGCCATCGGCAACGGCACCGCCTCCCGCGAGACCGACAAGCTGGCGGGCGAGCTGGTCAAGCTCATGCCGGGGCTGACCAAGATCGTGGTCTCGGAGGCGGGGGCGTCGGTCTACTCGGCCTCGCCGTACGCGTCCCAGGAGCTGCCCGACCTCGACGTCTCACTGCGCGGCGCGGTCTCCATCGCCCGCCGGCTGCAGGATCCGCTCGCCGAGCTCGTCAAAATCGACCCCAAGTCGATCGGCGTCGGCCAGTACCAGCACGACCTGGCCGAGACCAAGCTCTCCCGCTCGCTCGACGCCGTGGTCGAAGACTGCGTGAACGCCGTGGGCGTCGACGTCAACACCGCCTCGGCGCCGCTGCTCACCCGCGTGTCGGGCATCGGCTCCACGCTGGCCGAGGGCATCGTCCGGCACCGCGACACCAACGGCCCCTTCAAGACCCGCGCCGCTCTCAAGGACGTCTCCAGGCTCGGTCCCAAGGCGTTCGAGCAGTGCGCGGGCTTCCTGCGCATCCCGGGCGGCGACGACCCGCTCGACGCGTCGAGCGTCCACCCCGAGGCGTATCCGGTGGTCCGCCGCATCCTGGGATCGGTCGGCTCCGACCTCAAGACCCTGATCGGCAACAACGCCGCCCTGCGCTCGCTCAAGCCGCAGGACTTCACCGACGACACGTTCGGCCTGCCCACGGTCACCGACATCCTGCGCGAACTGGAGAAGCCGGGCCGCGACCCCCGCCCCGCCTTCAAGACCGCCACCTTCAAGGAAGGCGTCGAGAAGATCTCCGACCTGCAGCCGGGCATGATCCTCGAGGGCGTGGTCACGAACGTGGCGGCCTTCGGCGCCTTCGTCGACGTCGGCGTCCACCAGGACGGCCTGGTGCACGTCTCGGCCATGTCCCGCACCTTCGTCAAGGACCCGCGTGACGTCGCCAAGCCGGGCGACATCGTCCGCGTCAAGGTCCTCGACGTCGACATCCCCCGCAAGCGCATCTCCCTCACCCTGCGTCTGGAGGACGAGGCCACCTCCTCCGCCGACGCGCGCAACGGCGCCCGCGGCGAAGGCGGCCGAGGCGGCAACGGCCGCGGTCGCGACGGCAACCCCCGCGGCGACGGGCGCGCTCCTACCGGCAACCGCAACCAGGGAGACCAGCGGGGCCGCGGCGACGGCAGAAACCGCGGCGACTCCGACCAGCGCGGCCGCGGCGACTCCAACCAGCGCGGGCGAGGAGACGGTGGCCAGCGAGGCGGCGGCCAGCGCCGCCAGGACCGCCCGGCTCCCACCGGCGCCATGGCCGAAGCCCTCCGCAAGGCGGGCCTCGGCGGCGACAACCGTTAGAAACACCCGACCAGGGGCCGCCCATCCTTCCGGGCGGCCCCTGGCCATTGCTGGGCGAGCTTTGTATGCGGGTGGCCTCTCCTTCCTCGCTGGGCACCGGGCCGTTCGTCCCAGAGGGGATCTTTGAGGGGTTTGCCGCGAGACCTCTACAGCCCTGGGGTGGCGATTCGCCGTCCTTCGTCGTCCGCGTCGCCTCTGGCGACTTCGGCTGCGGGCGGGACGGGAGTGCTCCGCCGACAGCGCAACGCCGGCGGATGGAGGCGGCCGTTCGGAGCGATACGGTCGGAGTGTGAGCACCAGCACCTTCGACACGGCGATCAACCAGGCCCGCGATCTGCTCAGGTGGAGGTCGCCCCTGCGCACGGAACTCTGGGCGGCTCGGCTCACGGCGTCCCTGCGTCCCGAGGAGAGGGAGCCGTTCCTGCGGCGACTGGTCTCGGACCAAAGCGATGAGGCCCGGCTCATCCTCGCCGCCCTGGCGGCGGTCACGCCCGAGGGGCTCGACGCACTTACCGGCGAGAACGACGTCCCGGCTGACGACCTCGACACACCATCCGGCGGAAACAACGCCCCGGCCAGCGGCCTCGACACCCCTGCCGGCGGAAACGACGTCCCGACGCCTGCCGGTGAGGGCGCCGGTGCTGGGGCCGCCGATGCGGGGGTGTTCGGGCGGGCGGCGCGGGAGGCCGTGCGGGCGTCGCGCGAGTGGGTGGCGCGGATGGGGCGGGTGTCCTGTGAGGGGGCCTGGTACGGGAAGGCCGATCCGTACGGGGAGCAGGTGCTCGCGGCGCTCGCCTTCCGGTACGGGAACGGCAAGGAGCCGCACGTCGTCGTGGTGGCCATCGACCAGGTCAACGGCGGGTTGGCGGTTGACGCCCTGGTCGAGGAGGTGAAGTTCCTCGACGACCTGGATCTCGAGGTGGCCGAGCCCGGTGTGGTCGCGGGCCGGGTGCTCGACGCCTTCGAGGTGACCGATCTGGTCATGGGGGCGCCGGTCGCGGAGACGTTGGCCGGGGTTCGGGGGGTCGCGGTGTGTCGTGCGCGGGTGGCGAACCCCGTCCGGCACTCTCCCGATGACACCGTGGCCCGCTTCAAGGATCTTCCGGAGCTTCCCGGGGCGGAGGAGGCTTTCGAGAAGCTTGCGGAGTTCGTGGGCGATCGGCCGCTCTGGTGGAGCCCAGCTCGCGTCTCGCAGTTCCTGACGTCGTGGCTGCCCCGCGAGGCCATCCTCTCGGACGCCGCGATCGAGGCCATGCCCGAGGTCCTACGAGCCTGGTCGCGATTCGTGGGCGCTCAGGACGAGGTCCTGCGCCGAGTGGAGGAGGACACGCCTCGCCTTCCGGCCCTGATGGCCGACGACTCCCTCGCCGGCCTCGGCAAGCGCATCGCCCAGAACCGCCGCCACTGACCACACGTCCCCACGAGCAACCAGGACAGAGCGCACCGCTCGACAGCACCCCATCCCAAAGCAACCACGGCGTGCGCTCCCACGGAGACGAGACAGGCCGCACCCACCAACGCCTACCTCCCGGCGAACAGGACGCGCCTCACGAAAGACGGCCCCCATCTCCAGAGGAAGCGGGATGGAGATATAGAAGAGGGCGGCTATGCTGCGCAGTGACGTTCACGCCGCCCGACTGGGGCGTATCGAGGGAGATCTACGCGATGTACAAGGAGTTCGCTGCCGAGGCCGTGGTCTGGGTTGTGCCGATCGTGGTGTTGATCGGCCTCGCCCTGCTGATCACCTCGTAGTACCCAGGGGCCGAACCGGGTTCGTCCCCTGGGCCTCGTACAACTCGTGGCGGTGGTCAGCCTGTCGTCGGCGTGTCAGGCGCGACCGCGCCGGGAACGTGGCCCCAGGGGTGCGGTCACCTGCCGGGGCGCGTCATCTGTAGTACTCGTAGTGGACGACCGTGCTGGCGCGCCGGTCCCAGCGGATCTCGCCGTCGAGCCACCGGTTCCACTGCCGCGCGAGCGTCGATGAGCGGACGGTGCACCCAGCCCAGCGGACGCGCTTCGCCCTCATGCTGCCGACGTAGTCGTAACACGAGCCGACCCGCTTGCCGTTGATCTTCAGGCGGGCGTTCAGGCTGACCGCGTAGAGGCTCTGGCGGGAGATGTTCGTGATCCGGACCTTGATCCGGCAGGTGTCCTTGCAACGGCCGAAGTAGATCTTGTAGTTGAGCAGGTGCCGCCTGGCCGCGGACGCGGAGGAGACGCCGGCCGCAGGGGCGAGCACGGTGGCGGGAGACGCGGCACCGGCGGCGGTCCGGGTGGTCGCTCCGGCTGGTGAAGGGGTCGCCGCGAGCAGGGCGGCGGCGGTGGCGGATGCCGCTAAGAGCATGCTGACAGAACGCTTGGTCATGTTGCCCCCATTGCAACGTGGAACAGCCGCTTCCCCCGTTGAAAGCGACTCATGTCGATTAACCACCACAACGCGACGATGGTCAACAAGTCAGCCCAAAGGTGGATCAAGGCGGAACACTTGCGCTCTGAGTGGCGGGCCAAGGATGTGCGGAGGCCGCGACTCCCGGTCCGGGCGCGCAGGGGCCGCAAAGGCACCGGACCGCCGACCGTGGTCGGCAGAAGGCGGGCGGGGCGGCGCTGGATGGCCGGTCAGGGCGGCAGGGGGCGGGCCGGGCGGCGCCGGATGGCCGGTCAGGGGTGGCAGGGGGCTGGGGCGGGGATGGGGGCTGGGGCGTTAGGAGGCCCAGGCCAGTAGTGGGCTCCCCCGTTTCAAGCGGTTCAACGCCTGCTTCTCCAGCTGTCTGATGCGTTCCCTGGTCACACCGAGGCGGTCCGCGATCTCGCCGTAGGTGCTGATGTCCTGGCCCGTCAGGCCGTACCGGAGCCTGATGACGATGGCCTCGCGCGGCGGCAGGGTGGTGACCACCTCGCGCAGCAGCGCGCTCAGCGCCCGGCTCTCGGTGAGCTCGTGGATCTGCGGCCCGTCCTCGTCGGCGATGAGGTCGCCGATGTTGCCCTCACCGCGCTCGCCGACCGGCAGGTCGAGGCTGATCGTCTCCTGGGCGAGCAGCCGCAGGGCGCGGACGTCGGCGGGGGTGCGGTCGGCGGCTCTGGCGAGTTCGGCGTCGCTCGGGTCGTGGCCGAGCTCGCGGAACAGCTGCCGGTCGATCCTGGCCAGTCGCGCCAGTTCCTCGGCGACGTGGACGGGCAGCCGCACGGTGCGGCCTTTGTCGTGGATGCCGCGTTCGATGGCCTGGCGGATCCACCACATGCCGTAGGTGGAGAACTTGTAACCGCGCGCGTAGTCGAACTTCTCCACCGCTCTGATCAGCCCCAGGTTGCCCTCCTGGATGACGTCGAGCAGCGGCAGCCCTCGGTGGGCGTAGCGTCTGGCGGCGGCCACGACCAGCCGGAGGTTGGACCTGATGAGCAGGTCCTTGGCGAGCTGCCCGTCGCGGCGGACGTGTTCGAGTTCCGGGTTGCCCGAACCGTGGGCGATGAGGTGGCCCGCGTACAGGCCGGCCTCGATGCGCCGGGCCAGGTCCACTTCGTCTGCGGCGGCGAGCAAGGGTGTCTTGCCGATCTGCTCGAGGTACATGCCGAGCAGATCAGGCTCATCGGCCGACATATCCGGGCACTACCCCGTAAACGGCGGCGAATTCCCAGGTTCGTTGAGTTCGGCGATCGCGAGCTCGGCGTTGGTGCGGATGTCGAAGAACTTGTCGAGGGCGGTGATCGCGAACAGGTGCTTGCACCTGCCGTTCAGCCCGGACAGCAGCAGCCGCCCGCCGGACGCCGTCACCGCCTTGTGCAGGTAGACGAGCACGGACAGGCCGGAGGAGTCGCAGACCGCGACGGCCTGCATGTCTATCACGAGGAGCGGTGGCTGGGTCAGGTCGAGGGCCTTCGTGACACGATCTCGGACCTCGGCCGCAGAGCCGAAGTCGAAGTCCCCCGTCAACCTTGCGATGACGCACGGCCCCTGGAGACCGAGGCTGATCGACAAGGTCTGCTCCGAAGTCACCCAGCTCCACCTACCCGCATTGCTCTTCCGATTCCCCTACTTTACGAGAAGTAGCGTTTCGGGTTGAACACCAGCATTTGCTCAATCTGGTCACCGGTCACACCCGAGTCCAGCAGTGCGGCCAAGACGTCGTCGTGGATGTGATCGTAGCGCCAGTTGGGCGCGAGCGTCTCGCGGGCCTCGTCCCAGGCACCGGCGAAGTAGTCCATGAAGCAGGCGGCGTCGTGGCTGAGCACCATCCGGTCGGCGTAGCCACGCTCGCACAGGGCCGCGATGGTGGCGACCCGCTGCGCTGTCGGGTTGTACACGTCGAGGCCGAAGCGGTCCATGCCGAGGATGGCGCCGGTGTCGGCCAGGCGCATCAGGTAGTCGAGGTCGTTGCTGTCGCCCGCGTGCCCGACGACGACCTTGGTCAGATCGACGCCCTCCTTGGCGAACAGGTCGAGCGCGAGCGGCCCGCTCTGCGTGAAGGAGTTGGTGTGGACGGTGATCGGCGCCCCGGTGCGCACGTGCGCCTGGGCGACGGCCCGGCAGATCCGCTCGACGCCGGGTGTCAGGCCGTCCTGTTCGACCACGCACTTGAGGAACGCCGCCTTGACCCCGGTGTCGGCGATGCCGACGGTGAGGTCGCGGACGAAGTCGTCGATCATCGGGTCCGGCCCGTCCATGAACAGGCCGGGGCCGCGATGCTCGTACTGGTGCGGCAGCTCGTGGAAGCTGTAGATGCCGGTCGCGGCGACGATGTTCAGGCCGGGCACCTCGGCGGCGATGCGCTGGACGCGCGGGATGTAGCGGCCCAGCCCCCACACGGTCGGATCGACGATGGTCCGCACGCCCTTCGCGGCGGCCGCGGTGAGCTTCCTGATCGCGTCGGCCACCCGGAACTCCTCGTCCCACCAGGCGCCTCTGCCGTAGTTGTCGAGATGCTCGGCGGCCAGGACGAACACGTGCTCGTGCATCAGCGTCTGGCCGAGATCGTCGACGTCGACGGGACCGCGGACGGTGTTGACGGCAGGCATCGGGCGACCTCCATACCGGCTGGTCTGTTCGCGCAAAACTAAGCCCCGCCGACATCCCCGTCAATCACCCAACCGCGGGAGCGGATCACGCCGGGCGAGCACGTCCCCCTGGACGATCTCCAGCGCGAACCCGAGGTGCGGCCGATCACACCCCTCGCCGCCAGGCCCGCGTCCGGATGACCCAGACCGCCGCCCCCACCGCGAAGACCGCCGCCCCCGCGACCACCGACTCCAGCGGCAGCGTCGCGGCGAGCACCAGGCACAGGACGAGGCCGAGCACCGGGATCACCCTCGGCGGCGCCCCTTCCGCGCGGCTCAGCGTGAGCGCGGAGGCGTTGGCCACCGCGTAGTACCCGAGCACGCCGAACGACGAGAAGCCGATCGCCCCTCGCAGGTCGGCCGCCAGCAGCAGGATGACCACCGCGACTCCCACGGCCACCTCGGCCCTGCGCGGGGTCCGCCCCGCCGCCAGGACGGCGGGCAGATCGTGGTTGCGGGCCATGGCGAGGACCGTGCGGGAGACGCCGAGCACCAGGGCGAGCAGCGCTCCCAGGGCCGCGACCGCCGCACCGACCCCCACCACCGGCCGCAGCCGGCCCGCGCCGGACGCGCCGACCACGTCCGCGAGCGGCGCCTCGGACGCGCCGAGCCCCGCGGCCCCGAGCGTGCGCAGCGCGGCCAGGGCGACCAGCACGTAGACGACGAGCGTGACGCCGAGGGCGAGGCCGATGGCGCGCGGGATGGTCCGGGACGGGTCGCGCACCTCCTCCCCCAGGGTGGCGATCCTGGCGTATCCGGCGAAGGCGAAGAACAGCAGCCCGGCCGCCTGGAGCACGCCCCACACGTCGTGGCCGCCGAACGCTTGCTGGTCGCCGATCGGCGACGGTGTGTGCGGGGTGCCGAGCAGCCCGGCGGCGACGACCGCGGCGAGGACGGCCAGCACGAACGCCACCATCACCCTGGCCGCCATGGCGGACCGTCGCACGCCGTACAGGTTGAGCACGGTCACCCCGACCACGGCGGCGATGGCGAGCGGCCTGGCCAGCGCGGGGGCGACGTACGCGGCGAAGGTGAGCGCCATCGCCGCGCAGGAGGCGGTCTTGCCGACGGTGAAGCCCCACCCGGCGAGGTACCCCCAGAGCGGCCCGAGCCGCCGCCTGCCGTACACGTACGTGCCGCCGGACTCGGGGTACAGCGCGGCGAGCCGGGCGGAGGACGTGGCGTTGCAGTACGCGACGACGGCCGCGAGCGCGAGCGCGGCGAGCAGCCACGGCCCTGCCGCCGAGGCCGCGGGGGCGAACGCCGAGAACACCCCCGCCCCGATCATGGCGCTCAGCCCGACGGCCACCGCGTCGGAGGTGCCCAGCCGTCGCGCCAGCCCCTCACCCACCCGCCCCTCCTTCGGCTCTCAGGCAGGATAAGGGTGCACCCCGGGCGCCTCACCCAGCGCCCGGCCCGCCCCGGCGCGCAGCCCGGCCCGGCGGGCGGTTAGTGACTCGCCTCCGGGCCCGGCACGACGAGCACGGGCCGGTGCGCGTGGTGCAGGACCCGGTCGGACGTGCTGCCGAGCAGCAGCGAGCGCACCCCGCCGAGCCCTCGCGTGCCCGTCACGATGAGGGTCGCGTCGATCTCCGCGGCGACATCCACGATGGTGGACCAGACGGCGATCGAGTCGAGCTCGACCCGGGGTGTCGCGTCCAGCCCGGCCTGCGCGGCCAGTTCGGCCCCCTGATGGGCCAGTTCCCGCATCGCGTCGCCGATGGCCTGGTCGTCGGCGGCGGTCGCGTCGAACGTCATCGCGAGCCCCGCCGACGCGCGGGCCGAGGTCATCGCCAGCCGCTCCCACACGGTCAGCACGACGGCGGGCTGCCCCTTGAACAGCGTGCCGGCGAAGGTGATCGCGGCCTTGGCGTCGTCGGAACCGTCGTACGCCACCAGGATCGTCATCTCACGCACTCCTCAGTCTCGGTCGGTTTTCTGCCCTCCTTCCACCAGTGCGCCGTTTCACGCCTGACGGGCGGGTAGCCGGAGGTCATGACCGTGACGAAGTTCCAGGACCTGCCCCTGGCCGACCGTGACCGCGAGTGGGACGCCGACGCGGCGGAGAAGCGGGTACGCGAGTGGGCCGGTGGGCCTGGACCGACGTACCGTCAGGCGTTCGTCTGGTACGACGCCGACAACGCCGACGAGCTGGGCGCGTACAAGCTGCCGATCGCCGACGTCGTGGACGGTGAGCTGGAGGCGGTCCCCCGGGCGGTGTTCGCCGCGGCCGCCGTCGTGGAGGGCGCCAGGGGCGGGGTCAAGGTGCCCGAGGAGGACGTCGGCCCGATCAAGCGGCATCTGGCCACGTACTACGCCAAGATCGGCGAAACGCCACCCTGGGAGCATTGAGGGGCGGGCCGGAGCCTCGACATCCCGGCGAGCGCGAGCACGCCCAGCTCGGTGACGACCACGACCCGCTGGATGAGACCGGCGGGGATGTCGTCGTTGCTGAGCGGGATGCCGAACATCCGCACCACGTACGGGACCACGACGAGCACCAGCGTGCCGAGCGCGACCACGCTCAGCACCCGCATCGCCCTGGCGTAACGCACCTGCGCCCTGGCCAGCAGCAGGCCGGCGAGCGGCATCACCAGGAAGGCGGCGAACGCGGCGTAGCGGTGGATGCCGCCCGACAGCGAGAGCGGGACGCCCGGCCGGTCGGTGGGGAAGGCGCCGATCAGGAACATGCTCGCGCCCCACGCCAGCAACAGCAGGAACACCCAGCGCCCGGCGCCCGACCTGCGCAGCGCCTCGGCGATGAACGCGGACCCGATGGCGAACGAGGTCAGCGCGGTGGGAAGCAGCCAGCCGGAGGACTGGAACGCGTACTCGCTGATCACGCTGTGCAACGGGTCGAGCCCCGCGCTGGCGTGCAGGGTGAGCATGGCGCCGGTGCCGGTGCCGATGGACGCGAATCCGCTGGTGAGCAATCCCTTCATGGGTTAAAGCTCGCGTAAGGCGGGCTTTGCGAACATCGGAGATCAACCCCAAGCAGCCCTGAGCAACCCCCTACTACCTTGGGGGTAGACCCCGGAGAAATTCCCGGCTGACCTGCGCGGAGACGACCCTGGGTAGTGTCTGCCCCCTCAGGGTCGGCGGTGCCCGCACCACCGGATTTGACTTGGAGTGCACTCTAAGGGCGACTCTGGAGACATGACGATCCAGGAAGCCGCGCAGCGGTCGGGGCTCACCGCTCACACGCTGCGTTACTACGAGCGCATCGGGCTCATTCCCTCGGTCGGCCGCAACGTCAGCGGGCACCGCGACTACGTCGAGCGGGACCTGGAATGGCTGCGGTTCCTCACCAAGCTCCGCACCACCGGCATGCCCATCGCCGACATGTGCCGCTACACGGACCTGAGCCGGCAGGGGCCGCACACCGCGCCCGAGCGGAAGGCGATGCTGGAGCGGCACCGCGAGCGCGTCGAGGCCAGGATCGCCGAACTCACCCAGGACCTCTCCGTCCTGAACCACAAGATCGACTCATATGGAGGGCACGCGTGAAGACGCGCACTCTTGGTAACGGCGGCCCGCAGGTCTCGGCGCTGGGCCTGGGCTGCATGGGCATGTCCGAGTTCTACGGCCAGGGCGACGAGCAGGAGTCCATCGCCGTCATCCACCGGGCGCTCGAGCTGGGGGTGAACTTCCTCGACACGGCCGACATGTACGGCAGAGGGCACAACGAGCAGCTCGTCGGCCGGGCCATCAAGGGCCGCAGGGACGAGGTCGTGCTGGCCACCAAGTTCGCCGTCAAGCGCGACGGCGACACCCGCACGGTGGAGAACAGCCCCGAGTACATCAGGGCGGCCTGCGACGCCTCGCTCCAGCGGCTCGGCGTCGACCACATCGACCTGTACTACATGCACCGCCGCAACCCCGACGTGCCGATCGAGGAGTCGGTCGGCGCGATGGCCGAGCTGGTGCGGCAGGGCAAGGTCCGGCATCTCGGCCTGTCGGAGGTGAGCGCCGAGACGCTGCGCAAGGCCAACCAGGTCCACCAGATCGCCGCGCTGCAGAGCGAGTACTCGCTGTTCACCAGGGGTCTGGAGGTGGAGATCCTGCCTGCCGCCCGCGAGGTGGGCACCGCGCTGGTGGCGTACTCGCCGATCAGCCGCGGCTTCCTGACCGGCGCCCTGCCGCCCGCCGACCAGCTGCCCGACGACGACTTCCGCAAGTGGTTCCCGCGCAACGTGGGCGAGAACGCCGCGCACAACGCCGCCCTGGCGGCCGAGGTACGGAAGATCGCCGACGCGGCCGGGATCACCGCCGCGCAGCTGTCGCTGGCCTGGCTGCTGGCCCAGGGCGACGACGTCACCCCCATCCCCGGCACCAAGCGGCTGAAGTACCTGGAGGAGAACGCCGCCGCCGCCGACGTCATCCTCACCGCGGAGCAGCTCGCCGAGCTGGCGCGGACGGTTCCTGCGGACGCGGTCCGCGGCGAGCGTTACCCGGACATGACGCACATCGAGAACTGACCCCCAACGGGTCAGGGCAGGTCGAAGTAGACGCGGATCACGGTGCCGCCCTGGCGGGTGTGGACGCGTACCAGGTCGCTGAGCAGGTTCACGATGAGCAGCCCGCGCGAGCCCGCCATGCGCGGGTCGACCGGGCTGCGGCCCGCCAGCGGGTCGGTGATGTGGCCCGTGTCGCTGACCTCGCACACCAGGCGTCCGTCCGCGGACCAGGACCTGAACAGGCCCGACCCGCCACCGTGGTCAAGGCTGTTGGCGCCGAGCTCGGCGACCGCGAGCCTGATGTCGTCGAGCCTGGCCCCGGCGAACCCCGCCGCGGCGGCCTGGGCGGCGGCGAGCCCGCGCACGTCGGACAGGTTGGTGCGGTCGAAGCGGAGCTCGGCGGCTCTGGTCACGCGGGCGTCGGGCTCCGCGAGCGGCCGGTTGTAGCCGTCGACGACGTCCTGCGGGGCGTACCGGTCGCTGCGCCGCTCGCCGTCGGCGTCGCGGAGCACGGGGTGGGTGACCTCGGCGTCCTCCAGCACCGCCGGGTCCAGCCCTGCCAGGTCGTACGGGCACAGGATGGTGACGTGGCGGCCGGCGAACGCGTAGTTGATCAGCGCCTCGTGCTGGGCGCAGGCGGGATACTCGGTCGCGGTGCGTCCGGGCCAGATCGGCTCGCCGATGATGCGGACGTGGTCGTCGGGGTGGCGGTCGGCGAAGTCGCGCAGCACGGCGGGGATGATCCGGCCGGGGTTGCGGCCCGCCTTGGTCATGTCGAGCAGGAGCACCTTGTCGGCTTCCGCGCCGAGTTCGGCGCGGATCAGCGCGAGGTTCCGTCCGGGCACCGACACCGCCACCGGCTCGCCCGCGGCCAGCCCCTCACGGACGAAAGCCGTGGTGGCAGCCGCGTACTCCCGGTCGCCCCGATAGAAGAGGGCCGGGTGGACGAACGGTTCAGCCGACATCAGTGCACACGCTACCCGGAGGTGTGGACTTCATGGCCAGCTGTTGAACATTCAGGGGTTGAGCTGGGGTTTCGGGTCGCCGGTCACCCTGGCGAGCCGTTCGCGAGGCGCAGGTTCACCCACTGGTGGAAGGCCGAGATGTGGTGCTCGCTCGGCACCAGCACGCCGCCCGCCAGGTAGGCCCGTGACGACATGCCGGGCTGGGTCCGTTCGCAGGCGTCGAAGTCCTGCTCGTTGACGCGGTGGAACAGCTCGACCGACAGCGACAGGTCGGCGCCGGAGGCCACCACGTCGGGGTGGTAGAGCCAGTCGCACTCCACGACCGTGCGGTCGGCGGCCAGCGGGAACATCCGGTGCACGATCACGTGGTCGGGCACCAGGTTGACGAAGACCTGCGGCTTCACGGTGATCGCGTAGTAGCGGCGGTCCTGCTCGCGCGAGACGTCCGGCAGCTTGCCGAAGCCGGGGCTGCCGTCGACGGTGAACCCCTCGACGCGCGCGGCGAACTCGGCGCCGTGGCCCACGTAGTACTGCGCCGCGTAGCCGCCCGCGAACTCGGGCAGGACGGCGGTCAGCTCAGGGTGGATCGTGGCGCAGTGATAGCACTCCATGAAGTTCTCGACGATGAGCTTCCAGTTGGCTCTGACGTCGTAGCGCACGCGGCGGCCGAGGGCCAGCTTGTCGACGTGGTAGTGCTCGATCGCGGCGGGGTCGCCGAGCCGCTCGGTGGCGGCGGCGGTCACGGTCTCCTCGAACGAGGGCGGCTCGTCCGCCAGGCAGACCCAGGCGTAGCCGAGCCATTCGCGCAGGTTCACGGGGATCAGCCCGTAGGCGACGCGGTCGATGTCGGGCATCTTCGCCAGGTTCGGCGCGGCTGCCAGCCTGCCGTCGAGGTCGTAGGACCAGGCGTGGTAGGCGCACCTGATCGTCCGTTTGACCTCGCCGTGCTCCTCCACGCAGAGGCGGGCGCCGCGATGCCTGCAGACGTTGAGGAAGGCGCGTAAGCCTCCGTCGCGGCCCCTGACGACGATCACGCTCTCCCTGCCGACCTGGACGGTCTTGAAGGCGCCCGGCTTGCCGAGTTCGTCGGACCTGACCGCGCAGAACCACAGGCTCTCGAAGATCTTGGCTTGCTCCTCGGCGAACACCTCGGGGTCGGTGTACGAGCGGCCGTGAAGCGTGGAGATCAAGCTGGTCAACCGACACCCCTTGTTGCGCATTACGCACCGAGTTGCCCTATATGCGACATGGTCAGGCGGGCCTATGGGGCTGTCAAGAGGGAGCTGCCGGCCCGGCGCGGCCATCAGGTGAACGCGCTGGTCACGAGCCGGTCGGGAGACCAGGCGGGCAGGGATCCGGCCGCGGCCGAGATCGTCCGGGATCTACCGCACGGCTTTACGCACGCCTGACACCAGTGATGTTAGTGAGGTGCAAGTGACGGTCAAGGATTGGTCCATACTGTCTCCTTCGTAATAAAACCAACGAAGGGCACAACCTCATGACACCCCCTCGTCGTCGCATCGCCATCGCGGTCGCGACGCTCACCCTTGCCGGCCTCACCACCGCCTGTGGCGCGATCGGCAACGCGGTTGACTGCAACAAGGTCGGCAGCGAAGTCACGACGATCATGACTGACTTCAACGGCTCCATGTCCAAGGTTGCCACCGACCCCAAGGCCTTGGAAACCGCTGGTGACGAGGCCGCGGCCAAGGTCAAGGAGCTTGCCAAGGGCTACGACGGCGAACTCGCCGCGGCCCTCGACGACCTGGCGACCGGGCTCGACGGAATCAAGATCGACGCCAAGGACCCCAGCGCCACCCTGGACTCCGTCCAGAAGATGCAGGGCTTCATCACGAAGATCGAGAGCGCCTGCAAGTGATGACTTCCCCGGCCGCCGTGCCGCCTGTGGGGGGCAGGTCGGCGCGGCGGCCGGGGTGATCCACACAAAACGGGTCTACCCTTGTCGCCCGTGACGGGCGACACGCTGGCGGCGGAGTCCGGGGCACCCGCCGCCACCTCCACCCCCCGCTGGCTGGCCTTCGGCGGGCATCGGCTCAGGCTGGGCGTGATGTGCGTGCTCGCCGCCACCGCCTACGCCGTCATCGGCCTGGTCAAGCTGGCGACCTTCCGCGCCACCACCTTCGACCTGGTGATCGTGGACCAGGCGGTGCGCAACTACGCGCACTTCCGCCCGCCCCACATCCCCGTCGTCGGGGCCTTCCACGGCCGGGGGCTCGACTACCTGCAGATCGTCGACCACTTCTCCCCCATCTACGCGCTGCTCGCGCCGTTCTACTGGATCCACGACGGGCCCGGGTCGCTGATCGTCGCGCAGGCGCTGCTGTTCGCCGCCGCGATCCCGTTCGTCTGGCTGTTCACCCGGCGCGTGCTCGGCACCGCCCCGGCCTACCTGGTGAGCGTGGCGTACGCGCTGTCGTGGCCCGTCGCGCAGGCGATCGCGTTCGACGCGCACGAGGTGATGTTCGTCCCGCTGCTCACCGCCGTCATGATCGAGCGGTACCACGCGGGCAAGGCGCTGCCGGCGTTCGCGGCGATGTTCGCACTTGTCCTCGTCAAAGAGGACATGGGGCTCATGGTGCTCGGATTCGGGCTCTACCTGTTCGTCACCGGCGACCGGTTCAGCGGACTGTGCAGCGCGGGCATCGGCGTCGGGGCCGTGATGCTCACCAGGGGCGCGCTGATCCCCATGCTCGGCGGCGACACCGGCGACTTCTGGGCCTACGGCCACCTCGGGCCCGACGCGCCCAGCGCCATCCTGGCGATGCTGCGCGACCCGCTCTCCACGCTGCTGCTGCCGTTCAGCGACGAGGCCAAGGTCGACACGCTGTTCCTGCTGGCCTGGCCGACGCTGCTGCTCTGCCTGCTGTCGCCGCTGTCGCTCGTCGCGCTGCCGCACGTCCTCGAGCGCATGCTGTCCGACCGCGCGCTGTGGTGGCAGGCGGACTTCCAGTACAGCGCGTTCACCGTGGTGATCCTCTTCCTGGCGGGCGTCGACGGGCTGTCCAGGCTGCTGCGCTGGGCCGGACGTCCCGGCGACCGGCGGCTCGGCCTCGCCTGGGCGACGGCCGTGTGCGCCGTCGCCGTCACGCTCGTGCCGCGCTTCGCCCTGGACCAGCTCTACCACCCGAGCTTCTACCAGGCCGACCAGGTCAAGACCGCCGCAGCCCGCGCGGCGGCGGCGCGTGTGCCGTCGGGCGTCCAGGTGGAGGCGGTCAACTCGCTCGGCCCCGCGCTCACCTCGCGCACCACCGTCCTGCTCTGGACCGCCGAGTCGCACGGCTCGCCGTGGGTGGTGGCCGACACGTCCCGCTGGGAGTTCCCCTTCGGCTCCGCCGAGGACCAGGCCGCGCAGGTCGGCAAGCTGCTGTCGGAGGGCTACAGCAAGGTCTTCGAGCAGGACGGGTACGTCGTGCTGCGGAAAACCTGAGAACCGGTGTTCAGCGCGATGGGGACGACGGTCGCGGACGTGCCTCGCGGGCGCGGGCGTACGCGGTGTCGAAACCCGACAGGACCGTGGGCCAGGAGCCCGCGGTCGGCGGGTTGGCGCGGTTGTGCGCGATAATCGACGCCCGCAGCGCGGTGTCGGTGCACAGGCGGCTGACCGCCGCCGCCAGGCCGGGCAGGTCGCGGCCCAGCAGACCCTCCGTGCCGTGCCTGACGAAGTCCGCGACGCCGCTCTGGGCGCGGGCCACCACCGGCAGACCCGCCGCCCTGGCCTCCAGGGCGGCGATGCCGAACGACTCGCGCGGCGCCGGTGCCACGAACACGTCGGACGACTCCAGGACCTTGGCGATCTGCTCGCGGCTGTACCGGCCGGGCAGCGAGACCCACCCGGTCATGGCGTGCTTGGCCAGGTAACGTTCCATCGAACCGCGGGCGGGCCCGTCGCCGATCACCGTCGCCCGCAGCGGGATCGAGGCCGGGACGCGGGCGCGCACCTCCCGCAACAGCCGGAGCAGCCGCACGGGCTGCTTGCGCGGCGCCAGCCGTCCGACCGCGACGATGTGCACCTCGCCACGCGGCTCCCCGGCGACCTGCGGCCCACCACCCGGATCCGTGACGTGGTCGTCGTGCGGACGCCAGCCCGTGAGGTCGAGGCCGTTGGACACCACGTGGACGGGCACCCCGCGGCCGGCGACCGCGCGGATCGGCGCCGCCGCCGCGTTGCTGACCGTCGTGCCCACCAGCCCCCAGCGGTGCCAGCCCGTCGCCAGCCGCAGCAGCCGGTACAGGCCGCGGGTGACCGGGTCCCACATGCTGTGGACGGTCACCACCACCGGCAGCCTGGCCCGGACGGCGGCGCGCACCCCCATCCAGGCGAACGGCGAGACCGCGCCCGCGTGGACGTGCACCACGTCGGGCCGCGACGCGACCATCCGGCGCGTGAGATGCCCGACCCCGAACGGGTGTACCGGCAGGTCGAAGGGCATCCTGGCGACGATCCTGTGCACCCCGGGCAGCGGCTCGCCTCTGGTGGCCGTCGCGACCTCGACGTCGTGCCCGGCCTCGCGTTGAGTCCGGACGAGGTCGGCGACCTGGACCTCGATCCCCCCGAGTCGCGGCAGGTAACAGTCACTCACGTGAAAGATCCGCACCCCTCCCAGACTAATCTGGGCGTGTGCCTCCACGTACCGCTGTGTTCTTCCACGCCCACCCCGACGACGAGGCCCTGCTGACGGCGGGCACGATGGCGATGCTCGCGGCCGAGGGGCACCGTGTGGTGCTCGTGGTGGCCACGGCGGGCGAGCGCGGGCTGGCCGAGATGGAGCCGGGCGACGAGCTCGGCGAGACCAGGCTCGAGGAGCTGTACGCGTCGGCCGCGCTGCTCGGCTGCGCCCGGGTGGAGTGCCTCGGGTACGGCGACTCGGGGCTGAGCCCGAAGGGCGGCATCGCCGAGGAGCGTCCCGACAACGCCTTCATCGACGCCGACTCGGAGGAGGCCGCGAAGGCGCTGGCCGCGATCCTCGACGAGGAGGGGGCCGACCTGCTGTCCATCTACGACCCGGCGGGCGGCTACGGGCATCCCGACCACGTGCAGGTGCACCGGGTGGGCCGGCGGGCGGCGGAGATCGCGGGCACGAAGATCGTCCTGGAGGCGACGGTCAACCGCGACCCGCTGCTCAGGCTGCTGCGGATGGCGGGCAAGGTCTACCGGTTCCCGCCGGAGTTCGACGTGCGGACGTTCGAGAGCGCGTACTCCTCCAGCGAGACCATCACCCACAGGGTGAACGTCAGGAAGTACGCCCGGCAGAAGCGGGCGAGCATGGCCGCGCACGCGTCCCAGGCCACCGGCGGCGACAGCGACCGCACCCTCGCCGTCATGCTGAAGGTTCCGGGCCCGCTGTATCGGCTGGTCTTCGGCACGGAGTGGTTCGTGCGGCGTGACCTGCCGCCGGGCACCCGGCTCAGTCATCCCTTCGACCAGTGGCCAAGATGAGACTCCGGTATGACTCCACGGGTCCGTGAGAGGGGCAGACTGGACCCCGATGAAGAACAAATGGCTCCAGTTCACACTGTCGGCGTTGTCCCTGGCGCTGGCGGTGCTGCTCGTCGTGTACCTGCCGCAGATCGTCCACACGCTCACCGGCAAGCCGGTCTCGTGGCGTGAGATCGGCGCGGTCTTCGGCACGCTGAACGTCGGCATGATCGCGCTGATGACGGCGCTGTGGCTGCTGAGCCTGTTCGCCTACACCTTCGTGCTGACCAACTCGCTGCCCGGCCTGAACAACCTGCAGGCCCTCACGCTCAACGCGGCGGGCAGCGCGGTCAGCAACCTGCTGCCGTTCGGCGGCGCGGCCGGGGTGGCGCTGACCTTCGGGATGACCAGGGGCTGGGGCTTCGCCAACCGCCCGATCGTGGTGATGACGCTGGTCAGCGGTATCTGGAACACGCTGTTCAGGTTCATCCTGCCCGCCGTCGGCATCATCGGGCTGCTCATGGCGGGCGAGGTGCCCAACCCGACCGTCGCCAAGGCGGGCTGGGTCGGCGCCGTCTCCATCCTCGTGCTCTGCGCCGTGGTCGCCGCGGCCCTGTACTGGGACCGCGCCGCCGCCCTGCTGGGCCGCGCGCTCGACTTCCTGGTACGCCTGACCCGGCTGAAGTTCCACGCCTCCGACGCGCTGCACCGGCTGCGCAAGGACACCGCGCAGATCGTCCACACCCGGTGGCTCGGGCTGTCGCTGGCGATGATCTTCTTCCTCGGCTTCCAGTGGGCGATCATGGTCGTCTGCATGTACGCCACCGGCGCCTATCCGGGGCTGGCCCAGTCGGTCGCCGTCTTCGCCCTGTCGCGGGTGCTGACCAGCGCACTGGTCACGCCGAGCGGCGCGGGGATCATGGAGAGCGGTGTGGTGGTGCTGCTGACCGCGTTCGGGGTCGACCCCGCTCCGGCGACCGCGACCGCACTGCTCTTCGGCTTCTGGACTTACACTATCGAGATCCCGTTCGGCGGTCTGGCGCTGGGCGCGTGGGCGCTCCTGCGCAGGCGCAACGGCCGGAGCACCGCCGCGGAGCCCCCGTCCGCGATCTCGAAGGCCCCGCAGTGAGAATCCCAAACAAAACAAAGACCTTGTGCGTGATTCGGAAGCCCGCATAGCGTGGCGGCTGACATGGTGGCGTTCCGGGTTCTGGGGCCAGTCGAGGCGTACGAAGACGACGAACTCGACCTCGGCGGGTTGCGGCAGCGGGCCGTGCTCGCCCGCCTTCTCGTGGCCAGAGGTCAGGTCGTCCCGGTCGACACGCTGCTCTACGACCTGTGGGCAGACGACACGGCCAAGGGCGCGCAGTCCGGTTTGCAGGTCTACATCTCGCGGCTGCGCCGGGTGCTCGAACCCGGCCGCCCGCGGGGCGGGCCCAACCGGCTGCTGGTGACCGTCGCGTCCGGCTACGCGTTGCGGGTGGCGGCCGACCAGGTCGACGCGCTCAGGTTCGAGCAGCTGGTCCGGGCCGCGGGCGAGCACCTCGAAGAGGGCGACCCGCAGTCGGCGCGCGGCCGCCTGGAGAAGGCGCTCGGCCTGTGGCGTGGCACGCCCTACTCCGACTTCGCCGACCAGCCGTGGGCCGAGGCCGAGGTCAACAGGCTGACCGAGCTGCGGCTGGTGGCGCGCGAGCGGCACGCCGACACCGGGCTGCGCCTCGGCATGCACGCCGAGACCGTGCCCGACCTGGAGGCGCTCACCACCGAGCACCCGCTGCGCGAGGAGGGCTGGCGGCTGCTCGCCCTCGGCCTGTACCGCTGCGGCAGGCAGGGCGACGCGCTGGCGGCGCTGCGCAGGGCCAGGGGCATCCTCGCCGACGAGCTGGGCATCGACCCGGGTCCCGCGCTGCGCAAGCTGGAGTCCGACATCCTGGCCCAGGCGCCCGAGCTGGAGCTGGCCACGCCGACGCGTCCCACCAGGCCCGCGCCGGTCTCCGACACCTGGCCGCCGAGGCCGGCCGCGCTGGTCGAGCCGCCGCCGCTGGAGCCCGAGCCGTTCGTCGGGCGCGACGCCGAGCTGGCCAGGCTGACCACGGCCGCCGGCCGCACCGGCCGGTTCGAGGTCGCGATCGTCACGGGCGTCGCCGGAGCGGGCAAGACCATGCTGCTGCGCCAGCTCGACGGCAGGCTCACCGCCGACGGCTGGATCACCGCGTCGGGCGCCTGCCCTGACTCCAGCGCCACCCCACCCGGCTGGGCGTGGGTGGAGATCCTGCGCACGCTGGTCGCCTCCACCGGCGCCGGCGAGTACGCCCAGCTCCTGGCGCCGCTGCTCGACGACGCCGCCCCCGATCCCGACGACGACGAGGTGTCGGGCGGTTTCCGCCTGCACCGTGCGGTCGGCGGCTACCTGGCGGGGGTCGCGCGCCGCGCCCCGATGCTGCTGACGCTCGAAGACCTCCACTGGGCCGACGACCAGACCCTGGCCCTGCTGCGCGCCCTGCCGAGCCTGCTGGCCACCAGCAGGGTGCTGCTCGTGGTCACGTGCCGGGAGAGCGAGCTCGACGACCGCCAGTCCGATGTGCTCGCCGCGCTGGCCAGGCTCGGCCCGGTACGGGTGGGCCTGTCGGGGCTCGACCCGAAGGCCGTGGCCGAGCTCGTCAGGGCGACGTGCGTGCGCGAGATCGACGAGGACGCCGTCAGCTCCATCGTGGAGCGCACCGGCGGCAACCCGTTCTTCGTCCGCGAGACCGTCCGGCTGCTCGACTCCGAGGCCGCCGCCGACCGGGCCAGCGCCGCCGAGGTGCTGTCGCGGGTGCCTTCGGGCGTGCGCGACGTGCTGCGCAGGCGCATCTCGCGGCTGCCTGCCGGGGCCCAGCAGATCCTGCTGCAGGCCGCGGTGATCGGCCGCGACGTGGACGTCGACGTCCTGGTGGACGTGGCAGGCGACGAGGACGCCGTCGTCGAGGCGGTCGAGGCGGCGCTGCTGGCCGGGCTGGTCACCGAGCCGGGGCCGGGGCTGCTCAGGTTCGACCACGACCTGGTGCGCGACACGATCTACTCCGACGCCTCGCGGTTGCGCCGCACCCGGCTGCACGCGGCCGTCGCGGCGGTGATCGAGCGGCGCGCGCCGTCCGATGTGGCGGCGCTCGCCCACCACTACTTCCTCGCCGACGCCGCCGACAAGGCGGTGCACTACGCGGGGCTGGCGGCGGAGCAGGCCGAGCGGCGCTTCGCGCACCGCGAGGCGGCCACGCTGTGGGAGCAGGCCATCGCGGCCTTCGACCGCACGGGCGGCGACACCAAGGAGCGGCTGCAGCTCATGCTGCGCCGGATCAGGGCGCTGGCGCTGTGCGGCGACATGACCGCGGCCCGGCTGCTGCGGCGCGAGGCCATGGACGCCGCGCTGCCGCTGGGCGACCTGGAGATCACCGCGCGGGTGGCGGCGTCGCTGGCCGTCCCGCACAAGGGGATGGCCCGCGACTTCACCCGCACCGCCTGGGAGATCGTCGACGTCACCGAGAAGGCGCTGATCGAGCTGCCCGAAGGGGAGCAGACCCTGCGCGCGAGCCTGCTCACCACGCTCGCGCTGGAGCTGGAGGGCTCCTCCTCGCCCGAGCGAGGCCGCCAGGCGTCGCTGGAGGCGCTGGAGCTGGCCAGGCAGAGCGGCGACCCGACGCTGATCGCGGCGGCGCTGAGCGGGCGGCTGCGGCAGTCCTACGACATCCCGGCGGTCGACACGCGCGAGAGCATCGGGCGCGAGCTGCTGGAGGTGGCCCAGCGGTCCGGGCAGATGGCCACCCAGGCGCTGGCGCACCTGGTGCTGCTGGAGTGCGCTGCGGCGCGCGGCGAGTTCGCGGTGGCCGACGAGCACGCGGCCGCCGCCGATCGGCTGGCCAAGCAGTACGACCTGTCGGCCCCGGCGGCGGTGTGCGCCTGGTACGCCGGGCAGCGGCTGATGATCGTGGGCGACTACGCGGGGGCCGAGCGGGCCTACCGCGAAGCGGCCAGGATGACCGCGCGGGCCGGCATGCTGGAGGGCCGCCAGGACCTCCCGCTGATCACCACGTTCTGCCTGCACCTGGTCGACGGCCGGGCGGCGGAGATGGTCGAGGTGCTGGCCGAGGCCCACCAGCGCGGCGCCAAGTGGACCCTCGACGCGTACGCGCTGGCGCTCGCGTCCTCGGGCCATGTGGCCGACGCCAAGGCGGTCGCCGCGGTGCGCCCGCCGGTGCGCCCCGACTTCCTGTACGAGCTGGCGATGACGTGGCGGGCGCTGGCGGGGATGCTGCTCGACGACCGGGAGCGGATGGTCGACTGCTACGACAAGCTCAAGCCGTTCGCCGACCGTGTGGCGGGCGCGGGCACCGGGGTCGTGGCGCTGTGGCCGGTGGCGCTGACGCTCGGCGACCTCGCGATCAGGCTCGGCCAGCCCGACGCCTCGCGCGCCCACTACGAGAAGGCGCTGGAGGTGGCGGAGCGGGTGGGCGTGCCGCGCTGGGTGGAGGCGGCGCGGCGGTCGGTCAGCAACTCATCCGGAAGCGGTCGCTCCTGATGGTCTTCGCGCCCTCGACGGCCAGGTCGACGCGGTACCAGCCGGGGTCGCCCGTGACATGCTCCTCCCAGTCGACGGTGCGCTCGGTCCCGGCGAAGCCCGCGTGGTGGACCAGGTAGGTGTGCCAGGTGCGGGTGTCGGGGCTCCAGCGGGCCAGCCGCCAGCGGTAGCTGACAGCCTGCTCGGCCTGCTCGTCGCCGACCAGGGCACGGGCGGAGAACGTCCTGACGCAGCCGGAGCCGCCGGGCAGGGCGCTGACAGAGACCTCGCCCGCGGTGGCGGGCCTCTCGGCGGCGATGGGCCGGGTGATGGGGAGTTCGCGAGCCGACAGGTTCACGGTGTGGCCGGCTGGATCGGGGGCGGAGGTGGCGATCCCGTAGGCGGAGAGACCGGTGTACGCGCCGGTGAAGGCGAGAGCCGCCACGAAGAGCTTGGCCGCGTTCGCCGAGCCGGCGGCCAGGACCGTTCCGCTTCTCGTTGCCATGGTCGACACCCCTTATCCCTTAATTCAAAGAAATAACCGACAAGGGTTGAGGGTTGGTTGTCGGTGGGTTGCACGCTGTTGTGAAGTGGCCAGAAACGTGCACGGTGAACTAAGGTAAGGCTGACCTAATGATCGCTTTGGGATGGTGATGACCTGATATGCAGCTGTTGGCGGTCACCATCCCCATCGATCCGGTTGGCCCGCTCTGGCTGGGCGCCGTCCTGCTCGTGGGCCTGTTCGGAGCGTTCCAGGCGTACTACTGGATCGGCCGCAAGCTCGGCGAGAAGCTCTACGACTCGCGCATCGGCACCCGCCTCGGGCGGGAGCGGATCGCGAAGATCGAGCACATCGTCGAGCGCTGGGGGGCCCTCGCTGTCTACGGGTGCTTCTGGGTGCCGATGCTGCGGCACACCCTGCCGTGGGTGGCGGGAGCGTTGCGGGTGTCCTACCCGTGGTACGTCGTGGCCAGCGCGCTGGGCTGTCTGACCTGGGCGCCGATCTGGTGGCTCGGACTGACCGCGCTGGTGTTCGGCTGGTTCGAGCTCGCCGCGCGGTCGCCGATCACGGCCGTGGTCGTGGGGGTCGCCGTCGTCTCGGGGGTCGTGGCGTTCTTCGCCTGGCGCAGGAAGAAGCGCGCCTCCCAGGCAGCCTGAGGACGTCCGCGCAAGCCTGCCGGCGGCGGGATTTTTCCGGTGAGGGGCCGAGATCGGTCAACCGACCCCTGATCACCTGTCACCATGTTTGGCATGCATACTGGGGGTTTGATCGGCTCCGCGATTCTCGTCGGAGTCATGGGTGTCGGCGTGGCGTCGCCCGCTCAGGCGGCGGATGCTCCGGCCGTGGAAGCCAAGTCCGCCTACGTGATCGACTCGGCCGGAACGATCCACTTCAACAAGCGTGAAACGAGCCGGGTCCCGGTCGCCAGCCTGGTCAAGATCATGACCGCGTACGTGGTGCTGCGCGAGGGCAAGTTGAGCGACACGATCACGATCACGGCGGCCGACGTGCGGCACGCGGTGGGGAGCGGCGCCACCACGGCCAAGCTCAAGAAGGGTGAACGCCTGACGACCAGGGATCTGCTGTACGGATTGATGCTGCCGTCAGGGGCCGACGCCGCCAGCGCGCTGGCTCGCAGATACGGCCCCGGCAACGACGCCTTCGTGGCCAAGATGAACGCCGCCGCCCAGCGGCTCGGCCTGTCGGACACCCGCTACACCAACCCCGACGGGCTGCCCACTCCCGGCAAGGGCGGCTACTCGACGGCCGTCGACCAGGCCAAGCTGACCAAGGTGGCGCTCGCCGACTCGACGTTCAGGACGGTGGTCTCGCGGGAGGTCCAGAAGATCCCGAAGACGGCCCTCCACCGGGCGCACACCTGGCACAACACCAACAAACTGCTGGAGAGCGCGTCCGGGATCATCGGCGTGAAGACCGGCTACACGAACGCGGCGGGCTTCTGCCTGGTGTTCGCGGGCGAGCGGAGCGGCAGGGTGGTGATCGGGGTCCTGCTCGGCGACAAGGACGCCCGCCGCTTCAGCACGGCCGAGAAGCTCCTCGACTACGCGGAGACCCAGATCTCGGGCGGCTGAACCGGCGACGGGCGGCTCAGGGCCCGCAGCTGGGAACGGGGTCGAGCCGGTCGGCGGTCCAGCGGAGCCGGTACGCCAGGCGCGCCCGCACCCGGGTCCGTTCGCGTGACGGGACGACGGGGGCGCCCGGCAGGGCCTCGTGGAGCGTGTTCGTGTAACCCATCGCGGTCTGGTGAGCGAGCACTTGCATGGCTTCCACGCTTCCTCCTTAATCAATTAAGACCTTAATCGATTAAGAACGTCGTCGGCAAGGCCCGAGGGGTCAGTGGGTGGGCGCGACATGCGTCCACCAAGGCCGAGAGGGCCTGCGGAGTGGGTGCGGCGTGCGTCGGCGGCGCCTGGAGAAGGCCGGCGGGGTGGGCGCCGGGTACGTCGGGAAGGGCGGCGTGAGCCGGCCACCGCCGTGATCAGTGAGCGGCTGTCGCCGCAGCGGAGGAAAGGACTAGGTCGCCGTCAGCCCCTGATGGCGGACCAGGAGAGCCCGTACGGCGGTGCGGATCGACTCACCCGGGGACTCGGGGACGCCGGTGGTCAGAGCGGTGAACAGGATGCCCAGCACGCTCATCTCCAGCAGCATGGCGTCGTCCTGGCTGATCTCGATTCCGGCGGCACGGCATTGGCGGACAAGGAGATCAGCACGGCCGCGTAGGGCGTCGGACAGCATGTGCCGCAGGCGGGGATTTCGGGTGCTCTCCAGATGCAGCTCGAACAGGGCCAGCGGATCGTGCCGGCCGTCGGTCAGCATCGTCGTCAGGACGGCGACCAGCGCTTCCTCCAGGTCGGCAGGCGAGATCGGCCGGACGGTGTAGGCGTCGACGCGTTCGCCGAGCCGGTGGGTGATCCGCTCGATGACCCCGTTGAGCAGTGCGTCGCGGGTGCGGAAGTAGCGCGAGGTGGTGCCGGCCGGCACGGCGGCGACGGTGTCGACGGCCCGATGGGTCAGTCCGCGTGACCCCTGCTCGGCCAGCACGGCGATGGCCGCGTCTGCAAGGTGGTCGCGGCGCTGCGGGTTAGGCGGTGGCACGGTGCTCTTTCAGGTCGGCGTGGTCGGCAGGGCCACACCATTTCACCAGAGCCGCCTCGATGCCGTCGCGATCACCGGCCCAGGCCACGTAGCCGTCCGGGCGGATCAACGTCGCCTCAGGCCCGGTGCCACGAAGGGGGCCGGCCTGCCGTACGCGATCGCGCCAAGGGGTCGGCACGCCCTCGTCCGACAGCAGGACGAATGTGCCCGCGCGCAGCACCTCGTACAGGCGGCCCGCATCTGTCGGGCCGTCGGCGGCGCGGCGCCCGGCCAGCGGGTGGGCGTCCGGCTCGCCGGGCGGATAGGCGAACTCCAGGCCGGACAGTCTTCCGAGGACGCGTCGGCGGCCGGGGCCGGTGTGCAGCAGGGCCGCCATGAGCCGCCGGTTGATCTCCAGGCGCACTCGTGATCCGCTCAGCACCAGCCCGGTGAGGTGGTCGGTCATGGCCAGGACGGCGGAGCCGACGGGGTGCCGCTCGGCGTGGTAGGTGTCGAGCAGCCAGGGCGGGGCCCAGCCGTGCAGGTCGGCGGCGAGCTTCCAGCCCAGGTTGACGGCGTCCTGGATGCCGGTGTTCATTCCCTGGCCGCCGATGGGCGAGTTCACGTGGGCGGCGTCCCCGATCAGGAAGACCCGCCCTGATCGGTAACTGCGTGCCTGCCGGCGCTCGGCGGTGAAGCGGGAGAACCAGCGTGGCTCGCTCATGTCATAGTCGGTGCCGGCGATGACCCGAAACGCCTCGCGGATCTGGGTGAAACCCGGGTTGTCCTGCTCCTCACGCAGCCACGCGCCGACCCGGAACCAGCCGTCGCCGAACGGGAGGGTCACCACCACGCCCTCCGTGCCGACCTGCGTGATGGGCGGCGGCTCGGAGGTGGGGATGCGGACGTCGGCCAGCAGCATGGGCAGGCTGTAGGCCGCGCCGGCGAAGCCCACGTGCACCAGGTCGCGGACGGTGCTGTGGGCACCGTCGGCGCCGATGACGTACCTGGCGTCCAGCTCTGCTCCGTCCTCGAGCGTCAGCCGTACGGACTCGGTGTCCTGGGCCAGTCCGACGACGTTGGCGTTGCGGCGGATCTCCACGCCGAGTTCGGCGGCGCGCCGCCGAAGGAGCTTCTCGGTGCCGTTCTGGGGCACGAGCAGCAGCATCGGATACCGCGTGTCGAGGCGGCCGAAGTCCACCCGTGAAGCGTAGGCGGGGTACACCGTCCTGAGCGGGTTGCCGCGCGCCACCAGTTCGTCGCCCATGCCCCGGGCGTCGAGCAGTTCCAGGGCCCGGGCGTGCAGGCCGAACGCCCGGGTGACGTTGGACTCGCTGCCGCGCTTGTCCACGATCGTGCAAGACACGCCCCCCAGGGCCAGCTCGCAGGCGGCCATCAGACCGGTGGGCCCGGCTCCCACGATGACGACGTCGTTCATGACACCCTCCGTTCGCTACATATGTATCGCTACATTTATAGCGCACGGCGGAGCTCCTTCGTTCCGGTGCTCGTCGGCCCCCGATACGGTTGGAGGATGGCCAAGGTCACGCTGCAGACGATCGCCGACAGGTTGGGCGTGTCACGGGCCACCGTGTCGTACGCGTTCTCGCGTCCCGACCAGGTGAGCGAGGGGCTGCGGCAGCGGGTCATGGAGGTGGCCGAGGAGCTCGGCTACGCCGGGCCGAACCCCACCGCGCGGTCGTTGCGCCTCGGCCGGGCGGGCGCGCTCGGCCTGCTGTTCAGCGAGACGCTGCCGTACGCCTTCGCCGACCCCTACGCGATCGGGTTCTTCCAGGGCCTCGCCACCGCCGCCGAGGACGCGGGCGTCGGGCTGCTCATCCTGCCCATGCCGCACGGCGACCGGCGCACCGAGCCGGTGCGCGACGCCGTGGTCGACGCCTTCTGCGTGGTGTCGCTGCCCGACGGGCACCCGGCGCTGGCCGAGGTTCTCGGACGGAAGCTGCCCGTCGTGATCGTCGATGAGCCGTACGTCCCCGGCCACCCCTTCCTGGGGATCGACGAGCCCGCGGCGGGGGCCGAGGCGGCGCGGCACGTCCTGGAGCTGGGGCATCGGCGGGTCGGCGTGGCCATGGTCGGCCTGCACGACGACGGCTACTCCGGCTGGTGCGACCTGGAGCGGCAGCGACGGGTGGCCTTCGAGGCGATGCGCGCGCGGCTCGGCGGCTACCGCGCGGCGTGCGAGGAGGCGGGGGTCGACTGGGGCGGGGTGCCGTTCTTCGAGGTGCCGAGGAACTCTCGCGAATCGGGCAGGAAGGCCGGGCACGCGCTGCTGGCCGTCGATCCACGTCCCACCGCGATCCTCACCAACACCGACGTGCTGGCGCTCGGCGTCCTCGACGCCGCCGCCGACCTGGGGCTGGACGTGCCACGCGAGCTGTCGGTGGTCGGCTTCTCCGACAGCGGCGCGGAGGAGGCTGGGCTCACCACGATCAGGCAGCCGAAACGGGAGATGGGCCAGGCGGCCGGGCGCATCCTGCTGTCAGGCGGGCGCGCGGCCCCCGAACGCCAGCTTCTCCCCCACCGACTGGTCGTCCGCCGCTCAACCGCGCCTCCCCCGGTTGATCACGTCAGCGGGTGACTCCACCTCGGCTCCCCGCCCTGGAGGAGGCCGCCGACCGGCCCCCTCAGACCTGACCTGCCACGGATCCCGGGCGCGTAAAGATCCCGGCAATCCGGCCATGTCGGGGTGGTTGGGCGTCGGGCGGGTCGGCGAGCATGGCCGGCGTGACGCGCAATCCGGGCCGGATCGCGGACTCGCTGCTCCTGCTGGGGCTCACGACGGTCAGCGGGATGGTGGACGCGATCGCCTATCTGAGCCTCGGGCACGTCTTCGTCGCCAACATGACCGGGAACACCGTGATCCTGGGCTTGGCCATCGGCGGCACGCCCGACTTCAGCACGCTCGGCTGCCTGGTCGCGCTGGTGGCCTTCGCCGCCGGGGCCATCGTCTCCGGACGCCTGGCCAAGGCGCTCCACCACCGGTGGCTGCTGATCTCGCTGCTGGCCGAGTCCGCGCTGCTGGCGGCGGCCACCGCCGTCGCGTTCGCCGACGCCCGCGCCCAGTACCCGATCATCGCGGCCCTGGGCCTGGCCATGGGGATGCGCACCGCGACCGTCCGCCTGGCGGGGGTGTCGGACATCACCACCACGGTGATCACGAGCACCCTCGCCTGGCTCGGCGCGACCTCGTCGCTGGCGGGCGGCGACAGCGCGGGGGCCGCCCGCAGGCTCGGCGCGATCGTCGTCTTCCTGGCGGGCGCGACCGCCGGCGCCTGGCTCGTGCCGCGCACCGGCCCGGCCGTCGCGCTGCTGGTGGCGACGGCCGTCGAGATCCTGGTCACGCTGGCCTACACGATCCTCCCCAAACCGCCCACCCCGTCAGCCGCACGCCCCCGCTGACGACCTCCGTCTGTCGTCGATGGGCGGGCCCGCCAGAGGGGCCACCTCCCAGACGATGTCTCACCCCAGGGCCCCGGCGGTGGCCGCCGTCCTCGAGAAGCCCGGGGGTGGGCGCGGCAACCGCTTACCCCCAGCCCCAGGGATTACGGTGCTCGGCCGCCGCAAATCCCGGGTTCCGCGGGCGGTCGCATCGCTACAGTTGATCTCCCCCCAACCGAGGATGGCTGCATGGCGGAGATCATCGAGGTCCGTACGACGGTCGTGGGTCACGACAAGGCTGTCGAGCTGACCCAGCGCCTCCTCCTGTCGGGGCTGGCCACCTCCGTCGACATCTCCCAGGCGACGCCTGCCGGGGAGGACGTCACCTGGCAGCTCGCCATCGCCACCACCGAGGACCTCCTTCCGGCACTGCACGAGCACCTCAGCGAATCGACGCTCTGAGGAAACGGGGCCGGGCGTCCACTCCATCGACCTGTAGGCATAGCCTGGATTTTGTCGGGTCATATATTCATGCGCGGCGATCCGCACGACGTTCCATGACGGCGATGACATCCCAGACATCCCGGCGACCGCATCTGAGCCAGTTGCCCGCCGATGTGACCAGTTTTGTCGGGCGTCGGCACGAGGTGGCCGAGGCCAAGCGGCTGCTGTCCCACTCGCGCATCGTCACGTTCACCGGCCCCGGCGGAGTCGGCAAGACGCGGCTCGGGCTGCGGGTGGCGGCCGAGGTGTCGCGGGCCTTCCCGAACGGCGTCCGGCTGGTCGAGCTGGCCGCGCTGAACGACCCCGGCATGCTGGGCCAGACCGTGGCCGAGTCGCTGGAGGTGCGCGACTGGTCGTCGAGGCCGCCTCTGGACGTCCTCGCCGACCATCTCAAGGACAAGCGGATGCTGCTGGTCCTGGACAACTGCGAGCACCTGTTGCACGCGTGCACGGTGCTGGTGGAGACGCTCACCCGGGCCGCGCCGGAGCTGCGCGTTCTCGCCACCAGCAGGCAGGTGCTGGGCGTCAGCGGCGAACAGGTCCTCGCCGTGCCCGCGATGAATCTGCCCGACAGGGACGACAGCCCGCTGCCGCCGCAGTCCCTGATGCGCTATGACGCGGTCCGCCTGTTCGCCGAGCGCGTCGCGGCCGTCCTTCCCGGGTTCGCGGTGACGGAGGACAACCAGCAGACGGTCGAGCGGATCTGTCGCAGGCTGGACGGCATACCACTGGCGATCGAGCTGGCCGCGGTGCGGTTGCGGATGTTGTCGCTCACCGAGTTGCTGGACCGGCTGGACGAGCGCTTCCAGCTGCTCACCGCCGGCTCGCGGGCGGTGCTCCCCCGCCACAGGACCCTGCGCGCCCTGATCGACTGGAGCTACGAGCTGTGCACGGAGCAGGAGCGCCTGCTGTGGGCGCGGGTCGCGGTGTTCGCCGGGGGCCTCGATCTTGAGGCGGCCGAGGAGGTCTGTTCCGGGGACGGGATCGCCAGAGGGGAGGTCCTGGACCTGGTGATCGGGCTGGTGGACAAGTCCATCCTGATCACCGACGAGCAGACCCCGTCGATGCGCTACCGGCTGCTCGACACGATCCAGCATTACGGCAGGGAACGGCTGAAGGACTCGGGTCAGGAATCCGCGATGCGGCACCGACACAGGGAGTACTACCGGCACCTCGCGGCGAGGGCGGTAGTGGGACGCTTCGGCGCGGATCAGGCCACCTGCTTCACCTCGCTCCATCGGGACCACTCCAACATGCGGACCGCCCTGGACCACTGCTTCGCCACCGGCGACACCGGTACGGGCCTGGAGATGGCGACGGATCTCGCCTACCACTGGATCACGAGCTACTACATGAAGGAGGGCCAGCGCTGGCTGGAGCTGGGTCTGGCTGCGGAGACCGAGCCGAGCGAGAGGCGGGCCATGGCGCTGTGGGCGGCCGGCTGGCTGGCCATCATCCAGGGCGAGCTCGACACCGCCGAGAAGATGCTGGCGGAGAGCCGGGACCTGGGTGAGCGGCTGGGCCTGGAGCGCGTGCTCGCCTACGTCGCGATCTTCTGGGGCGGCATCATCCTCTACCGCGGGGACACCGACAAGGCGATCGCGAACTACCAGGAGGCCGCGGCCCGTTCCCAGGCCATCGGCGATCCTCTGGGGCAGTCGCTGGCGCATCTGCGGCTCTGCCTGGCGTACTCCCTCACCGGCGACTCCTCCGCCGCGATCGAGAACGGGGAGCGGTGCCTGGCGGTGAGCGACGCCTACGGGGAGAGCTGGCACCGGGCGCGCGGGGAGCTGGCGCTCGGCCTGGAGTACTGGCGCCAGGGCGACCTCGCCCAGGCGGTCGAGCTGGAGGAGGGCAGTCTCCGCTACAACCGCTCGGTCGACGATCTGCTCGGTGTCGGCATGAACCTCGAGGTGCTGTCCTGGATCGCCGCCACCGAGAAGCGGTTCCAACGGGCAGGCCGGCTGCTGGGCGCCATCCAGGTCATCTGGGGCGAGATGGGCACGCCCATGGCGAGCTTCGCCTATCTGATGCGCTACCACGACGCGTGCGAGTCCAGCGTCCGGGCCGCTCTGGGGGAGTCGGCGTTCCAGTCCGCGCTCAAACAGGGTGCCAGGCTCTCCATCGACGAGGCGATCGTCCTCGCCCTGGAAGAGGAGGCTCCGCAGGAGCCCGCGGAGCCGTCCGGGGAGCCGTCGCCGCTGACCGCGCGGGAGACCGAGATCGCCCAGCTCGTCGCCCAGGGCATGAGCAACAAGGAGATCGCCGCCACCCTGGTGATCGCCCAGCGCACCGCTGAGGGGCACATCGAGCACATCCTGAGCAAGCTCGGCTTCACCTCGCGCGCCCAGATCGCGGTGTGGATCGGAGAGCGGAACCAGGCCGCAGGCAAGCCGGACGCCGCAACGCCGTGACGGCACGCACCGACGCGACAGGATGATCCCAGCACGGCGCCCGCGCGTCCGCTTTGAAGCATTACAGAGTGGCATGTCGGTAAAGTGAGGCTTGACCGTAGATGACTGGTAGTAGATAACGGTATTCCGGCACGGGCAGCAAACCCGGACTCTCGGAGACGCCGATGACGAGTGTCGCCAGTCCCATGGTCGGACGTGAAGCGCAGTTGCGAGCGCTCCTCGACGCGGTCACCCAACCGCCCGCCGTGGCCCTGGTGGAGGGCGAGGCGGGGATCGGCAAGACTCGGCTGGTGCGGGCGGCCATCGACGTCCTGCGCGACGGCGGGCGCACCGTGCTGCTCGGCCACTGCCACCAGCTCAGGGAGCCGTTCCCGTACGGCCCGGTGTTCGACGCGCTGCGCCACGTCGCCGCCGCCCTGCCCGCGACGGAGGCGCTCAACCCGGTGACCGGGGCACTGCGCGGCTACCTCCCCGAACTGGCCGGGCACCTGCCGCCGTCACCACCGCCACCGCCGGTCGACGACCCGCGAGCCGAGCGGCACCGCCTGTTCCGAGCGGTCCGCGCGCTGCTGGACGCCGTGGCGCCCGCCGTGCTGGTCGTAGAGGACCTGCACTGGGCCGACGACGGCACCCGGGACCTGCTGCGGTTCCTCACCGACCACCCGCCCGAGGGCCTGGCGCTCGTGGTGACCTTCCGGCGCGAGGACCTGCCCGTGCCCGGGCTGCCGTTGGGCCACGCCTACCGGCATCCGCCGGGCGCCAACAGCCTGGTGATCTCGCTCAAGCCGTTGGACGTCGAGTCCGTCAGAACGCTGACCAGCGCGCTGCTCGGCCGCTCCCAGGTAACGGAGCGCTTCGCCGCCCGGCTGCGCGAGCGGACCGCCGGTGTGCCGTTCCTCATCGAGGAGGTCGTCCGCTCGCTGCTCGACGGCGACGGCCAGTTCCCCGGCGGTGTGGAGGAGCCGGAGGCGCTCGACCGCGTCGCGGTGCCGCTGCTCCTCCGCGAGGCGATGGCGGAGCAGCTCGCAGGGCTGTCGCCGGCCGCGCTGCACGCGGTGCACGCCGCCGCCGTGCTCAAGCTGCCCGCCGACGAACCGCTGATCGCCGCCGTCTCCGGCATCGCCGCCCCCTCCAGGTCGGGCCTGCGCGAGGCGCTCAAGGCGGGCGTCCTGATGGAGCACCCCGACAGCCATTACGGGTTCCGCCACGCGCTCGCCCAGCAGGCCGTCTACGACGCGATCCCCGGCCCCGACAGGCGGCTCACCCACAGGCGGGCCATGCCGGCGCTCGCCGCGCTGGACCCGCCGCCCCTGGTGCAGCTCGCCTACCACGCCAGGCGCGCGGGCGAGTACGAGGCGTGGCGGCGGTACGGCGGCGCCGCCGCGGACCAGGCGGCGGCGCTGGGCGACGTCCCGCTCGCGGTCGAGCTGCTGGAGGGCATGCTGGCGGACCCCAAGCTGCCGCGCGACGCCCGCGGCCCGCTGGCCCTCCAGCTCAGCCGGCTCGCGGCGATCGGGCTCTCCCACCGGCGTGCCGTGCGGATGCTCCGTCACCTGCTGTCGGACGACTTTCTGTCCAGGGAGGTCCGCGGGGAGGCCAGGCTGAACTTGGGCGTGCTGCTGTCCAACCAGGCGGGTGCCATCGCGGCGGGACGCCAGGAGGTCCTCGCCGCGCTCCCCGACCTGGACGGCAGGCCCGGCATCGCCGCCAGAGGGCTGGCCCTGCTGGCGATGCCGACCTGGGGCCGCGAGCCGATCGCCACCCACAAGAAGTGGATGGACCAGGCCGAGAGCCTCCTCGTCGCCGTCGCCGACGAGGACCGCGAGCTGACGGCCACGGTGTACGCCAACAGGGTCACCTTCGCCATGCTCGTGGGCTCACCCGACGCCTTCGCGCTGGCCGACACGCTCCCCGTGAACGACCCGTCGGCGGCGGTGCGCAGGCAGGTCGCGCGCGCCTACTCCAACCTGTGCGACGCGGCGACCGCGCTCGGCCACTACGGCCCGGCCGACCGGTTCGCCAGCGAGGGCAGGCGGATCGCCGAGGAGTCCGGCGCCCTGTACCCCGCCTACCTGGTGGAGGTCTCGTCGATCAGACTCGACTGGCTGACCGGGCGCTGGGACGGCCTTCGGGAGCGGGCGGCCGCGGTGGTCGAGATGACCCCCGAAACGCCGCTGCTCGGCGTGGACGCCCCGCTGGTCCTCGGCATGCTGGCGTTGGCCAGGGGCGAGTGGGAGGAGGCCGGGGAACGCCTGGAGGCGGCCGGCCCGCGCGACCCGGACTCGGCCTTCCTCCCGGTCGCCGCCGCCGCCTCCGGCGGGCTGGTCGAGTTACACCTGATCCGCGACTCCGTGGACGCCGCGCTGTCGGAGGCCGACAGCGCGGTCACCAGGCTGCGACGCAAGGGCGTATGGGTGTGGGGCGAGCAGGTGGTGCCGGCGGCCGTCACCGCGCTGCTCAGGGCCGGGCACCCCGGCCAGGCCGCCGAGCTGGTGGCCGAGTTCGCGGCGGGCATCGAGGGCACGACCGCGCCGGCGGCCGAGGCTGCGCTGGAGTCGGCACGCGGAGCGCTGGCCGCAGCGGAGGGCCGCTTCGAGGAGGCCGCCCGCCGCCACGGCCGGGCCCGCGCCGCCTACGAGGCGATGCCGAGGCCGTACGGGGCGGCGCGGGCGGCGGAGGCCGAGGCGGGCGCGCGACTCGAACTCGGCGACAGGGAGACCGCGGCGGAGATCATCGCCCACGCGGGCGAGCGGTACACCGTGCTCGGCGCCACCCACGACGCGGCACGCTGCCGCCATCTGCTGCGGGAGATCGGCGCGGACAGCCGGCCGCGCGGGGGCAGGAAGGCCCGCGGGGTGCTGTCGCCGAGGGAGAGCGAGGTGGCCAGGCTGGTCGCGCTCGGCCAGACCAACAGGGAGATCGCCGAGGTGCTGTTCCTGTCGCGCCGTACGGTCGACACGCACGTGGCGCGGGTGCTGCAGAAACTCGGCGTCCGCACCCGCAACGAGGTGCCTCCCCCTCCATGGAGCGAAGCCCCGGCCGGATGACCGGCCGGGGCTGTGGTGCCGTGTGTCAGACGGTGATGCTCCAGGTGTCCAGGCGACCGGTGTCACCCGCGTAGACGTCGCTGACCTCGAGCACCCAGGTGCCCGCAGCCTGCTGGCTCACCGGGACCGAGTACGTCCTGGTGCCGTACGAGGTGCAGCTGGTGCCGCCGTACCTGTCGACCGCGTACCACTGGCCGTTCGGCCCGCGGAGCCAGATGTCGAGATCCTCCGCGCAGGTGTGGTTGATGGTGACCGACAGCTTGACCGGCGAGACCGCCGAGCCCGTCGCCGTGGAGGTGATCGGGCTCTGCACGGTGCTGTAGTCGTTGATGGCGTAGTCGGTGCCGTTGGTGAACGTCCTGCCGCCCGAGGTGCCCTGCACCGTGAGCGCGTAGGTCGTGGTGTGCGTCGCCGTCTCGCCGGTGCCGGTCACGGTCACGTTGTACGAGCCGGCGGGCGTGGTCGGCGCGGTCGAGATCGTCAGGGTGGACGTGCCGCCCGAGGTCACCGAGGCCGGGTTGAAGGCGGCCGTGGCACCCGTGGGGAGGCCGCTCGCGGCCAGGTTCACGGCCTGCGCGGTGCCGGACGTCGTGGTGGTGCGGATCGTGGTGGTGGCCGCGGAGCCGGCCTGCACCGTGCCGGACGCCGGGCTGGCCGAGATCGAGAAGTCACGCGTCGAGGTGCCGCCGACCTGGAGAGTGAAGATCGCGGTGTGCGTGAGCGACCCCGTGCCGGTGACGGTGATCTGGTAGGTGCCCTGCGCCGCCGAGGAGCCGATGGACAGGGTCAGGGCGGAGGAGTTGCCGGAGGTGACCGACGACGGGTTGAAGCTCGCCGTGACGCCGCTGGGCAGCCCGGACGCGGTCAGGTTGACCGTCTGGGCGCTACCGGACGTGGTCTGGGTGTTGACCGTGGCGGTCACCTGCTGCCCAGGCTGCCCACTGCCGGTCGACGGGTTGAGCGAGAGCGCGAAGTCGTTGGTCGAGGTGCCGCAGGCAGGCTCGCCCGACTGCGCCGCCACGCTCACCGCGCTCCACGCCGCCTTGGTGGTGTTGCACTCGGCACTGTTGGCGCCGAACAGCTCGATCGCGGCCGCGACGGAGGCCGCGCGGGCGTTGGTGTAGCGCCAGGACGAGGTCTTGCGGTTCAGGGCGCCCAGGTAGATCTGGCCGGCCTTCTGCACGCCGACGCCGGTCACCGACGCCGGACCGCCGGAGCAGATCGGGCTGGACGGCTTGCCGCCACCGGGGTTGCTGCCCTCGGCCAGCAGGTAGAACCAGTGGTTCAGCGGACCGGCCGCCGCGTGCACCTCGGTGTTGGGGATCGAGGAGGACCAGCAGTTCGGGTCGCCGAGCGCGCTCGGGTTGTACATGTTGCGGATCGGCCCTTGGCCGACGAGGTCCACCTCCTCGCCGACGAGGTAGTCCGGCGGGTCGTTGGGGTTGTTGGCGTAGTGCTCGGTGAGGGCGCCGAAGATGTCACCGGTGCCCTCGTTGATGCCGCCGTTCTCGTTGCCGGAACCGGCCCCGCCGGGCGTGGTCTGGAAGATGGCGTGCCCGAACTCGTGCGCCACCACGTCGATGTTGGTGGCCTGCCGGTCGTTGGCCTGGTTGTGGCCGAAGTTGGTGTAGCTGCCGTTCCAGTAGGCGTTGACGTCGCTGAGGCCGACGCGCGCGCCGAAGCCCCTGCCGCTGCCGTCGATGCCGTTACGGCCGAGCCAGTCACGCAGCATGTCCCACTCGCGCTGGACGGAGTAGAGCGCGTCGACGCAGGCAGTCTCCAGGTTGGTGCCCTGGCCGTTGCCCCACGCGTCGTCGGGGCCGGTGTAGGCGGTGCCGCCCTGCCCGCCGCACTGGATGCCGGGCCTGGTCGAGTCGGTCATCGAGTACGAGCTGCCGGAGCCGCTCGTGTTGATGGTGACCTGCCCGTAGTAGTAGCTGTTGCCGCTGCCCTCGCGCACGTCGTCGTAGGAGTCGGCGATCTTGCCGGTGCGGGCGTCCACGAACACGTGCTGGATGCTCGGCTTGCCCTTGGCCAGGCCGCTGACGACGGCCTCCCAGGTCAGCCTGGGCTTCGCGCCCCAGGCGAGCACCACCAGGCGCGGGGCGGCGGAGTCGTCGACGCGCGAGAGCCGGCCCTTCGCCACCTCGGTGGCCTGCTCCGCGCTGATCCTGGCCTCGGTCTGCACGTCCTGGCTGTTCGGCCCGGCCGCTGCGACGGTGTCACGGACGCGGCCCGCCGAGTCGGTGACGACGACCGCGTCCCCGCCGACCACCGGCAGTCCCTTGTAGGTGCGCTCGTAGCCGACGAAGTACATGTCGCTGGTGCCGCGGGTGACCGACACCCGGCGGTACGCCTCGTCAGGTCCCTTGGCCAGCTTGTCAAGCCCGCTGGCGACGGCCTTGTCGGCGACAGCCGCCGCGAGCGAGGCCGGGTCGGCCGACGCTCGTGCCTGTGCGCCGGATTCGTCCTTGTTGGCTCCGGGTGGGGCGGCGTGCGCGGGGAGAGCGGAGAGGCCCATCGCCGCGGCCGTGGCGAGTCCCACGGCCGCGGCGGCTAAGGCGGTGCGTTTCACGGGTCGTGCTCCTTTCGGCGTTTCCCGGGCACCGCGGCGTGCGCGCACGCCGGCCACCGCGCCGCAGGGATCGCCTGGGCCGCGGGGTCGACCGGGAAAGGGGGGCGGGTGAGCATGCCGTTTCACCTTGCTGCCGCCAGACGCTAGGCGCTGCGCTCAGGCCTGCACATCCGTATGTGCATCGGTAGGCATACCGATGTTTCGGTTCGCGCTGGTCACAGCTCCTCACCGACGGCCACCACGCTCGTGAGGCCGGCAGGCGCGTCGTCCGGCCGGGCGTACGAGATCAGCGCATCAGGCCGTGGCAGGCGATCGCGGCGGCGGCCACCACGTTCAGCGAGTCCACCCCCGCCTCCATCGCCGTAGCGCTCATGGGGATGCAGACAGCCTCGTCCGCCTCGTCCAGCCACCGGGACGACAACCCGTCACCCTCCGAGCCGAGCAGCAGCGCCACCCGGTCGGTCATCTTGACAGCATCTATGGGTGTGGCCGTCTGGTCAGGCGTAAGCGCGAGCATCTGGAAGCCCGCCTCCCGCAACTGCGCGAGCCCGTCATGCCAGTCGTCCATCCGCGCGTACGGGATCGAGAAGACCGCCCCCATCGACACCTTCACGGCACGGCGGTACAGGGGATCAGCGCATCGAGGCGACAGGATGATGCCGTCCACCCCCAGCGCCGCGGCGCATCTGAAGATCGCGCCAACGTTGGAGTGATCAACCAGGTCTTCGAGGACGAGAACCCGCCGAGTGTGTTGCTCGGCGACCTCCAGGATCCGCCGGGGGTCGCGTTCCAGCACCGCGTCGACGGAGGTGGGCGGGAGGCGTTCCATGGAGGCGAGCGCTCCCCTGTGCACCTGGAAACCCGCGATGCCGGACATGATGTCGTCGCTGACCACGTACACCGTCGCATCGCCGAGCACGTCCGCCAGGGACGCGAGCCAGCGCCGGGTGGTGAGGACGGACCTGATCGGGTAGCCGGCCGCGATCGCGCGCCGGATGACCTTCTCGCCCTCCGCGAGGAACAGGCCGCGTTCCGCCTCCAGGCTCTTGCGGAGTTCGACGTCCCGCAGCTGGGTGTAGTCGGCGAGGCGGGGGTCGGCGGCGTCGGTTACGTAGTCAGGCACCTTCCGATATTGCCACGAGGCGATTGACCTGCCAGACCGTGGCGTAGCAGGTGAGCACCAGGCAGAGGCCCACCAGGGTGCCCGCGCCCACCTTGGTGATCACGCTGGGGAGGCCGAGTTCGGGGCTGGGTTCGTCCACGAGGGGCCAGAGGAGGGCGCCGGCGAAGACGCCGAGCGTGGCGGCCGTGACCACCGTGCGCCGCACCCAGGGAGAGATCCGCAGCCGCTCGGGGACCGCGGCGGCGTCCATACGGGTGAGGTTGCGCCAGGACCACCAGATGACGACGGCCAGGCCCACGACCGACGACAGGTACTGCAGCAGGCGGAAGAGCCTGATCACGCCGAAGACGGAGTGGTCCATCCAGGCTCCCCAGTGGTCGACGGCCCGCAGGTGCGTGAAGGAGTCCCACAGGACGTGGCTGGCCGCGCCGACCACCGCCCCGATCACGATGGGGAGCAGGCTCTCCATCCGGGTCGACGGCAGCAGCTTCGCGGCGCGGCCCGCGAGCGAGGGCGGCAGCAGGGCGATCAGCGGGTCTCTGAAGAACGCGTGGAAGACGCCCAGGAGGACCACGACCGCCGCCAGGTCGAGGGTGTAGACGCTGCGGAGGGAGTGCCAGTCGGTGTAGTCGGGCAGGAACGGGAAGAAGATCGGCAGGTCCGGCACCATCGCACCGACCGCCAGGGCCCAGGGATCCGCCAGTTTGCGCATGCGCGGCGAGGACACCAGCGGCAGGATCGCGGCGATGTGACTGGGTGTGAACGGCACGGAATCCCCTCCCTGATCGATGGAACGTTACCCGGCGAAGCTTGCACGATCTTTACACCCAAGCCCTAAAGTTACTGTCAGTAATGGATACGTTACGTCTCGCGGTCGACGGCCGAAAGCGGGCAGTTCGGGGGGGCAAAGATGGCTGACCAGCGGGTTCATCCGCATCCGGCCGCGTCGGCCGCATGGCTGCGCGCCGCCGGCGTGGCCCGCTCCCTCTCGGTCGCCACTCTTGTATGGCTGGCGGTGGAGAGCACGCTGGGGCTGGCGGCGGGGCTGTCGGCGCATTCGGTGGCGCTGATCGGCTGGGGGCTGTCGGCGCTCGTGGAGGCGGCCGCGAGCCTCATCGTGGTGTGGCGCTTCACCGGGTCGCGGACGCTGTCGCCGGGCGCCGAGCGCACCGCGCAGCGGGCGGTCGCGGTGAGCTTCTGGGTGCTCGCCCCCTACCTGGTGATCCACGTGGCGCACGACCTGGACGCGGGCCACCGGCCGGCCCCGACCGTGCTCGGGATCGTGGTCACGTCCGTGAGCATGCTGAGCATGCCGGTGCTGGGGCTGGTCAAGCGGCGGCTCGGGCACCGGCTCGGCTCCACGGCGACGGCCGGGGAGGGCACGCAGAACCTCATTTGCGCCGCGATGGCGGCAGGCGTACTGGCGGGGCTGTGGCTCAACACGGTCGGCTGGTGGTGGGTGGATCCGGTGATGGCGGTGGCCCTGGCGGCGGTGTCCGTACGGGAGGGAACGCGGGCCTGGCGCGGTCACGCATGCTGCCACTGACGTGACGCAGCGTCATACCTGCACCAAAAGTGCTGTTTTGCACCACTGACTACACCGAGTATCGTTCCCGAAGTATTGCGGAGCTTCTCCCGCTAGGGTCTCCGGAAGGTCTCAACACACCGAAGAGGACATCGTGGGGCGACACCGCACAGACGAGCTCGATGATGATTACCGAGCCGAGGAACCGGCCCCCCGCAAGCGCCCCAGCAGCGGACGCGGCCGGGTGCTCGTCCCGCTGGCCGGGTCCGTCGCGCTCGCCGTCCTCCTCGGCGTCGCCGCGTACGTCATCTTCACCCGCGACCACGACTGCACCTCCGGAAAGCTCCCGCTCCGCGTCGTCGCCACCCCCGACATCCAGCCGGCGCTCAACAAGATCGCCGGCAACTACAACAAGGCCATGCACTCGATCGACAGTCGCTGCGTCGAGGTGACGGTGGCCAAGGAGGGCGCGTCGCGCACCGCGAACGCGCTGGCCGCGGGCAAGGCGAACGCCGACTTCTGGGTGGCGGACTCCAGCCTCGTCGTCAGCAGGCTGCGCGCCGCCACGCCGGCGGTGCCCGCGCCCGCCGGCACCGTCGCGGTCTCTCCGGTCGTGCTCGTGGCGGCGAAGTCCATGGCCACGAAGCTGCCCGAGAACCTGCAGCCGAGCTGGGCCGGGCTGATCGCGGCGGCGAACGTGGCGAACCCGGACGGCCCCGGCAAGAAGGTCCGGGTGCTCGCGCTGGACCCGCAGAAGAACTCCGCCGGGATGGCCGCGCTGCTGGCCGCCGCCGGCTCGGCCAAGAAGGCGGGCCAGGACAAGGCGCTGGTGGGCGCGTTCAAGGAGCTGTCGGGCCAGCTCGTCGCCGACCCGAGCGCGCTGATGGCCAGCCTGACCGTGAGGTCCGGCAGCAGGGTGCCGATCGGCGTCTCGTCCGAACAGACCATCTACGCCCACAACGCGAAAAAGCCCGAATCGCCGGTGGTGCCGCTCTACCCCACCGACGGCACGCTGAGCCTCGACTACCCGATCACGGTCCTGACCAAGGACCCTGCCACGCAGAAGGCCGCCACCGACTTCACGCACGACCTCAGCACCGAGTCGGCCAAGCGGACGCTGCGCGATCAAGGCTTCCGCACCCCCGACGGCCAGGCGGGCGAAGCGCTGGCGAAGGGCAAGGGCTTCGCGTCCACGGCGCCGAAGGGGCTGCCCCTCCCCGACGTCAAGACCGTGTCGGCCCTGGCACAGACCTGGTCGCGGCTGAACCTCGGCACCCGGCTGCTCACCCTGGTCGACGTCTCGGGCACGATGGCGCTGCCCGTCCCCGAGACGAACATGACGCGCATGCAGGCGATCAGCCGGATCGCCACCGAGGGCCTGGCGCTGTTCCCCGCCGACTCCGAGATCGGCGTGTGGGCGTTCTCCACCCACCTCGACGGCCAGGACAAGGACTGGCGCGAGGTCGTCTCGGTGGGCCCGCTCAGCGAGACGGTCCACGGCGTGCTCCGCAAGGACGCCCTCGCCAGGCAGTTCGCCTCCATCCAGGCCAAGGCCACGGGCGACACCGGGCTGAACGACACCCTCAAGGCCGCCTACACCGAGATGACCAAGACGTACCAGGAGGACAAGATCAACACGATCGTGGTCCTCACTGACGGCGCGGGCAACGACGACCCCGGCGGCGGCGTCAGCAACAAGCAGATCCTGACCTTCCTCAAGCAGAAGTACAACCCGAAGCGGCCGGTGAGCATCCTGCTGATCGCCTTCGGCCCGGAGGCCGCGGCGGGCAAGCAGCAGATGGACGCCGTCGCCAAGGCCACGGGCGGGGAGGCGTACATCGCCAAGGACGTGCTCCAGGTCCGCGACTTCTTCCTCCAGGGCATGCAACGCCGCATCTGCGCCCCCAACTGCGACGGGTAGCGGATTCTCCTCGCCGCTCACCGCTGGAGCGCGCCTTTTCTGCGGGCGGCGTGCGCGCCGTTGGCAGCGTGCCCCCTCTGAGCGCAGCGCAGCCGCCGTTCGCGGCGTGCCCTTTCTGAGCGCGGCGTGTGGTCCCCCTAGCGCCCCAGCCTTTCTGCGCGCGGCGCAGCCGCCGTGCGCGGCGTGCGCGCCGTTCGCGCCGTTCGCGGCGTGCGCGCCGTTCGCGGTGAGAACCCTTCCTTTACGGCCAGCAGTGGCTGGAGCCGCCCGCCGGTCGTGGCCGGGGTCTGCTGATCGATGGCACTCCAGGCCCGCGGGGCCGGGCGCCGTGACAACGCGTTCGCGGCCCATTCCACGCTTCTGTGACTCCTTGTCACATCCGCCACTCTTTTCCCAGGTCATGCCTGTTGGGCATGCTGCGGCAACCCCTGCCGCGCAGGCGGCGTCCTGTACGCGTGGGGGTTCGCCGGTGAGCGTCGGGGAGGGGCTGTCGTGCCTGGATGGCCGAGCGTCGGTCGGAGTGACGATCACCACGTGGTGGAGGCGTTGCGGCGCGCGGACACCGATGCCCCCGCCAAGCTGTACGACGCCTACGGCGAGCGGCTGTACGACTACGCCTGGACGTTGATCGGCGACAGGGACAGCGCGGCCGACGCAGTGCACGACGCGCTCGTCACCGCTCAGGGGTGCGTGGAGCGGTTGCGGGACAACGGGCGGCTGCGCCCCTGGCTGTACGCGCTGACCAGGTTCCAGGCGATGGCCCGGCTCGCGCACCGGAGCGGCGGCGAGAACGTCGCGCCGCCCGTGCTCGACGCGCCCGCGGATCCGGAGCTGGCGGAGCTGGTCCAGCAGACGCTCGGGGAGCTGAGCAGGAACGAGCGCGAGGTGCTGGAACTGTCGGTGCGGCACGGGCTGACGCCCGGCGAGGCGGGGGCCGTGCTGGGGCTGACCTCGCGGCAGGCCGCGTCCCGGCTGGGCAGGGCGCGCGACCAGTTGGAGAACGCCGCCGCGGCCGTGGTGCTGGCCAGGACGGGCCGGGCGCACTGTCCCGACCTGTCGGCGATGCTGGACTCCTGGCAGGGGCCGCTCACTCCGCTGCTGCGGCGGAGGGTGTCCGGGCACATCAGCGGGTGCGAGGTGTGCACGGAGGGGCGGCACCAGCGGGTGGCGGCCGGGCGGCTGCTCGACATGGTGCCGGTGGAGTTTCCGCCGCTGTCGCTGCGCCGCCGGGTGATCGACACCTGCGTCAACCCGGAGCGTGACCAGACCCGCACGCTGATCACCGACCGGGGCGACAGCTTCGACAGGACCGGCTTCCCCGTCGCCGTCGAGCGCCGCTCCCGCCGTCGCAGGCCGCGCAGGCTGGCGCCGGTGGTGCTGGCGGGGGTGTGCGTGGTGGCGGCGACGGCCGCGATGGCGCTGCTGAACGGCCGTGACAGCGTCGAGAGCGCGTTCCGCGCCGTCCCCGTCCCCTCGACTCCCGAGGCGGATCCGGCCAGTCCGTCCCCCGAGCCCGTGCTGGAGACCGACGCGGAGCCGACCCCGACGCCCACGCCCACGCCCACGCCGAAGTCCGCGGCCACGAATGCGCCGTCCGCGCGGCCCGCCATCAAGGTCTCGACCACCAGGCCGGCCGCGGTCCCCACGACCACCCGCCGGCAGGCCGCGCCGGGCGCCAGGCTCGCCGCGTCCTGCCCCGCCGGGATCGACGGCGTGGCCAAGGTCGGGCTGCGGGCCCGCAACGCCGCCGTCACCTGGAACGCCGCCTCCACCCAGGGCCTGGTCGTGTTCCCGGCGAGCGGCTCCATCAAGGCGGGCGGCTCGGTGGCGATCTGGGTGACGGTGGACGACCCCGGGTCGGCGGGCAGCGGCAGGGTCTCGTTCAGCTCGAACGGAGGCCGCGCGAGCTGCTCGCTCTCCTGGCAGGGGGATCAACCGCCGACCTCGGAACCTCCGACGGATTCCGCGACCCCGACCCCGCAACCCAGCGAGTCCACCACCGAACCCGCGTCGATCGCCAGCACCCGAACGGAGGCCCTTGACAACTGAGGGGTCACGTTCAGGTAGATCGTGTTTCACGGGTACACTTTTGTGACAAATGGGGATATATCACGTCTTAGCTCGAAGATCCTATGCGAGATAGGGCATCCTGGTGTGCTTGGGGACCGCGCCGGGATCCGGGGATTGCCTTTGCCTGTGTGTTGAAGAACACACAAGAAACTTTGACCTGCCGGTAAACCGGAGCGCGTCGTCAAGCGTCGGCATTGACGCCTTCAGAGGTGGATTGGTCCCATGATTATGCGATCAGTCGCGCCGACGTTCGGCCAGGAGCTCGGGGAGAGAGATAACAGATGCTCAAACACCGCAGATTGCTTACGTGGCTGCTCGCGCTCGCGTGCGTCGCGGGAGCAGTGATCGCGCTGTTCGACATCCAGACCCCGCTGCGCCCATTCCTGATCTCTCTGTTCCTCCTCGTCGTTCCCGGCGCCGCGGTCGTAGGACTGTTGCGAGATCGTGACCCACTTGCCGCACTATCAGTAGGAGCCGCGGCAAGTCTCGTGCTGAACGTGCTCCTTGCCCAAGCCATGCTCCAATTCAACGCTTGGTCACCGAGGGCCGGCGTGGCGACGGTCGCCGTGCTCGGAGGGTTCATGTACGTGCTTCGCGTGTTGTACCGGGGGAAGAGCATGCAGACCGAACAGGGGGCCAGGGCAAGGTGAACATCACAGTGGTTCGCCCGGGAGAGCTCGGAGAGTCCGAGCGCGTTCGATGGCGTGAGCTGCAGAAGGCCGATCCCAGCCTCGACAACCCGTTCCTGTCGGTCGAGTTCGCGGTCGCGATGGACCGTCTGCGCGACTACGTGAGGGTCGCGGTCATCCACGACGGCCGCGCCATCGCCGGCTTCTTCCCGTTCGAGCGGCACAGCTTCGGCATCGGCAAGCCGCTCGGCGGCTTCCTGACCACCTGCCACGGGCTGATCTCCGTCCCCGGATTGAAGATCGACGCGAAGGGCCTGCTCCGGGCCTGCAAGCTCAGCGTGTTCGACTTCGACCACCTCGTCGCAGGGCAGCCCACGTTCGCCCCGTACGAGAACGACGTACGACCGGCGCCGGTCATGGACTTCACCCAGGGCTTCGACGCCTGGCTCGACCAGGTGAAGGCCAACTCGCCGAAGAACCTGAAGACGGTCCGCTACAAGGAGCGCAAGCTCGGCAGGGAGCAGGGCGAACTGCGGTTCGCCTGGGACTCACCCGACCCCGAGGAGTTGCGCACGCTGCTGGCCTGGAAATCGGACCAGTACCGGCGGACCGGCCGGGTCGACAGGTTCGCCCAGCCGTGGATCGTGGAGCTGATCGACCTCATGCACGCCGAGAAGTCAACCGACTTCTCCGGCGCGCTGACCATGCTCTACGCCGGCGACGTGCCCGTCGCGGGCCACTTCGGCCTGCGCACGGCCACCACGCTCGTCGGGTGGTTCCCCGCCTACGACACGGAGTTCGCACGGTACTCCCCGGGCATCGTGCACCACCTCCAGATGGCCGAGGCGGCGGCTGTCGCCGGTCTGCACATGGTCGACATGGGCAAGGGCGGCAAGGAATACAAGGACTGGCTCAAGAGCGGTGTCCTGTACGTCGCCGAGGGCCGCGTGTCCAGACCGTCCGCCACGGCGGCGGTGCACTGGATGGGCAGAACACCTCTCAACAAAGCCCGAACCATCGTCACCGATCGGCCGTCTCTCTATAAGGTGGCCGACCGCGTGTTGAAGGGCTTCGGCCGCGTGCGCACTTCCATGCAGCAGGAACAAGCGAACGCAGTCGTCAAAGAACCGACGGGAGCGCGCTGAGCGCTCCGGCCACCCCCCTGCACAAGCTCCACCCCCCGGCACAGCACAGCACCCTCATTTCCACTCCACTGGACCCCTTGATGCAGCGTTCGCCGCACCCGCCGTCCTCCCAGCACCCAGGACGGTCGCGGATGCTCCGTTGAGAAGGGTCCCGGAAGGATTTCCCCAACCATGAGTCCCGAGATAACCAAGGCCAACGGCAAGATCCAAGTCGCGCCCTTGCGATCTGTGCCGCCCATCGAGCGCTTCACGCCCGTCACGCCTCACCTGGCCATTTCTCCAACGGTGAGCGTCGTGGTGCCGGCGATGAACGAGGCGGAGAACCTCCCGCACGTGTTCGCCACGCTGCCGCAGTGGATCGACGAGATCGTGCTCGTCGACGGCAACTCCGTCGACGACACGGTGGCGGTCGCCAGGCGGCTGCGGCCGAACGTGAAGATCGTCACGCAGACCGGCAAGGGCAAGGGCGACGCGCTGGCCGCCGGGTTCGCCGCCTGCACCGGCGACATCATCGTGATGATCGACGCCGACGGCTCCACCGACGGGCACGAGATCATCTCGTTCGTGGGCGCGCTGGTCACCGGCGCCGACTTCGTCAAGGGCTCGCGGTACGCCGCGGGCGGCGGCAGCGACGACCTGACCTTCAACCGCCGGTTCGGCAACAAGGTCCTCACCGGCATCGTGAACGTGATGTACGGCACCCAGTACACCGATCTGTGCTACGGCTACAACGCCTTCTGGGCCCGTCACCTCGACGTGCTCAACCTCGACTGCGACGGCTTCGAGGTCGAGACCCTGATGAACATCCGCGCCGCCAAGGCCGGGCTCAGGGTGCACGAGGTGCCGAGCCACGAGCGGTGCCGCATCCACGGCGAGAGCAACCTCCGAGCCGTGCGCGACGGCATCCGCGTGCTCAAGACCATCCTGCGCGAGTGGCGCCGCCAGCCCTCTGCGCCGCAGCCCAAGCCCGCCGCAGCTCCGGCCGCGGACCGGGGTGTCGCTTAAAAGAGGCAAGCAGTGAACACGTCTGTCGTCATCTGCGTCTACACCGAGGAGCGCTGGGAGGACATCAGGCAGGCGGTCGAGTCGGTCGAGAACCAGCGACGCCGGCCGCACGAGCTGATCCTGGTCGTCGACCACAACCCGGAACTGCTCCTGAAGCTCAAGCGCGCGTATCCACAGGCCATCGTGGTGGAGAACACGCATGAGCAGGGGCTGTCCGGCGGCAAGAACACCGGCGTGGCCACGGCCACCGGCGAGGTCGTCGCGTTCCTCGACGACGACGCGGTCGCCGACCCCGGCTGGCTGGAGGCTTTGGAGGAGGGCTTCCAGGATCCGGGCGTCGTCGGCGTGGGTGGTCGCACCGACCCGTTGTGGTCGTCCGAGCGCAGGCCGCGATGGTTCCCGTACGAGTTCGACTGGACGGTGGGCTGCACCTACCGCGGCATGCCCGCGGTCAGGGCGCCCATCAGGAACGTGATGGGAGGCAACGCGGCCTTCCTGCGCGACGTCGTGTCCGAGGTCGGCGGCTTCCACAGCGGCATCGGACGCAGTGTCCAGGGGCGCAAGAGCAGGCCGCTGGGCTGTGAGGAGACGGAGTTCTGCATCAGGCTGAGCCAGCGCAAGCCCGGCTCGGTCATGCTGTTCGAACCACGGGCGGTGATCGGGCACAAGGTGTCGCGGCAGCGCGAGGGGTTCGCCTACTTCAGGTCCAGGTGCTACGCGGAAGGGCTGTCGAAGGCCCTGGTGACGCGGGAGGTCGGCACCCAGGACGGCCTGGCCAGCGAGCGGGCGCACGCGTTGAAGACGCTGCCGCTCGGCGCGCTCCGTGGCGTCGGCGAGGCGCTGCGGGGCGATGTGGGCGGGCTCGGCAGGGCCGCCGCGATCGTGATCGGGCTGGCCTGGACCACCTGGGGGTACGTGGTCGGCTCCGCGCGCCTGAGAGGGGCGCGGTCATGATCCGGGTCCCCATCCTGATGTACCACTCGGTCACCGACCGGCCCAACGAGGAGACCAAGCCGCACTCGGTACGCCCCTCCGACCTGGCCGACCAGCTCGCCTACCTGTCGGAGAGCGGCTTCACCCCGATGACGCTCGGCGACCTGGTTGCGTCGCGGAACAAGAACACCGGCATGCCGTCCAAGCCCATCGTGATCACCTTCGACGACGGCTACGCCGACTTCCACTCGCACGCCCTGCCCCTGCTCGACCGCTACCGCTTCCCCGCCACGGTCTTCCTGACCAGCGGCTGGGTCGCCGACGCGGGCGACGACGCCGCGGGCAGGGCGCTGGACGAGATGCTCACCTGGACCCAGGCCCGCGAGGCCGCCCAGACCGGCATCGAGATCGGCGGCCACAGCCACAGCCATCCCCAGCTCGACCAGCTCCGCACCGAGGACCTGCGGCAGGAGCTGCGCAGGAACAAGGGGCTGCTGGAGGAGAAGATCGGCGCGCCGGTCGCCACCATGGCCTACCCGTACGGGTACTCCAGCGCCCGGGTCCGCCGTGAGGTGCGCAAGGCCGGGTACTTCGCGGCGTGCGCCGTGAACAACACGATCGCCGCCGACCGGCACGACATGCTGGCCATCCCGCGGCTGACGGTCGCCAGGCACACCACCATGAGCATGTTCAGGCGTGCCGTGGAGGGCAGCGCCGTACCCCTCATCTACCTGCGGGAGCGGGTCCTCACCAAGGGCTACGCGGTCGTCAGGCGCACCAGGTACGGCCTGCGGCGGGTGCGCGGAAATGTCTAGCATCCGACGGCGGATCCTGCGCGACCTGCGTAACCCGCTGTTCCGCAACGGTTACGCGCTCATGGCCAACACGGCCATCACGGCGACGCTCGGCATGGGGTACTGGCTGCTCGCGGCGCACTTCTTCACGCCGGAGGAGTTCGGCCGCGGCCAGGCGGTGATCACGCTGATGCGGCTGTTCGCGTCGCTGACCGCGCTGGGCTTCGTGGGCGCGCTGGCCCGCTTCCTGCCGGTGGCGGGCCGCCGCACGCCCGAGTTGATCCTGCGCGGGTACGGGCTGGCCGCCGCGACAGGCGGGGTGGCGGCGATCGGCTTCCTGCTGACGCTGCCGCTGTGGGGCAAGACGTACTCGGTGCTCGGCGGTTTCGGGCCCGGGCTGTTCTTCCTCGGCTCCGTGCTGGTCTGGGCGGTCTTCACCCTCCAGGACGTGGTGCTGACCGGCCTGCGCAAGGCCACCTGGGTGCCGCTGAACAACCTGGTCTTCGGCGTGGTCAAGATGGGGCTGCTGGTCGCGATGGCCAGCGCGCTCCCCGACGGCGGCATCTTCGTCTCCTGGATGGTGCCGACGGCGCTCGCGCTGATCCCGGTGAACTGGCTGATCTTCGGCGTCGTCGTCCCCCGGCACGTGAAGCAGACCAAGGACGTGGTCGAGCCGCCGAGGCTGCGCGAGGTGGGCCGCTTCCTGGCGGGCGACTTCCCCGGCACGCTGTCGATCCTGGCGATCGTCTACCTCGTGCCGGTGGTCGTGGCCACCCAGGTGGGTGAGGCCACGTTCGGCCGCTTCTCGATGGCGCACACGCTGGCCAGCATGATCGAGCTGCTGGCGATGAACATGGCAGTGTCGCTGACCGTCGAGGGGTCCTTCGAGCGGTCGCAACTGGCCGAGAACTGCCGCAGAGCGCTGCGGCGGGCCTTCATGATCATTGTGCCGATCATCGTGGTGGCGATCGCGGGGGCGCCGCTGATCCTGACCATCTTCGGCACGGAGTTCGCCGACGAGGGGACGACGCTGCTGCGGCTCATGTCGCTGGCCGTGCTGCCGAGGGTGCTCATCGAGGTCTATCTGAGCGCGCTCCGGGCGCAGAGCGAGGCCAGGAAGCTCGCCCTCGTCCAGATGGGGCTGGCGGGGCTGGTGCTCGTGTCGACCGTCGCGTTGTTCCCGACCTTCGGGGTCAACGCGGTCGGGTACGGGCTGCTGCTCAGTGAGCTGCTGGTAGCGCTTTTGATCTTCAGATCACTACGCAAAATACTCAACTACCACCAGACCGGGCAGCCGAGCGTCGCTCAGGGGTCGCCCGGGGCCTCATGATGGTCAACGTGAGGCAACGGGACGGCGATGGCATGACAACGGGCATCAGCGGCTCCTCCGACCTGAAGGGGGACACGGGGGAGGAATCAGGCGTGGCCTTCGATCCGGAGGCGACGGGAGTGATCCCCCGCCTGACATTCGCCCCCTCCAAGGACAGCCCCGCCGACTCCCCCAACGAGCCGGACACCTCAGACTCCGAGCCCTCCGGCGCCCCGTCCGACGCCGCCTCCGACACCCCGAAGGCCGACGCCGACGAGGGAGCCGCCGACGAGCAGGGGGCTGTCGAGCGGGGCGCTGACGACGCCGGCGACCCGGCGGACCGCACCGACGCGGACGCTCCCACCGGCGCGACCGAGGGCGAGCGCCCCGATGGCGACACGCCCGATCCTGTCGGCGCGCCCACCGAGAGCGAAGCAGCCGACCTGACGGACGCACCGACCGAGAGCGACGCGCCCAACCCGGTCGAATCGGCAGACGTGTCCACCACGAGCGACGCCACCGAACCGTCCGGCGCGCCCGGCACGAGCAACCCGACCGACGCGGCAACTGCGAGCGAGGCCAACAAGCCGACCGACGCGGCGACTGCGAGCGAGGCGAACAAGCCGACCGACGTAGGCTCCGCGAACGAAACGAGTGACAACGCGGGCACCGCGCACGAAGCGAACAAGCCGACCGGCACCGGCGACAACGGCGACGCGGCTGACGCAGGCGACGGAAGCGACGGGGAGGACGCGGCCCACAGCGGTGACGCGGACACGACGACGCAGATACGCCTCCCGAGGCTGGCTCCGCTGCACATCGGCAGCCCGCCCACGGCCGACGAGGCCACGCAACCCGACAAGCCCGTCGCCGAAACGCCCGGCGATCCGGATGAGCCGCCTCCGCCTGGCGCACAGGGCTCGGCGTCCGAAGGAACGCCTGCCGGTGAGGCAGAGCGCCCCGAGGGCGCGCCTGGGGACCTGTCCGCCGCGGGAACGCAGCCCTTCGACGCGGTGCCCCAGAGCGTGACTCCCCCAGGCACCCCTTCCTCTGACGCCACTTCCCCGAGCGCGACCTCCTCGGACGCGACTCCGTCAGGCGCGGCCCTCTCGGATGCCACTCCCCTGGGCGCGACTGCCCCGGGCGGGGCTCCGGCTGTCTCGGGCGCGGCCGAAGGGGGTGAGGCGGGGCTCTCGGAGGCGTCCGCGGCCGAGGTGACGGCCGCCGTCCGGCTGCCCGGCAAGGGGGCGCCCACCGGGCCGCAGTCCCCGCCCACCAAGACACCCCTCACGGGCCCACAGGCCACCAAGGGGACGCCCGCGGAGGCCCCCGCCACCAAGGCGCCCCCCGCCGCCTCCGGGCCCGCCAAGGCGCCACGGGCGCGGGGGCTGGCGGCGCTGGTGCAGAGCGCCCCCAAGTGGCTGCCCGTGCTGCTCACGCTCGAGGGCCTGATCATGTACGTCCTGGCGCTGAAGGCGGCGCCGGGTCCGCTGCGCGGGGTGAACCCGGCCGACATCAACGGCCTGGGCCTGATCGCGGCGCTGCCGCTGAGCGCGTTCGCGGCGATCCTGATCATGCTGGTGTCGTTCTTCGTCACCGTCGCCCAGAGGACCGACCGCAAGTTCCTGCTGCTGTTCCAGATCGCGGCCATCACGTTCGCCCTGCACGGCGCGGGAGCGCTGGTGGCGACCGAGCCGCGCTTCCCCACGGCGTACATTCACGCCGGTTTCGTGGAGTTCATCGGCAGAACCGGCGAGACGGCGATCAACATCGACGCCCGCATGGGCTGGCCGGGCTTCTTCGCGCTGTTCGCCTTCGTGACGAAGGCGGCGGGCATCTCCGACATGACGACGGTCCTGCAGTGGACTCCGTTGCTGTCGAACCTGCTCTACCTGCTGCCGTTCGTGCTGATCCTGCGCCAGGTGGTGGCGACCACCCGGGCGCGCTGGTTCGCGGCGCTGCTGTTCGTGCTCGTGCAGTGGATCGGCCAGGACTACTTCTCGCCGCAGGGCTTCACGTTCGCCCTGTACCTGGCGTTCGTGGCGATCCTGCTGCGCTGGTTCGGACGCGTCGAGCCGCGCACCAAGCCGATCGCCCCGAAGGGCCTGCGCAAGTTGCTCGGCCGCCTGGACGCGATGACGCCCGGCGAGCTGGCCAACACCGGCACGTTCCGGGCCGACAAGCTGCTGATGCTGCTCATGCTGATCGCGCTGTTCTTCGCGGCGACGGCCTCGCACCAGATCACGCCGTTCATGATGCTGGGCGTGGTGACGGCGTTCCTGCTGGTCAAGCGGACCTCACTGACGTGGGCGCTGCCGTTCTTCTTCGGCCTGGTGGTGGCGGCCTGGATCAGCTACGAAACGGTGGGGTTCTGGGCCGGCCAGATCGACGCCATCTTCGGCGGCCTGGGCCGGATCTTCGACAACATCCAGAGCAACACCGGCGACCGCATCGCGGGCAGCGACCCGGCGCACGCGCTGGTGCTGAAGGCGCGGCTGGGCATCCTGGTGGTGATCCTCGCGCTGGCGGCGACGGGCCTGCTGCGGCGGCTGCGGCGGGGGGTGTTCGACAGGGCGGCGCTGATCCTGCTCTGCGTGCCGGTGCTGGCGCTGGGGCTGCAGAGCTACGGCGGCGAGATCGGGCTGCGCATCTACATGTTCGCGCTGCCCGGCGCCTGCCTGCTGGCCGCGTACGCGTTCTTCCCGAATCTGCCCGCCGACAGCGCGGACGTCCGGGAGGAGACCGTCCCGATCCGCAGGCGGAACGTCCGGTTCAACCCGGAGCTGACCAAGCGGATCAGCGTGGTGCTCGCGGCCTGTTTCGCGGTGCTGTTCGCGATGGCGTTCCTGGTCGCCCGGTACGGCAACGAGAAGTTCGAGCGGGTGACGTCCGGCGAGATCGCCGCGATGCACTACGTCTACCAGCATGACAAACCGAGCGCCCGGGTGGTGTACCTGGTGCCGGAGGAGAGCCAGAACGTCACGCCCACGCTCCCGTGGGGTGAGCGGGACGTCGACCTGGTCAACTTCAACGGCCAGGCGCGTGTCTACAAGGACCCGAAGCAGATCGCCGGCGCGGTGGCCAAGCTGAAGGCGTCGCCACGCAACACCTACCTCGCGGTCAGCCTGGGGCAGGTCAGCTACCTCCAGCTCAACGAGGGCTTCCCGGCCGACTGGGGGCCGAAGTTCAGGGCGGCGCTCGACGCCTCACCGGACCTGAAGAAGGTCTTCTCCAACGACGACGCGGCGCTGTACACGCTGAAGAAGTTCGTGAAGGGCACGGAGATCCCGGAACCGCAGCCGTACAAGGGCCGTGGCGACCCCACCTCGCCGTGGACGCCGGTCGGCCTCGGCGCGCTCGCTGTCACCTGGGTGTCTCTGTTCGGTTACGAAGTGATCCGCCTCAACGGGCCGAATCGGGCTCCGCGCGCCAGAAAACGCCTGCTCTTCGTGGCAATTCCGGCCTTCGTGGTGGCGGTTGCGGTGATCATCGAGCGATTCGTCTACATCGCAGTAAATAACTAAATTCACAGGAAACTCTCAGTTTGTGCGGGATGATGTTCGCTGATGAGGACGCAGGAGACACATCGCGCGATGAATGACGGCCGACTTGCGGCGTCTCGGATCACTTCCGTCGACGCTCTTCGCGGGTTCTCACTCCTGGGAATCCTCCTGGTGAACATCGCCTTCCTGGCCTCCGGTTACCGGATGGCCGGGATGGCGGAACCGGCGTTCAACTCATCGGTCGACTGGGTCGTCCGGTGGGTCATCACCATGTTCTTCGAGAACAAGTTCTACCTGCTGTTCTCGTTCCTGTTCGGCTACAGCTTCACCTTGCAGCTCGACTCGGCGGTGCGGCAGGGCAGGGCGTTCGTCCCGATGTTCCTCCGGCGCCTGGGCGGGCTGTTCCTGATCGGCCTGGCGCACGCCGTGCTGCTGTTCCCCGGCGACATCCTGACCACGTACGCGGCGGTCGGGCTGGCGCTGCTGGTGCTGCGCCGGATCACTCCCAAGTCGGCCGTCGTGCTGGCGGTCGTCCTGACCTGTCTGCTGGCCCTGGGCTTCATGCTGCTGGCCCTGCTGGCGGTGCTGGGCCTGGACATGGCCGGCACGGTCTCGCACGGCGCCATGGAGGCCATCAAGTCGGACCAGGCGCTGGGCGGCTCGGCCGTCCAGATCGTGTCCGAGCACGTCCGCAAGCTGTCGTTGATCGTCGTCCTGCGGGTGCTCTTCCAGGGGCCCGCGGTGCTGGCCGCCTGCCTGATCGGGCTGGCCGTCGGCAAGCTGGGGGCGCTGCGCGACATCTCCGCGCACACCTCGGCGCTGCGCAAGCTCCAGTGGGTCGGCTTCACGGTCGGCGTGGCGGGCGCGTTCGTCTACACGCAGTCGGCCTGGAACGGGACCGTGCACAAGTTCCTCGGCGAGGCGGTGGACCTGGTCACCGCGCCGCTCCTGGCGGCGGCGTACGCGGCGACGTTCCTGCGGCTGCTGCCCCACATGCCGCGCGTCGGCAGGCTGCTGGCGATGCCGGGACGGATGGCGCTGTCGAACTACCTCGGGCAGTCGCTGATCTGCTGCCTGATCTTCACCGGGTACGGCCTGGCGCTCGTGGACCGGGTCGCCCCGCCCTGGCAGGTGCTGATCGCGCTGGGGGTCTTCGCCGCGCAGGTGCTCTACAGCCACTGGTGGCTGCGCGGGCACCGGTACGGGCCGGTGGAGTGGCTGCTGCGCTTCCTCACGTACTGGAACAGGCCCGGCGCCGTGCACCGGGCCCGTCACACCTCGACCACCCCCTGACCGCGGCTCAGCCGTCGCCGCGGCCGCTCCACTTGATCTCGTACGGCTTGAAGGTGACCTGCTTGCCGCCGACGTCGGCGGTGACGGGCGCGTCAGAGGTGTTGACCATGACCATCTGGCGTTCCTGCGCCAGCACCCTGATCTTCGGGTTGGAGGACTGGACCTCGTCGAGCTTGACCCCTGCGGGGAACCACCGGGTGAAGCCGCTCAGCAGCCCCGCCATCGGCATCTCCTCGCCCCTGTCGGGGGTCCAGAGGCAGCCGCGGCAGTCGGCGCCGGACTTCTGCTGCGGGTTCCAGTACAGGGCCGTCGTCACGCCGCTCTTGGCGAACTCCATCAGGGTCGTGGCCTGGACCGCGGTGCGCTTCTCCTCGCTCCAGCCCGCGTTCTCGGGCTCGACGTACCACTCGGCCCACCACACGGGCATGTCGTTGGTCTTCTGCCTGAGCCAGGTGGTGATCGCGCTGAACTTGGCCTGCGCGCCGAAGTCGTCGGGGATGTTGGCCCGATCGTTGGTCATCGAGGCGCCGTCGACGACGACGAAGTCGGCGCCCTTCTTGTGCTCGATCCAGTACTCGATCGCGTCGAGCGCGCGCTGGTCGACCGTGCCCCACGGGCCGCTCAGCTCGGACGCGGAGGCGCGCGCGTGGCTCTCGATCGGGATGTAGGGACCGCCGACCTGGATGTCGCCGCTCACCTTCTTCAGCGCGTCGTACACCTTGTTGTACAGCTCGGTGTAGCCCTCGGCGTCCCAGCGGCTGGTGGACGGGTCCCAGAAGCCCTTGAACTCGTTCCAGACCAGGAAGTACTTGACGGTCGGGTACTGCCTGGCGACCTTGGCCGCCAGTTGGGCGTAGTCGTCGAAGTTCTCCCGTTTCGGGGCGACGGTGTCGTTCTTGCTCCAGTCGGTGCGCCCGGCCTGGCCGCCCTTCATCCAGTCGGGTGCGCAGCACAGCGTGATGACGGGGAGGGCCCGCGAGGACGACATGAACCTCAGCCGCCGGTCGAGGTCGCGGAAGTTGTACTGACCGGGGCTCGGCTCGGGGTTGCCCACCCCCCAGCCCATGACGTGCTGGTTCTGCAGCATCGGGACGCGGGCCAGGATGTCGCCGGCCCGTTCGGTGAGCTCGCGGGGGGTGTTGTCGGCGCTGTACTGGGTGTGGGTGACGCCCCAGCGCGGCCAGTTCTCCATCTGGGGCGGCTGCTGCAGCGTGGGCGCGGGCTCGCTGGGCCCGACCTGGGCCACCTCGCCGCCCTTGTATCCGTCTCCGGAGCCGTCTCTCGAGCCGACCCGGTTCCCGGCGTACACCATGATCGCCACGACGAGGGCCACGGCGAGGACGCCCGCGCCCACCGCGATCGGCCAGGGAGACCGTCTACGCGCATGACGACCGTCATTGGGAATCACGGGACGCTCCTTCACACGCGTGGACAAAGGAAAGGCCGGGTTGCATAGCCCCGGCCTTTATAACGGTATCTGTCGGACTTGCAAATTACTTGCCGTCGTTCAAGTAGCCGGCGGCCGTTGATGACCGGCCGGGCCGGGCACCCCGGCATAACGGTACGGCACCGGCTGCCTGCCCGGTTGCACGACGAGGAGGGTTCCTGGTTCCTCCGCGTAGAAGGCGGATTCGACCGCGGCGGCCACATCATCCGCCGAAAGCAGCGGGAATCCGGCGTTGACGAACACCTCCCGTGTGCCGGCCACGAGCGGGGTGTCGGTGAAGCCGGGGCAGACCGCGCCGATCCTGATGTTCTCCTTCGACAGCGGCACGGCCAGGGCCCTGACGAGCCCCACCACGGCGTGCTTGGTCATGGTGTAGATCGGGTCGCCGCCGTAGCCGACCAGCCCGGCCAGCGACGCGCTGACCACGATCGCGCCGCCGCCCGACCGCTTCAGCAGCGGCACCGCGGCCGTGACGCCGAAGACGACGCCGTCGACGTTGACGCCGACGATCCTGCGGTAGCGGGCCAGGTCGAAGGCGGCCAGATCGACGCCGCCGGAGATCCCGGCGTTGAGGTGGACCAGGTCGAGGCGCCCGTGGGTCTCCTCGGCGAGGGCGACGGCCTGGTGGGAGGCCTCCTCGTCGCTGACGTCCGCGGCCAGCCACACGCCGCCGATCTCCTTGGCGACCCGCTCGACGCCCTCGCCGTCGACGTCGACGAGGACGCACCTGGCGCCTCCGGCGGACAGCCTGCGGGCCACCGCGGCGCCGATGCCGCTCGCCGCTCCGGTGATCAGTGCAACGCTACTCACGAGTCCTCCCGGTCGAGCATGCGGTGGGCGCGGGCGATCAGGGTCGGGACGGCGGAGCCGATGTTCTCGAACCCCTCCCCCACGGTCTTACCCTGACGGAAGCGGGCGTGGATACCCTCCACGATGACCGCGAGCTTGAAGCCACCGAAAGCCACATAAAACCCAAGATCCGAAATATCGCGACCCGAGGCTTTTCCGTAGTGGGTGGCGAATTCGGTGGCGTTGAGGAAACCGGGGGCCAGAGTCACGTCCCCCGCCACCGGGATTCCGGCCCGCTCCTCGTCGCCGGGGTCCTGCCAGTAGGTCAGCGTGAGTCCGAGGTCGGCCAGCGGGTCGCCGAGCGTGGACATCTCCCAGTCGACCACCGCCAGGATCTCGGGCCGCGGCGCGAGCCGCACCAGGGTGTTGTCGAGCCGGTAGTCGCCGTGCACGAGCGTGCAGGCGGAGCCGGACGGCATGCGCGCGCGCAGCCTCGACACCAGCCGGTCGAACTCCGGCAGGTCGGCGGTCTTCGACCGCTCCCACTGCTGGCACCAGCGGTCGAGCTGCCTGGCCAGGTAGCCCTCCGGACGTCCGAAATCGGCCAGGCCGACCTCGCGGTAGTCGACGGCGTGGATGGCCGCCAGCACCTCGGAGAGCCGCTCGGACAGCCGCTTGGTGTGCTCGGCGCCAGGCTCGCCGAGCTCCTCCCTGGTGCGCACGGCCGCGCCGTCGACGTAGCCCATCAGGTAGAACGGCGCGCCGATGACGTCCTCGTCGGCGCAGAAGGCGACCGGCTCCGGGACCGGCACCGGCGTCGAGGCCAGCGCGGAGATGACCCGCCACTCGCGCCGCATGTCGTGCGCGGTCGGCAGGACGTGCCCGAGCGGCGGGCGGCGCAGCACCACCCGGCGGTCGCGGGCCTCCACGAGATAGGTCAGGTTAGACTTTCCGCCGGAGATCATCGAGACGGACAGGGGCTCGCCCGCGTCGGGCACGTGCGCGCCCAGCCACGTGACCAGCCGTGGCCAGTCAATCCCAGGTACGGTCATGGACCCACATTAGGACGACACTCGGCCCTGAAAGCTAGCTGAGAATTGCGTAACAGTCCGAGGGGGTGGGAGCGATCACTGTTTAGATCCTTTAACCTGGGCGTATACGCCTCCGTGCATGCTTTCCTGAAAGTATGCTGACAGTAGGAGCCCATGCGCGTCACAGTCGTTCACCCCCGCGACCTTGGGAAACCTGAAGTGAGCCGATGGAGGGCACTGCAGGAGGCCGACGCGTCCTTCGACAATCCGTTCCTCTCGCCCGAGTTCACGATCACGGTGGGCGAGCTGCGTGACATGGTCCGGGTCGGGGTCCTCTACGACGGCCCCGAGATCGTCGGGTTCTTCCCCTTCGAACGACACCCGTTCGGCATCGGCAAGCCGGTCGCGGCGGGGCTGACCGACGCGCAGGGCCTCGTCCACGTCAAGGACCTGGAGCTCGACCCGCGGCGGCTGATCAGGGACTGCGGGCTGTCGGTCTACGAGTTCGACCATCTCGTCTCCGGCCAGCCGCTGCTCTCCGAGCGGCACGAGCGCCACCCCTCTCCCGCCATCGACCTGCGCGACGGCTACCCGGCGTACACCGACTTCCTGCGCGAGCACTCCGGCAAGACCTACAAGTCCACGCTGGCCAAGTCCCGCAAGCTCCAGCGCGACATTGGACCGATCCGACACGACTACGCGACGACCGACCTCGAACCGCTGCGCACGCTGCTCGGCTGGAAGACCGACCAGTACCGGCGCACGGGCCGCACTGACAGGTTCGCCCACCAGTGGATCGTCGAGCTGGTGGAACGGCTGCTCGCCACGCAGACGCCGGGCTTCGCCGGGGTCCTCGACATGATCTACGTCGACGGCGAGCCGATGGCCGGGCATTTCGGTCTCCGCACCCGCACCACGCTGGCGGGCTGGTTCCCGGCGTACGACACGCAGTACGCCAAGTCCTCGCCCGGCCTGATCCACCACCTGGCGATGGCCGAGCGGGCCGCGGAGTCGGGCATCCAGATGATCGACATGGGCCGGGGCCAGAAGGAGTACAAGGAGAAGCTCAAGAACGCCCAACTGCAGGTGGCCGAGGGCCGGGTGGCCAGAGTCAGGCCGTCGGCGGCGCTGCACTGGATGATGCGGGTGCCCGTCCGTAAGACGCGGGCCACGGTGCTGGCCAACCCGGTGCTGCACAGGACGGCCGACCGCGCGCTCAAGACGTTCGGGCGGCTGCGCACCGTCTTCCAGTCGTGAGGCCGATCGCGGAGCGCACCGGACGCCACTGCCTGACGCTCCCGTCCAACCGGCTCGGCCTGTACCTGGCGCTGCGCCACTGGTGCACGCCGGGGCAGCGGCTGCTGATGTCCCCCGTCTCGGCCGACGAGATCCTCTTCCTGGTGCTGGCGGCCGGGCTGCGCCCGGTGATCGCGCCGCTGTCGCGTCGCGACGGCAACATCGACGCGTCCCGGGTGAACCTCTCCGAGGTGGACGCCGTCCTGACGACCAACCTGTACGGGCTGCCTGACGACGTATCCGCCTATGCCGGAAAAATCCTGATCGAGGATGTGGCGCACGCCCTCGAAACCACGGTCGGCGGGCGGCCCCTCGGCACGTTCGGCCAGGCCGGGGTCTTCAGCCTGTCCAAGCACCCGGGCGCCGGCTCCGGCGGCGTCCTGGCGGTGGCGGACCTGTTGGACCTGCGCGCCCTGGAACGCGCCCGCGACCAGCTGCTCGAACCCGGCGCGTTCCGCGCGGAACTGGTCGCCGTGGCCGGCTCGATGGCCAGGCAGGCGGCGCTCACCCTCAACCTGGTCCGCCCGGCGCTCAAGGCGATGCGCGCGCTGGGCATGCAGGAGGCCCGCGACGGCTACCGCATCGCGCTGCGCCGCGACGCCCTCGACGCCGCCATGAAGCAGGTGCCCTCGCTGCCGCCGTTCGACCCCTGGGTCCGGGCCGACCTGCACGACTACCGCGCCCGGCGGGGGGCGCTCGCGACCTGGTACCAGTCGAGGCGGCTGGCCAAGGTCCCCCGCGTCCGCGTCCGCGAGCGCAGGCTGGCGGGCGTGCGGCGGCTGGCCGAGCTGCCCACGGTCGCCCAGGCGGTGCGCGACAACCTGGACCAGCCCCTGTTCCGCGTCCCCCTGCTGGTGCGCGACCGCGACGCGGCGATCGCCGAGCTGGAGCGGAACGGCGTCGCGACCGGCTACCTCTACGACCCGCCGTACGACGACTACGCCCCCGGCTACTGCGACGCCTCCCCCGATCCGGAGCCCGCCCGCTGGTGGGCGCGGCACGTGCTGCCGGTCGACCCGCTGTACGTCTCCCGCTCGCTGCCCGTGCTCCAGCGGCTGCTGCCCGCCTAGCCCTCCGCCGGTGGCCCGGCGATCAGGTCGGCGAGGATCCGGCAGCCGCGCCGGACGTCCGCCAGCGACGCGGAACCGTACCCGATCACCAGGCCGTGCAGCCGTTCCCTGCCGTGGTGGTGGCGCTGGGTGCTGTCGAGCAGGACGCCGCGCTCCCTGGCCCTGGCGACGACTCCCTGGACGGTGTCCGACGGCAGTTCCGCCAGCACGTGCAGCCCGGCCGTGTCGCCGCGCAGCCGGCAGACCGGGCCGAGGGTCTCGACGATCTGGGCGCGGCGGCGGGCGTACTCCAGGCGCATCCTGCGCAGGTGCCGGTCGAGGTCGCCGCGTTCCAGCAGGGTCGCGACGGCCTGCTGGACGGGGCCGCTGGTGCGGTCCGACACGCTCTCCCTGAGGGCGGCGATCCTGGCCAACAGGTCGGGGGAGCCGACCAGCCAGCCGACGCCGACGTCCGGGGCCAGGGTCTTGGACAGGGTGCCGAGCAGCACCACCCGCGACGGGTCCAGGCCGTAGAGGGCGGGCAGCGGGGCCACGTCGTAGCGGAACTCGCCGTCGTAGTCGTCCTCCACGATCGTCGCGCCGGTGCGCCGGGCCCAGGCCAGCAGGCGTTCCCTGCGTGGGATCGGCAGCCTGCCGCCGAGCGGGTACTGGTGGGCGGGGGTCGTGTAGAGGACGCGGAGATCCTCCGGGAGCCCGTCGACGATCACGCCGTCCTCGTCCACCGGGCAGGGGACGACCCGTGCTCCCCTGGCCGCGAAGACGGTGCGGGCCACGTGGTAGCCGGGATCCTCGACGCCGGCCCGCCCGCCGCCGCCCAGCAGGGCGAGGGCGCACAGGTCCAGGGCGTTGCCGGTGCCCCTGGTGACCAGGACGTTCTCCGGGCCGACCGGCACGGCCCTGGCCCGGCGCAGGTGGTCGGCGAGCAGCTCCCTGAGGCGCGGCAGGCCGTACGGGTCGGACGTGTCCCTGAGAGGGAGGTCGCCGGCGCTGCGCCAGGCGCGCTTCCAGGCGGCCCTGTCGTAGTCGCGCACCCAGGGGGTGCCGGGGGTGAGATCGATCAGGTCGCCCGGCGGCGCGGTCCGCCGTTCCTCCGGACGCCATGGATCGGAGGACACGCCGTCCGGATGCCGGGCCGCCCGGGGGATCTCCCTGCGCGGGGTGTCGGACGGGGCCACGAAGGTGCCCGAGCCGTGTCGTCCCTCCAACCAGCCTTCCGCGTAGAGCTGCTGGTACGCCTCCGTGACCACGGTCCGGCTGACCGCGAGCTGCGCCGCGAGGCCGCGCGAGGACGGCAGCCGCTCCCCCGGCGCGAGCGTGCCCGCCAGCATGGCGTGCCGCAGCCAGTCCGTAAGCTGCGCCGAGAGCGGCGTGGACGACTCCCTCGACAGGGATACGGGCAGGTCGACGAGGGTACGCACGGAAGTGGTCTCCGGGAAGCGGTCGGTAGTGGCCCTATAGGATAGGTCCACTTTCGCACTAGCGTCGACGGCATGCTCTCCACCACACCCCGCACCACGCTCGGCCGCGAGAAGCACCGTGGCAGCACCGACAGGAACGATCTGTACGAGGTGCTCGACACCGGGCTCGTCTGCCATCTGGGCGTGGTGGTCGACGGCCATCCGATGGTGGTGCCGACGGGGTACGGCCGCATCGGCGACACTCTCTACCTGCACGGCTCCACGGGCGCCCAGTCGCTGCGCGCGGGCGGCGGCGGCGCGGTGTGCGTCACGGTCACCCACGTCGACGGCCTGGTGCTGGCCCGCTCGGTGTTCAATCACTCTTTCAACTACCGCTCAGCGATCATCTACGGCCACGCCAGGCTGGTGACGGACCCCGAGGAGCGGCTGGAGGGGCTCCGCGCCCTGACCGAGCAGCTCGCCCCCGGCCAGTGGGAGTACGTGCGCAAGCCGTCGCGCAAGGAGCTGGCCGCGACGGCGGTGCTGGCCCTGTCGCTGGAGGAGGCGTCCGTCAAGATGCGGCGCGGCGGGCCCGACGACGAGGAGGAGGACTACGCGCTGCCCGTCTGGGCCGGGGTGCTGCCTCTGGTGACGGCCTGGGGCAACCCGGTACCGGACGAGGTGCTCCCAGAAGGTATCGATGTACCTGTTCACATCAGCGGCCGGGAGTAGTTCCATAAATCAGGAACCACCTGGCAAACCCGGCTCCTAACTCACGCGTCTCATCAGGTGGGCCGACTCCTGATGGGGGATGCCATGGAGTGGAGCGCTCCCGGATACACCGAGGTCAAGCAGCTCGGATCGGGTGTCAGCGGTCGTGTCGTGCTGGCGGTGCACGACGAGACCGGGGTGAAGGTCGCCGTCAAGTACCTCTCCGAGAGGATGCTGCGCGACCCGGTGACGCTGGCCAGGTTCCAGTCGGAGGCCCGGCTGCTGACCACGTTACGGGACCAGAACATCGCCACGATGTGGGAGTACATCCAGACCCGCGACGGCGCGGCCATCGTGATGGAGCTGGTCAACGGCGTCTCGCTGCGCGCCCTGCTGCGCGAGAACGGCACGACGGGGCCGGAGGCGGCCCTGGTCGTGCTCAAGGGCTCGCTGCTCGGGCTGGCCAGGGCGCACCGCGCCGGCGTCGTCCACAAGGACTACAAGCCGGAGAACGTCGTCGTCAGGGACGACGGGGTCAGCAAGCTCGTCGACTTCGGCGTCGCCGTGCGGCAGGGCACGATCACGCACCCCGAGGGGACTCCGCCCTACATGGCCCCCGAGCTGTGGGAGGGACGCCCCGCCTCCCCCGCCACGGACGTGTACGCGGCCACGGTGACCTTCTTCGAGTGCCTGACCGGGCATCGCCCCTATCGCTCGACCGAGCCGAGCGTGCTCGGCTACCAGCACAAGCACGCCCCGATCCCGGTCCACGACGCGCCGGAGGCGGTGCGCGCGCTGCTCCTGCGCGGGCTGGCCAAAGACCCGGCGGCGCGGCCTGCCGGCGCGGACGCGTTCGTCCGCGAGCTGGAGGAGACGGCCAGGGCCGCGTTCGGCGAGGACTGGGAGGAGCGCGGGAAACGGCGGCTGGTCGCGCTGGTGGCGCTGCTCGCCCTGCTGCTGCCCGTCCCGCAGGCCCCGCCCGCGGAGGTCGCGACCAGCCTGGGGCGCACGGTCTTCCGCAGGGTGCGGCGGCGCCGCTCGTCCAGCCATTCGACAGGCCGCTCGGCGAGCCGTTCCATGGGCCGTTCTGTGGGACGGGCGGTCAGGCACCACGCCGTGCGCATGGCGATGGGCGTCACCCTGGCCGCGGCCGTGGCCATCGCCGCGGTGGTCGCGCTGTCGAGCAGGGAACGCGCCGCGACGCCGTTCGACGTGGCGGCGGCGGGACCTCCCACCTCGCAGGCCCCGGCCGAGCTGGCCTCGCCACCGCCGGAGACGCCGTCCGACACGGCGAGCCCCGAGGAGAGCCCGTCAGCCGAGCCCTCGGCCGTGGCGCCGCCCACCCGCACCAGGCGGCAGTCCGTCGTGCCGCCTCCGGCGACGCGCACGCCGAAGCCCACCGTCGCGCCGACGGTCACGAGGACGCCGACCAGATCGGCCACACCCAAGCCGACCCCGAAGGCGACGCCCAAGGCGACCCCGAAGGCGACTCCGAAGGTGACGCCCAAGCCGACGCCCAAGGTGACACCCACCGTCACGCCGACGATCACGCAGACCGTGACGCCCACGCCGGTCACCTCGGTGTCCGCGCTGAGCGTGGGCGGGCTCACGGTCGACGGCGACTCCGTGGCCAGCGGGACGTTCTCCGTCCGCGCCACCGGCACCGCGCCCATCACCGCGACCGCGACCTGGGCCGTGGCGGGCGACACCGTCGCGACCCGGCGCCTCAGGCTCGGCGGCGCGCCGGCCTACACCCGCACGCTCACCCACGCCTTCGACGAGCGTCCCTGCGGGCAGGACGTCACGCTGACCGTCACCACCACGCCCGCCGCCCCCGGCGGCTCCAGGACGGCCACCACCGCCGTGCCGCCCTGCCCGACGGAGGTGACCGGGCTGCGGGTGGCGCTCCGCATGGACGCGCCGCCGGGAGGCGACGCCCTGGCCCAGGTCGGCGTGGTCACCAGCGGCACCGGCGCGGTGCCCGTCACGGTGTCGTTCCGCGTCAACGGGGACGAGGTCGGGACCCGCTCCGCCACCCTGTCCGGTCGCACGTCCTACAGCAGGCTGTTCAGCCAGGGCTTCAAGACCCGCCCGTGCGGCGCGACCGTGTCGGTCGTGGTGCGCGCGGGAGACAGGCAGGCCACCGCGCGGACCGAGGTCTCCTGCCCGCCCGGGGTGAAGCGGATCACGGTCACGCGGGCCTCGCTCAGCCCGCGCGGGGTCGCCTCCGCCGTGATTTCCGTCACCACGGACAACGAGCAGCCGGTCCGGCTGAACGTCTCGTTCTCCGTCGGCGGCAGGATCGCCGGCACCGAGACGTTCGAGCTGTCAGGACGGACGGAGTACTCCCAGGTGGTCAGCCACACCTTCGGCGAGCTGCCCTGCGGCACGTCCTGGCTGGTGGAGGCGGCGAGCCGGCCGCAGGCGGACAACGGCGGCGACAAGGGCGGCGGACAGACGCCTGACTGCCAGTCAGAGGAACCGAAGACGCCGGCGCCGGAAACCCCGGGGACCATCGACTGACGTCACATTTCCTGACTTATCCGAACTGGTAGCGGGAAAAGGGTTGCCGCTGGTTAAGCTACGGTTCGTCTGATGAGGGTGGGGGCCCGGACGTCTCGCGAGGAGCACCTTATGGATGGGCAGTGGGGGGTTCCCGGCTACACGGAGGTCCGGGAGATCGGCACCGGGGCCGGCGGCCGGGTGGTGCTCGCCCGGCGTGACCACGACGGCACCGAGGTCGCCATCAAGTACCTCTCCGACCAGCTGAGAATCGACGTGAGCTTCGTCGCCCGGTTCCGGCACGAGGCCCGCCTGCTCGGCACGCTGCGCACCCCGCACAACGCCCAGCTCATCGACTACGTCGAGAGCAGCGAGGGCGCGGCCATCGTCATGGAGCTGGTCAACGGGGTGTCGCTGCGGGAGATCCTGCGGTCCGAGGGACCCACGGGGCCCGAAGCCGCGCTCGCGGTGCTCAAGGGCTCGCTGCAGGGCCTGGCCGCCGCGCACTCGATCGGCGTCGTGCACCGCGACTTCAAGCCCGAGAACGTGATGGTGCAGGACGACGGCACCAGCAAGCTCGTCGACTTCGGCATCGCGGTCCGGGCGGGCGAGGGCACGAGCGCCGCGGGCACCCCGCCCTACATGGCCCCCGAGCAGTGGTCGGGAGGCTCCGCCGCGCCCGCGACCGACGTCTACGCCGCCACCGTGGTCTTCTTCGAGTGCCTCACCGGCGCCCGTCCCTTCCGCGCGTCCAACGTCGCGGCGCTCGCCCGCCAGCACCACAGCACGCCGCCGCCGGTCCAGGAGGTGCCGGAGCCGCTGCAGGGGCTGGTCCAGCGCGGCCTGGCCAAGCGTCCCGCCGACCGGCCGTCGTCCGCCGAGGCGTTCCTGGCCGAGCTGGAAGAGGTCGCCTACAGGGCGTACGGTCCCGACTGGGAGGAGCGCGGCCGCCACCGGCTGGCCAGGCTCGCGGGGCTGCTGCTCCTGCTCTTCCCCAGCGCGCCCGAGGCGCCGGTCGAGGCGCAGACCTCGCTCGCGGAGACCACCTTCGACGACCCTCCCGGGCTGCTGAGCAGGCTCCCGATGAAGATCCTGATAGGCACCGTCTCGTTGGGCGTGGTGATCGGCGTGGCCGTGGTGCTCGTGAAGGCCACCGACGTCAACCCCGTCCTGCAGGCGCAGACCTCGCAGGCGACGCCGAGCACGGCCGCGCCGGGAACCGAGCCGTCCGCCACCGAGGAGCCGTCCGACGAGCCGACGACGGAGCCGTCGGAGGACGACCCCACACCCACCCCGGACAAGCCGACACCGCAGCCGACACAGCGCACGACGCCGCCGGCCATCGCCGTCACCTCCTCTCCGAAGCCCGCCACCAAGTCGCCCACCCCCAAGCCGAGCAGGACCAGGACCGTCAGGCCCACCCCCAGGCCGGTCAGAACGACCGTGAAGGCGACCCCCACGGAGTCGCCGGACCCGGAGCTCACCGGTAAGTCCGGGGTGGACAACACCGGGACGACCCCGCCCAAGCAGCCGTCCCCGCAGCCCACGCGTCCCGACACCCCGCCGCCCAGCTCCGAGCCGTCTGGCGGCGAGACCCCGACGAACACCGGCAGGGTGCCCGGCGAGCCGACGCCCGCGCCCGAGATGGAGCAGCCGGGCACGACCCCGGCGGCGCTGCTGGCGCTGGGCCTGGTGACGTCCGGCACGGTTCCGGTCACACTTGCGGTGAAACGCCGTATGGCGGGACGGCACCGGCGGAGGCGCTAGCAGCGCTGGGGGGCGGCGGCGATGAACAACGCGAGCAACAACGCGAGGAACGGGATCGCCGGCTTCCGGCTCACCGAGCACACCTGGATCACCGAGCTGGGCAACTGGATCGACGCGATCTCGCCCGACGGCCGCCGGGCCGGAGCGCTGCTGTTCGACCCGAAGATCATCGGACTGCCGGGCGTGCGCGACCGGGTCGTGGCGGCGGTCATGACCGACCAGCGGCTCGTGCTCGGCGGGCTCACGGGCCTGATCCCGGTGGCGGACGTGGTGGCGGCGGGCGACCAGGTGTGGCTGCTCACCGCGCAGGCGGTCAGCCCGACCGTGTCGGACCTGCTGTCGGCCGGGCCGATCGACCTGGGCGGCGCGGCGGCGGTGCTGGCCGAGACGGCGCAGACGCTGCTCGCGCTGCACGCGGCGGGCGTCACGCACGGCTCGGTGCATCCGGGCACGGTGGTGGTCACGGCCGAGGGCGCGGCCCTGCTCTCCGAGCGTGGCCTGGCGGACGCGATCAGGGGGCAGACGTCCATGCCGGAGCGGGACGCGGCGTCCTGGGCGGCGCTGGCCCGCGGGCTGGCGGCGGCGACCGCGCAGG
>NZ_JBEPDC010000033.1:16942-120023 GCF_040300065.1 Nonomuraea sp. NPDC000554 | reverse complement strand
AGACGCTCGACGAGATCGGCAAGGTGTACGGGGGGGACCGGCCCCCCAGGCCGCACGCCCGGACGGCGGGCGGGCGGAGGGCCGGGGTGCGGCGGCGCGCCGCGCCGCCGCCTTGATGCCGCGTAACAGGACTCGCACAGAAGGACCCCGGGACATCTCGGGGTCCTTCGTCGTTGTCGCGGAATCTCTGAAGAGCGCATCCGAATTGCCATCTCGACCTGGGGAAACGCGTCAAGATCCATTCCGCGTATATTCCGGGAAGGGCGGCATACGGCTGCTCCGGGCGGCCTGTGGCTGCATGTTGGACACCCCGCGTTAGGGCAAAACCCCAGGTCAGAAGCATGATCCGAGGTGGAGGGTGGTAGGGCGCCCGGGGCTCGAACCCGGAACCTACGGATTAAAAGTCCGCAGCTCTGCCAATTGAGCTAACGCCCCTCGCAACAGCAAGGGTACAGAGATTACCGCCCCCTACGCGACGTCCCCTCGCATACTCGTCACCGGTACGCCGGAAGCCCCGTCAGGGCCTCGCCGAGCACCAGGGTGTGGATCTCTTCGGTGCCCTCGTAGGTGAGCACCGACTCCAGGTTGGTCATGTGCCTGATCACAGGATATTCCAGGGTGATGCCGTTCCCGCCCAAGATCGTACGGGCCTGGCGGGCGATGTCCAGGGCGGCCCGGACGTTGGCGAGCTTGCCGAAGCTGATCTGCCGGGGTTCCAGCCGGCCGGAGTCCTTCAGCTGGCCGAGATGGAGGGCCGTCAGCCCCGCCTGGCCGGCGGCGACGTACATCCAGGCGAGCTTCTGCTGCGTCAGCTGGAAGGCGCCGATCGGCTTGTCGAACTGGACGCGGGTCTTCGCGTACTCCACGGCCGCCTCCAGGCAGGCGCGGGCGGCGCCCACGACGCCCCAGAGGATCCCGAACCGGGCCTCCGACAGGCACGACAGCGGGCCCTTCAGCCCAGTGACCCCGGGCAGGACCGCGGAGCCCGGCAGCCGGACGTCGTCGAAGTACAGGGACGAGGTGACCGATGCCCTAAGGGACAGCTTCTTGTGGATCTCAGGGGCGGAGAAGCCGGGGGTGTCGGTGGGGACGACGAAGCCGCGGATGCCGTCGTCGGTCTGCGCCCAGACCACGGCGACGTCGGCGATCGACCCGTTGGTGATCCACATCTTGGACCCGTTCAGCACCCAGTCGGACCCGTCGCGCTTGGCGTGGGTGCGCATGTTGGCGGGGTCGGAGCCGTGGTCGGGCTCGGTGAGGCCGAAGCAGCCGATCGCCTCGCCCGCGGCCATCCGGGGCAGCCACTCGTCCTTCTGCTCGTCCGAGCCGTAACGCCAGATCGGGAACATCGCCAGCGAGCCCTGGACGGAGACGAAGGACCGCAGCCCCGAGTCGCCGGCCTCCAGCTCGCGGCACGCCACGCCGTAGGAGGTGGCGTCGGTTCCCGCGCAGCCGTACCCGTCGAGGTGCATGCCGAGCACGCCGAGGGACCCCAGCGCGGGGGCGAGCTCGCGCGCGGGGAAGACGGCCTCCTCGAACCAGTCGCCGACGTGCGGGAGCACACGCTCGGCGACGAACGATCGCACCGTGTCACGGATCAGCCTCTGGTCGCCGTTGAGCTGGTCGTCCAGGCGCAGCAGATCGTCCATCACGGGGTCCTCTCCTCGCATAGGGGGCTACCAGGGTTCTACCAGGGGGAATCCCGATGTGCGAACGCCGACCCGGCAGGCAGTCTTGAGACATGAGCGAATACAACGTCAAGCAGCTTCGTCGGACGCACCAGGGCAGGGTCATCGCGGGCGTGTGCTCGGGCATCGGCGAGTACGTCGGCGTCGACGCCAACCTGGTCCGCATCGCCCTGGCCATCGCGACGCTCTTCGGTGGCGTGGGGGTCGGCGTGTACGCGATCGGCTGGCTCCTCATGCCCGAGGAGGGCAGGGACACCTCGATCGTCCAGGACCTGTTCAACAAGCAGCAGGCCAAGTCCACCTGGCAGAACAGCACCGACTGGAGCGGCGAGCAGAAGCCCCAGCAGTGATCAGGCGGCGGCCTGGGCACGCACCCGGGCGGACCCGTCTCCGCGGGACTCGGCCCAGATCATGGCCAGGACGGCCGCTGCCGTCACCCCCGTGATGCCGGCCAGCGCCACCACCGGCTCCGGGCCGAGTCTCTCCGCGGCGAGCCCGCCGACCAGGATCCCGATGCCCTGCACCGCCATCAGCCCCGACTGCACCAGGCCGAAGGCCTGGCCCCGCTGCTCGTCCGGCACGCACTGGACGAACGCGGCGTTCGCCGCAAGCTGGTACGCCCCACCTATCCCCGACAGGACCCAGGCGCCGAGCACCATCGCCAGCGGCGGGTGAGTCGCCGTCACCACCAGCGGCGCACAGCTCAGCATGGCCAGCCAGCCCATCATGCGCAGCCGCCGTGACGGTGAGACGAATCGGCTGAACACGAACGCCCCCAGGACGGTGCCGGTCGGCATCGCGGCCATCAGCAGCCCGGTGATCACCGGGACCGACAGCGCCCCGGTGTGGAGCTTCGCCGCGTACGGCACCGCGAGGCCCTCGGGCAGGATGTAGAAGCCGCAGAGCCAGGCGAACAGGACGAGCGTGCGCAGCTTCTTGTCGCCGAAGACGAGCCGCGCCCCTGCGCGCGTCATCGTCCACATGGACGGTTTCGCGGCGGAACGCACCGCGGCGGGACGCGGGCGCACGCCGGAGAGCAGGATCAGCGCCGACCCCAGGAACGTGGCCGCGTCGAGCGCCAGCGCGCGGTACGGGCCCATGGCGGCGATCACTGCTCCTCCGGCCGCGAACCCCAGCATCTGCACGGCCTGGTTCGTCATGTTCTGCAACGCCGAGCCCACGACGTACCGGTCGTCTTCGAGTACCTCGGGCAGCAGCGCCGCCCGCGCGGCCGAGAACGGCGCGCTGAGCAGCACCACCAGGAACACCAGCGCGCAGAGCGCCCAGAACGGCATGATCGGCAGCGCCATCGCCGCGACCAGCAGCGCACGGATCAGGTCGCACGTCATCATGACGCCCCTGCGCGCGAACCGGTCGGCGAGCCCGGCCAGCAGCGGGCCGCCCGCGATCGACGGCAGGTAGGTCAGCGCGTAGACGCCCGCGGTGGCGAGCGGCGAGCGCGTGCGGTCGTACACGAGTACGGCCAGCGCGACCTGCGCGAGTTGGTCGCCGAGCAGGGAGAGACCCTGGCCGTACCAGAGCGCGCGGAACTCCTTGACGGCGATGACCTCGCCGTATGTCGTTTGGCGTTCTTCGGCACGGCGATGCCGTCCCGGCAGCCGTCGCGTCCGCATGGCCCCCATTGGACTCCGCTGTGCCTGACTCACAGTGTTCGCTATGTCACCTAAGGTGCCCGATCACGCGGCCTGCCGCAACCCAAAGAAGCCAACACGTTGCAAGCGGTTACCAGCCGAGTTCGTGGAGCCTGTCGTCGTCGATCCCGAAGTGGTGGCCGACCTCGTGGACGACCGTGACGCGCACCTCGTGGACCACGTCCTCCTCCGTGTCGCAAATCCGGCATATCGGATTGCGGTAGATCTCGATGCGATCGGGCAGGACCGCGGAGTACCAATCACCGCGCTGCGTAAGGGGGATTCCGGTGTACAGGCCCAGCAGGTTGGGTTCGGGCGGATCGTCGACGACGGTGACGACGACATTGCTCATCACGCGGGTCAGGTCGGGCGGGATCGTGTCCAGGGCCTCGGCCACGAGCTCCTCGAACTTCTCCCGCGAAACCTCGATCACAGGTGCCATTCTGCCCCGGCGGTCGGGTAAGCAAGAAACTGTATGAAGTTCGTCGACAGGCTGAACGCTGTCATCCGGTCGCGGTCGTCGAGGGTGCTCGGGGTGCTCCTCGTGGCCGCTACAGGCGCCTGGTTGGGCATCTTCTTCAGCGGGACGGTCACAGCCGAGGTCGGCCCGGTCGAAACCGGGATGTCCCTGCGTCCCGCCTGGCGGGGCGAGACCGTCGTCGACGCCAGCCCGCTCGGCACGCTCACCTTCCGCACCCACGACGCCCCTCTGCGGCTCCGCATCACCCTCGAGAACATCGACCAGGACCGCGCCAAGGCGCTCATCGAGGACCCGCGCCTGGCCGACCGCCTGCCGGGCCTCATCGAGAGCGATCTCCTGGACGGCGTGCGCGCCCTCGTCATCCGCTCGCTGCTGTGCTCAGGGGCGGGGGCGCTGGTAGCGGTCCTGTTGGTCTACAGGCGTCCGAAAACGGCTCTCCTGGGCCTTGTGGCGGCCTCTGTGGCCCTCGCGGGGACGGGGGTGCTCGCGGCGCTCACGTTCCGCCCCAGCTCGCTCGTGGAGCCGCGCTACTCCGGGCTGATCGCCGCCGCGCCGTCGCTGGTGGGCAGCGCGGAGTCGATCGTGACGCGGTTCGAGTCGTATCGCGCGCAACTCACCAAACTGGTCACGAACGTCTCCAAGCTGTACGACACCGTCTCGACCCTGCCGCTCTACGACGCGGATCCACGATCCATCCGAGTACTCCACGTCTCGGACATCCACCTCAACCCGATCGCCTGGAACGTCATCCGGTCCCTCAAGGACCAGTTCGCGGCCGACCTCGTCGTCGACACGGGCGACATCTCCGACCACGGCACCAAGGCCGAGAACAAGTTCGTCGACGAGATCCGGCGGCTCGGCGTCCCGTACGTCTACGTCCGCGGCAATCACGACTCCATGGAGACCCAGAAGGCGGTCGAGAAGCAGAAGAACGCCATAGTCCTGGACGACAAGACCCGTAAGGTCGCCGGACTGTCCATCTACGGCCTCGGCGACCCCCGCTTCACACCCGACAAGTCCGTCGCCGTCGACTCCGACCCGGACGCGCTTGAACAGTTCGGACGCTCCCACCTGCCACACCTGTCCCGCCCCGACCTGGTGGCCGTCCACGACCCCGAGATCGGACGCGGCTTCTCCGGCGCCACCCCCATGATCCTGGCCGGACACACCCACGAAAGATCGACCACCCTGCTACCCACGGGCACCCGCATGCTCGTGCAGGGCTCCACCGGCGGCGCCGGGCTGCGCGCGCTCGAACACGCCCAGCCCACCCCCGTCCAGGCCTCGGTCCTCTACTTCGACAAGCAGACCAAACGCCTGCAGGCCTGGGACGACATCACGCTCGGCGGCCTCGGAGAGCAGTCGGTGTACATCCAGCGTCACGTGGAGCCGGACCCTGGACGTATGATTTCTCCGGAGCCGACGAACGCCCCGACGCCATCGGGAACGATCAACGGCACCACAACGCCGGCCGCCGGTCCGCCGCTTTGGCATCAGAGGCAATCGTCCCCTATGCTTCAGAGGTCTCCGACGGAAGGCGACAGGGAATCCTGAGCCCCCATCGTCTAGCGGCCTAGGACACCGCCCTTTCAAGGCGGCGGCACGGGTTCGAATCCCGTTGGGGGCACTGCGAGCGCCTGGCGCACCCGCAAAACGGTCGGTCGAAGACCACCGAAGAGCTGGTAAGCTAAGCGAGCGCAAAGCGGAAAGAAAGAAAAGCAAGGTCCTGTAGAGCAGTTTGGAGTGCTCGCCACCCTGTCAAGGTGGAGGTCGCGGGTTCAAGTCCCGTCAGGACCGCTCTGGGTCAGGTAGCTCAGTTGGTACGAGCGTCCGCCTGAAAAGCGGAAGGTCGGCAGTTCGACCCTGCCCCTGACCACCTCTCTTGAGCAGCACGAATGCCCCGAAGCGAAGATCGCTCCGGGGCGTTTCTGTGTCCGGTGACGGCAACGTCCAACTCGACCTCGTTCAACACCACCACCCACCACTCTCGATCGACGAGCTCAAGCCCACGTAGAAGGTGTCGGATTCGTCTCCCGTCCACACCGTCAGATCGGTGTCCTTGCCGTCGATGGCTTTGGTGAAGCAGAAATCGTCCGCTTCCCTCATCTCCGGTGATGGCTTCCATCCGTCTCTCAGGGCGAGCTTGCGGTAGAAGTCGATCACATCGTCTCGGCTGCTGGGGAGCCGGTATTCCTGAGACACGTCCACCACTCGATCGTCGTCGTCGCAGGTGGATTCCCGTTGACCCTGTGCCTGAGCGCCTGGCGGGTACGTTTCAAAGATCCGATGTGCCTTCATGGACTCAGCCAACTGATCCTCGGCACCATGGCAGCCATAGGTCACGAGGAACGTAAGCGCGGGCGCGCCAATGGTTGACACTGCGACCACGGCTATGGCGGCGAGAGCGGCGATGACGCCGAGGGCTACCTTCATCGCTACCTACATTTCGGTGGGAGTCCCATCCTGGCGTTTGATCGCATAAATGATCAAGCCGTCCTGGCGCAGGAGGCTCATGCAGGTGTGTCGGAGGTCGTGAAGCCGCATGTCTCCCAGGCCCTCTCGGGATGCCTTGAGGACACGCCGGGCTTGCTCCGTTGTCAGGCCACGGTTCACGTTGTACTTCAGCGTCGAGATCGTGACCAGCGTCGCCATGTTGCGCGGGATGACCTCCTCCCGGACCGCGCATGCCAGGGAGTTCCGAAGGGCAGCGTGGATGGACTGCACCATGCGCGTGGACAGATAGGACTGGCAGCAGGTCCCGCCCTTGAGCGCGCAGCACAGCGGCCGGGCCTTGAACGCATCCCACCCGTGCTTGCAGCACTGGCACTCCTTGCGAACTCGGGTGATGAAGACCCGAACGTCCTGAACCGTGAGCTTGCCGAGCCGCTTCTTGCCCAGAGCAGGGACGAGATGTCGCGGAGTTGTTCGCCAAGCGGTAGGCGCACGGGCGGGTGACCGCCGGTCGGTTCGGTCGGGGACCGGTCGCCAAGCCGGAGGCGGCCTGGCCGTCGGCGGACGGTGATGCCGTTGCCCGCCTGGACGGTGACCGGGAAGTCGGCGGCCTCTGGCGACGACGCGGGGGCGGTGGGGGTGGGGGCGGCCGAGGCGGTGTCGACGGACCACCCTTTTCCACGAGGGGTGATGGCGTCGGCGCGGCATGCAACCAGCCTGGACGCCGCGCGGGACCGGCGGAACGCCACGTACGGGGCCGGCACTCTCGACCGAGTTTCACCGGTTTTGGGGAGCTCCGTGGATTCAACGCCGTGAGGCAACACCGGCATGTCGTCTTGGGGCGGCTATCGGCCAGACCGACCTTGCTAACAACGTCCCTGGAGACTGGTGTCTGTGACAGCAACGCTGACAGTAACGTCAGCGAGCGATGGGCATTGATGTATCACGGCATGAGTGCCGCCGCATCTCACCGTCGAGTTGGCGGACGCAGAGGCTTCAGGTTCGCGTGCGGGGTGAGCCGGATGCGACTGCGGCCGGCCGGGAGCGTGGTGCGGAATCAGGCGGGCGCGCCGAGCCAGGCGGTCAGCGCCGCGCGGAGACCGACGCCGTCGGTTTCGCCGAGTGCGACCCAGGCGACGTGGCCGTCCGGGCGCACCAGCGCGGCCATCGGCTGATCTGGGTACGCGGTCGGCCGCGCGGTCACCACCGTGACCCGGTCGCACCATGCCTCAGCCGTCGCGGCGGCGCCGGTGCCCGCGTCGAGCAGTACCGCGCGGCCGTCGCGGAAGTGCCCGGAGAGGGTGGTGCCGTCGTCGAGCGGCAGGACGGGCACCCGGCGGCCGATCAGGGGATGACTGCCCGGTAGGTCGTAGCGTTGCCAGTTTCCACCGATCATCGACACCACGTGCGTGGCGCCGTCAGGTGTGTCGAGCAGGTCGGACATCACCTCGCGCAGCGCGTCCGCGCGCGGTCCCCGCGCCGTGCTCAGCGCGGTCTGCGCCATGCTCCACCGCTGCACCCACGCGCCGATCGGGTGACGCTCGGCCGTGTAGGTGTCGAGCAGCGGGTCCGGCGCCGCGCCGCGCGCGACGAGTGCGAGCTTCCACCCGAGGTTGATCGCGTCGCCGATGCCCAGATTCATGCCCTGCCCACCGGCGGGCGAGTGCACGTGTGCCGCGTCCCCGCACAGCAGCACCCTGCCCCGCCGGTAAGTGGTGGCCTGCCGGGTCGTGTCGGCGTAGCGGGTGCCGACGTGCACACGGGTGACTCTCACGTCGGTACCGCTGACCCGGCGCAGGCTGGCCTGCATCTCCTCCGCCGTGACGGGTGCGTCGCGGTCGGAGGGAGGGGCGTCGTACTCGACGGTGTGGACGCGGAGTGGACCGTCGCCGTCGGCCCAGCCGCCGAGCGTGTAGGAGCCGTTCTCACCCGGCTGCCAGCCGCCCGCGGTGAGCTTGCCGGGATCGTCGAGGTCCACTATCGCCTGGCGGCCGGTGAAGACGGGGTCCACGCCGGGGAAGTCGAACCCGGCGAGTCCGCGCACGGTGCTGCGACCGCCGTCGGCCCCCACCAGCCAGGCCGTCCGGACATCGCCGCGTCCGGTGCGGACGATGATGCCGTCGGCGTCGGTGTCGAGTCCGGTCAGCGCGACCCCACGGCGCACCTCCGCACCCAGCGCCGACGCCCGGTCCCCGAAGACCGCTTCCAGGTCTCCCTGGCTGATCACGCCCGCGCCGAGAAACTCCTCGCCGGGTCCGGGGGGCCTTAGGCGGTCGGCGCGGATGTCGATCCCGGCGAAGTGGCCCACGAAGATCTCAGGGCGCTCGCCTGTCGTGGGCTCGGGGATCTCGGGGATCGCGCCAATCCACATGATGGCGGCCTTCTCGACGGCGGGCAGCAGGCCCCGCAGGTGCAGCGCGTGCACCGATGGCGCGTTGACCGCGCGGGCACCCATGGACCCGAACTTGGCCGGCGGTGTGTCCGCCTCGCGTTCGAGGACCAGCACGCGAGCGCCGCCCAGCCGGAGTTCGCAGGCCAGCAGCAGGCCCACCGGGCCCGCGCCAGCCACTACCACGTCGTAGTCCACGTTTTCCTCCAAACCCGGCAACACTGTTCTCAGTATCGTCACGGTAGGGCACTGGGTACAGTGTTCGCAATATCGACGGAGGCGAGAGTGGCGGATGACTACCCGGTGATCTGGATGCGTCCAGAGCACGGAACACGGGGCCCGAAGCCCACTCACAGCAGGCGCGACGTCGCGACCGCCGGGGTCAGGATCGCGGACGCGGAGGGGCTCGACGCCGTGTCGATGCGGCGGATCGCCGCCGAACTCGGCACCGGGACGACCTCGCTGTACCGGTATGTGGCCAAGAAGGACGACGTGCTGGAATTGATGGCCGACGAGGTCATGGGCGAGTTGCGTGGCACGGTGTTGTCCGGCGACTGGCGGGCCGACCTGCGCACCATCGCGCGCCTGCTGCGCGAGACAGCGCTGCGGCACTCATGGCTGCCTACACTGTCATCGGGCCGTGCCAACCACGGCCCGAACAGCCTCTGGTGGATGGAGCTGTCACTGTCGGTGTTCGACGGCATGGACCTGGACACGGACGAGATGCTTGCCAACCTCGGCACGCTGTCGGCGTTCGTGCTCGGCCACGTGCTCGGGGAACTGGGAGACCGGGAGGCGGCGCGGCGGTCCGGGCTGAGCCACGAGCAGTGGATGGCACGACAGGGCGAGTACGGCCCGGCGATCATCAGCAGCGGTCGCTATCCGCGGTTCACCAGGGTGATCATCGAGGCGGAGACCCCGCACGCCGCCGACCGCCAGGACCGCGCGTTCGAAGCGGGGCTGGAACGAGTACTGGACGGCCTGGCCATGCACCTGCCGACACGGAGCTGAAACGGTTCCTTCCGGAACAAGCTGAACGCGCTGGCCTGCGGCACGTCATCTTGATCTGGCCGGTCTCGGGTGGGTCGTGCAGGTCGTGTGGTCGGTGACCATCCAGGGGTAAACCGTCAGCCCCGTCTTCAGGCGATCCGCTGCAGGGTCTCCCCTCTCGCGCCGGTGACGACGATCGTCCGCACTTCGGCTCCCGAGGGATACTCGACGGCCCAAAGCCCGAGCCCCGCGGCGACACCCCGCGTGAGGCTTCCTGGAAACTTCCGCCCGTCCTTGGTGATGACCGTAACTCCGTGAACGTCGTCCTTGGCCACCCCGAACCAGACCCCCACACCGCGAAGCTTGCCCTGAGGGCGGGCGAACTCCTTGGCGGCAAGCGGAGGAAATCCGCTGCAGGAGCCACCGTTCGGCCCACTCTCGCAAAGGAAGAGCTCGTTCTTGCTGGGCGCGTCACTTACCCACATCAAAAGTGGCGGCACGGAGGCGATTTTTCCCTTGGGCGGAAACTTCTTCTTCAGGGACGCGAATCCCTTGTAGGTGGGCCGTGGCGTGGCCGTGGCGGATGGCACGGCGGGTGCGGTCGGCACGGGGGCGGCGACGGCGACGATGTCCCGCTGCCCCGACCACGGATGAACCGTCCAGGCCACGAGCGCGGCCGCGACCGCCACCGCCGAAATCCCGGCGACGGCAGCACGCTGACGTCTGCGCATGGCGTGTCCTGCCGCAATGGCCTGGCTCACGTCCACCGCGATAGGTGGCTGCTCCTGCCGCGCCAGCGAGTCGAAAACCTGCTTTACGTCCATCAGCATTTCTCCGTACGTGCTAGACCGGATTCCGGTGCGGCGAGCATCGAGCGCAGGGTGGCGAGGCCGCGGGCGGTCTGGCTCTTGACGGTTCCGGTGGAGCAGCCCAGCGCGTGGGCGGTCTGCTCCACGCTCAGATCGCAGTGAAAGCGCAACACGAGGGTGACGCGCTGGCGCGGAGGAACGGCGGCGAGGGCCCGGTTAACGTCCATGGCTATGTCCCGGTCGCCGCCTTCGAACGGCTGGTGGGGTATTGCGGACGTCAGCCGTACCCGAGAGAACCAGCCCCCTCGCTGTTCGGCGAGGAAGACCCGGATCAGCATCACCCGTACGTAGGCGTCGAGGTCGTCGGCGGCCCGCGCCTGGCGCCATTTGACGTAGAGCCGTGTTATCGCCGTCTGCACCAGGTCGTCCGCGCGGTGCCAGTCCTGGCACAACGGGTAAGCGATCTTCCGCAACCAGGACAGCCGGCCACTCACGTAGGCGGTGTACTCCTCGTCGTCACGGCTCATTGCTCTCCCAGATAGATGGCTTCACATCAGAGGAGATGCGTCCTGCCTGGGCGGGGGTTGCATGGAACGGGCGGGATCTCTCTGGTGCCGAGCAAGACCCGCGCAGGATTGAACGGTAAGGAGTTTCCACGACATCGGCCCAGCGCCCAGCCGCTGCCTTTCGAGAAGTGCTGGCAGTCCAATGCCCTTCGGAGAACGCCGGGAGGAATGTCACCGGCATCCGATTGGATGGAACTCATGATTGCTCACGATGTGGCCCGTTTACTACCCGAGGTCCCGGTGCTCCGCGACCTGTGCCGGTCCATGGCTGTACTGGAAGCCATCCTGAGCCCGGAATGGTCCAGCCGTTACCACTCCTTCGATGCGAGTTGGAGCCCCGGGGAGGAGATGGCCTCGATGCGCAACGGCTCGGGAGACGAGTACTCCATCGTCTTCTCAGCGGTAGGCGCCTACATCCGCGGCTTCGACCACGAGGCGGTGATGAGCCCATACGGCAACGACGGGCCGTGGCCGGGGGTGCTCGACTCCGTCCCCGAGGTGTTCCGCCACTGCGTGCAGGAGCCGGCGTTCTGCGACGAGGACGGCATGCCGATGGTTACCGCTTGTCTGTGGCGGGAAACCGGTGATGAGCGCTGGCGGGTAGGCGAGATCGACTACCCGGACGGCGTGAGCGACCCCGATGGAGCGGCATACCTGTTCGCGCGGCTCGTCGATCTGTCTCCGGAGGCGTTTCGGCGGTTTGCCGAGGACTACTACGAAGTCCCCGTGGACCTCGATTCGGTGCGGCACGTCTACGCCCTTCGCCCGCTGACGCAGGCGGTGGTCACCGAGCTGAACGCCGATCTCGCCGTGCAGGACCTCGCCGATGACCTTGCGGAATGCCGGTACCCGTCAGCCGACGGCTGAGATGCCGAAAGGTCGGCGTCGCACCTTCCGAGCGGCGAACCAGGTGACAACTGCGCCACAGCAGGTTGACCGAAATGCTGTACAGCAGCCCCGTACAGCAACGCTGCCTTACGTGATCACACGCCACCGGACCATATCTGCCAAGTGACCAGGGCGGCGGCTCCCGTTTGCGATCAGGCACTCAATGTGTCGTTCAACCTCGGGCCCATAGGGCGAGGGATCGGCCTATTTCAGACGGGTAGCGGCGAAGACGTAACACGTCGTGCTGTGTACTGTCCTCATCGTGGCTGCCGCCCATCACCCGCGCTTGGCGGAGGTATTTCCCGGCCTCGCCGCTGACATCATCGCGTTACTGCGTGCCGAGGATGAGGGTGATCCTTTAGCGGACACGGTAGAAGATCTGCTGTTCTACGGCGTGTGCACCTGTACTCCCACCTGCACCAACCTTTTGACCGCCCTGCCGGGGTCGTCGGGTTTCTGGGTGGTGCAGCTGGAACGTGATGGTGAGGACGTCATCTGGCTGAGCCTGAATCCAACTGCGACGGTCATCACCGACATCGAGGTCCTCGACGGACGCGACCTTGGAGCTGCGGGCCACCGACCTCACGCCACCCGCACGACCTGCTGAGGTCGAGCGGATGGCAGGGGCCGAATCGCTGGCTCCCACCATCCTGCGCCGGCTACCGGCTACGAGCGTCCCCGAACCGTGATGATGATCTGCCTGGCCACCGTGACGGTCGCCAAGGTCCTGCTCCACCGGAAGTTCGAGTTGCCGTTCCAGAGCACGTCATACGTGATCGCCCCGGAGACGGACGGAATGTCGGCGAAGGTGAACGCGCCGTCAGGGCCAGCGCGGACGCCGGAAGTGCGGCGCCTTCCGCCCGTCACAGGTGGAGCCGCCGTGCAGACGTCTGCTCCTCCAGTACGTCGAACACGTCGGCGCCCGAGAACGCGAGCGTACCTGTAACGAGCCAGGCGCCGGAGGCGCTGGAGCCCACGACCTCGCTGATTCGCCGCTTGACGATCTCGTCTTGACCCATGAGGCATTTCTCGAAGGCCCGACCTCCACACCGTTGCCTGCCACTCGGCTACCTGCTTCGGCGGAACGCCCGCGTTGAGCCACGTGAAGAGGCAGGCAGTGAGGCGTGGTCCTCGGCGCTCCGAGCCGTCTCACGGGCCTTTCGCCAGATCCGCAGGAAAGCTCGGCCACGGATGAAAAGGGCTCAGCGCCTCCTGATTAGTTCCCATGCTCCTCCGAAGGGGACGCCGCTCCGGCGGGAAAGATGTAAGCGAGTTGCCCGCCGACGTCGGTTCCTTCTTGGCGCAGGTTAGAAGGGGCCGCTCTCCGGATAGCCAGCCTTTATGACGGCCTTGCGGGTCTTCGCGTTGAGTTTCGTCTCGCTGATGACCTTGTTGGCCGCCGGTGCGGCGATCTTCACCTTGACGCCCCAGTCCGAATACTTGGTATCGGTGTGGAAGACCATCTGGTCATAGGCCGTGGTGTCGCCGTCCGGGTAGGCAGTCGTGTCGACGACCGTGCGGGTGAGCAGGTTGTGCGCATCGAAGTACAGGTGGAACTCGACGTTGCCTTCCCCGGCGGACTTGTCGTGCCGGAAATCGGCGAGTGTGGCGGTGCCCTGATATTCGCCGGTCGCCACTTCTGATGCGTTATCCAGCATGAACTGGAGTTCCGTTGGAGTGACGCCCACGTTGAGGACGGCGTTTTCGTGCCCACTGGTCTTCGACTGGATCCAGGGACGACCAGAAGGCAGTGCCTTGGCGATTCCGGCGTTGGTCACGTAGGCGTTTCTGCCCTCAGCGATGACCCGATAGGGAGGGTTGGGCCCTTTCTGGCGTGAGGACATCCGGATACGGAGGTCGGCAGCCGCTGCGTTGCCCTTGCCGAAAGCCAGGGTGCCGAACGTGCGGGTGCTCACCTTTACCTGCATAGCCTGGTCGTTGGCGGTGAAATCGAGGGTGATGTCGCTTGATTGGTTGATCTTTACGCCTTTGCCCGGGACCAGCTGGGCCTTCAGGGTTTTCACCAGGTCCACTGGAGCGGCCTGCACGGATGCCGCCTGAGCGGGTACGGCCACCGCGCACACGGTCGCGGCCGTTGCGACGAGGCCTGCTAATAAGAGCTTCATCAGCGTCCTTGCTTGGGGGGATATAGCAGGGAAAGAGTATGAGGGTGGTGGTGGCGAGATAAGAGATGTCTTATAACGATCCTGTGCAGACCGGTGATTCCAAGTGGTAGGCGCACAGCGCCTGTCAGCGGCATGCTGGAGCTTCCCTACAGATCAGAAGACTGCGGGTGGTCGCTGAGGCCGTGACGATGCTCAATGAAGTTGTCAAGGTGTAGGAATGCGGAGTTGAGAACGGGTAAGCGTGTAGATCCGTGACTGGCCGTCGTCAGGTGCCTGACATGCAAGGATGTCCTATGAGCAAGCTAACCGGACAGCAGATCGCAGACGAAGGGCTGGACGGGTGGGCGTACCTGCTCGGCGGCCTGCAGACCCGCATCCACACCAAGAACTTCGCGACCGGGCTCTCAGTCGTCAACGCCATCGGCGCGGCAGCCGAGGAGATGAACCATCATCCCGACCTCAACCTGCGCTACACCCACGTAGACGTTCGGTTGAGCAGCCACGACGAGCGCGCGGTCACAGACCGCGATATTCGGTTGGCCCGCGTCGTCTCCTCCATCGCTGCCGACGCCGGGGTGCAGCTGGAGTCCTCGAACGTCTCCCGGCTCGAACTCGCCCTCGACACCCCGGTCCAAGAGTCGATTCTGCCCTTCTGGGCCGCGGTGCTGGCGATGGAGCATCTGTCCGGCCCTGACATCGGCGACGAACTCCGCGACCCAGCCGACGTTCATCCGACCGTGTGGTTCCAGACGTCCGGCACCGAGGAACCCCGCCAGCGCTGGCATCTCGACGTGTGGGTGGATCCTGCGCAGGTCCAGCCACGGATAGACGCGGCACTCGCCGCCGGTGGCACGCTGGTCAGCGACGATGAGGCGCCGAGCTTCTGGGTACTCGCCGACCCCGAAGGCAACCGGGCCTGCCTGTGTACCTGGCAGGCTCGTGGCTGATAGCACCGACACCTGTCCGCGGCCTGGCAACAGAGCAAGAGCGTCTAAAGATCACACCTGGCACCTGGCGATCATCTCTTCACGGAGATCTGAACCTGGTCTGCGCTGGAACCCGTACGCCGACACAAGGTGAACCGCTATGCCGCTTGAGGAAGTGGCGAGATCGCCTCGTAGCAGCGCCCCTGACCGCCATCTTTGGACAGCCAAGATGCTGACGTACGAGGTGGCGTAGCGGATCCATGCGGCAGGCTGGAATCACGGCAACGCCCTGGAGCGGGTGTGCTCATGGCGGTGCGGTCGGTGCCGTTTGTCAACCGAGGGAGTGGAATTGTTCGCGCCGAGTCCTCTGTCTCGGGCTTGACGAACTGGGGGCGACCGCCGACCCGTTGGAGGGTGTGGGCCACTTCCAGAGTGCCGAACTCCAAGTGGACGTCTTGCCGGCGGGGCCCGAGGAGTTCGCCGCGCCGCAGCGGGATCGCCAAGGCATTCCTTCAGGGCTCCTGCGGGATCTCCATACGAATCGGATCTGTGCTTGCGGGAGGTTTTCCTGGAAAGACGCCGGTAAGCAGGGCGGCGACCGTGTAAAGGTTCCAGGCCAGTGCAGGCTGCTTCACGACAGGTTCGGAGAAGAAAGCCTTCAACTCGTCGCCGCGTACGAGGGAGGCCAGGGCGTCGGCTCGCTCGAGCACGAACTCTGCGAGCAGAGCGGACAGATGGGGCCCTGGGCTGGTACGCCAATTCCAGTTGTTGCCACGCTTCGGAGCGGGCGGCATGGAAGTCCGCACTCGCTGCCACCATCTACGCGGTGCTTTCGCCTCCCCGGTTTGGAAGCGCCAGGGCTTGCCCTCAAGTTCGATCTCCTGCAGGCCGGGAGCCAATCGGCTGATCAACGCGTAGACGACTTCTTCCGAATGCCGCCATTGCGGATCGAGTGACAGCGCCTCGACCACCATGCGATTGTCGAGGAACGGCTGAATCGGATCCCCGCGCCGCAGGGACCCTACTCTTGCCGAGGCGTGCCAACGTCCCACGCGGTACGTGACATACAGGTGGTCGAGCACTTCCCACGGGTTCTCGCCAACTCGTCGCAGCCATGGCTCCGCAAGCCCGCGGGCATGCTCGTTCGCTTCGTCGGTGAACAGCGGTTCGTTCTTGAGGAAGAAGTCATTGACCCTGCGATGCATCGCCTTGTCGGTGGTCTGCCCCTGACTGTAGAGGAAACCGCCCCTGAGGATCTCACCGCTCTGCCCGGACATGGTCGGCATCGTGGAGTACGGGCGGTAGTCCACGATGCTCTCGTACGCCGAGGTCATGCCTTCGCAGGCTCGGATGACCTCATAGGTGCGCAGGCTCGGGTGCGGGACGAGCACGGCGTCCTTCGCCTCGGTCTGCACAGGTGGGATGACCGTGTGGTGTATACGTAACCGAGCGGCGATCGCCCTGGCGATGATCACGTCGGGGTGGGTATCGAGACCGTTGGTCGTTACGCGGAAAGGGATATGGCCCGCGTGTAGAAGCGCCGCCATCAGACGGCTGTCGCGCCCACCGGTCAGCGCTAGATTAACCGGTTCAGATACGGCCATCAACGGCTCAACGGCGGCGACGAGGGCGTCACTCAACTGCCTGATCGACTTACGTTTGGCTCTGGCCGATGTCGGCGCTGGTGGTGCCGGCGGCAGCGGACGCGTGATGATCCTCCTACGACCGTCCTTGATCGTGATCACGGAGGATGGCCCAAGCGCCGTCACACCTCGGTAAGGGGTCTCATCGGAGAGGAAGTACCCCTGACGGATCATGGTTTGCAGGGCTATCTCGTTCCAGGAGACCTTTCCTCCGTTCGCCACGAGGTGCACGTGCAGAGCGCGAGTTCCCACCAGATGGAGATCTTCGTTCTCAGCGTAGAAGACGGAAAGAGCCCTGGTGCTTGCCGTTGCTGCTTGAAGCTCTCCCTCCGCCACGCGGAGGGCGGAGAAGCAACCAGCGATATCCGCCACCACATCACTCAGATCGGAAGCTTGGATGAGACGCCGTGCGTCCCGCTGTGAGGCAAGCGTGCCGCTTATGCCTAAGCCGCCATGGTCCCCCCGCACGATCAGCAGTGGGTGTGCACCGGCCCCTTCCTCATTGGACCAGGCGAGCAACGCGGCGCCCCTGCCTGCCCACTCGGCGGCATCGACGGTTTCCAACGGCACAGGAAACACGTCACCGAGAAGCGAACGGGCCAAGGAGAGAGGTTGACCGATATCCACCCCCGGACGCTTCGCGGCCATACCTAAGAACACGCGCATTAGCCTCGGCCTTTCGATTTTCATGGGGCCGGCTGAGCGGTTCGGCTGGGGCAGCCACCAGGCCGCTGCCTTGAGCTCGTGCCCGCCGCTCAACCGTCTGGCTCTTCAATGACTGATTGCCGCTGAGCGGCCTTCGAGTTCGCGTGGTCGGACTGCTGCAAAAGGCACACATCTGCTGAGACTTGGCCAGTCAACTGAGAACAGGCGACAACGGCCCCGGAACACCGCTGCGGAGCGCTCTACCTGGCGCACTCGATCGGCACGTCATGGACGGGGGAGCGGTGGGGTGGGACGCCGGCGGCGCTGGGCGACTCCGGTGCGACGTACGATGCGCAGGTGGCCAGCAGACCCGCCGCAGAGCAGCACCTGCGCGACCTCGCGCGGCTGCGCCGCGTCCGCGACCGGATCGACCGGGAGTACGCACAGCCGCTGGACGTCGAGGCGCTCGCCCGCGGTGTGAACATGTCGGCCGGGCACCTCAGCCGCCAGTTCCGGCTCGCCTACGGCGAGTCGCCGTACGCCTATCTGATGACGCGGCGCATCGAGCGCGCGATGGCGCTGCTGCGTCGTGGCGACCTCAGCGTCACCGAGGTGTGTTTCGCGGTCGGCTGCTCGTCGCTGGGCACTTTCAGCACGCGCTTCACCGAGTTGGTCGGTGTGCCGCCCAGCGTGTATCGGCGCCAGGCGGCGCGCACGACGGCGGGGATGCCGTCCTGCGTGGCGAAGCAGGTGACCAGACCGATCAGGAATCGAGAAGCGCCGATTGCCGAACCGCGCCTAGCGTGACCGCCATGGACATCACCATTCACGCGAGCTTCCTCCCGCACAACGACCCGGACGAATCCCTGGCCTTCTACCGCGACACCCTCGGCTTCGAGGTCCGCAAGGACGTCGGATACGGCGGAATGCGCTGGCTCACGGTCGGCCCCGCCGGCCAGCCCAGCACGTCCATCGTCCTGCACCCGCCGGCCGCCGACCCCGGCGTCACCGACGACGAGCGTCGCACCATCGCCGAGATGATGGCCAAGGGCACCTATGCCGGCATCCTCCTGGCCGCCGCCGACCTCGACGGCACCTTCGAGCGGGTGGAGGCCAGCGGCGCCGAGGTCGTCCAGGAGCCGACCGAGCAGCCGTACGGCGTTCGCGACTGCGCCTTCCGCGATCACGCGGGCAACCTGATCCGCATTCAGGAGCTGCGCTGAGCCGTCCGGCGCTCGCGGCCCTGACCTGCACAGACGTCACGTGAAGGAGGCCGCGCACGACCGGGACGGCGAGGCGCCGCTGGTTCCGTATCTCCTCGCGCCGCATCCAGGCTTGGCGCGAGGTGAACGAGATGCGCGACGGCCGGGGCCCGGAGGCTCCACGGGCCGAAGCGGCCTGGATGCCGTGGTTCTTGCGCCGAGCGCGACCCCGGCCGACCCCGCCGATCAGGTAGACAGGGGACCGTTGCCGCGACCCGCGCCAACGACGGAGAAACCAGACATAATGCTCAAAACTGGTCAGATTGAGCCGGGCGGCGCCAACGGAGGCCGCGAAGGCGGCCCCGCCGAACAGATGGAGACACGATGACCATGGCCACGAGGACGGACACGCAGTCGTCCGCGCCGCACGTTGCCGACAGCCACGATCTGATCCGCGTGCACGGCGCGCGCGTGAACAACCTCAAGGACGTCAGCGTCGAGCTCCCGAAGCGCCGGCTGACGGTCTTCACTGGCGTCTCCGGCTCGGGCAAGAGCTCGCTGGTGTTCGGCACGATCGCCGCGGAGTCGCAGCGGCTGATCAACGAGACCTACAGCGCCTTCGTACAGGGCTTCATGCCGACGCTGGCGCGGCCCGAGGTCGACGTACTCGATGGGCTGACGACCGCGATCATCGTCGACCAGCAGCGGATGGGCGCCGACCCCCGCTCCACCGTCGGCACCGCCACCGACGTCAACGCGATGCTGCGCATCCTCTTCAGTCGGCTCGGGCAGCCGCACATCGGCTCTCCTCAGGCGTTCTCCTTCAACGTCGCCTCGATAAGCGGAGCGGGTGCGGTCACGCTGGAGCGCGCCGGGAAGACCATGAGGGAGCGTCGCAGCTTCAGCATCACCGGCGGCATGTGCCCGCGCTGCGAGGGCAGGGGCGCGGTCAACGACATCGACCTGACCCAGCTGTACGACGACTCCAAGTCACTCGCCGAGGGCGCGTTCACCATCCCCGGCTGGAAGTCCGACAGCTTCTGGACGGTGCGGGTCTACGCCGAGTCGGGCTTCGTCGACCCGAACAAGCCGATCCGCCAGTACACCAAGAAGGAGCTCCAGGACTTCCTCTACAAGGAGCCGACCAAGGTCAAGGTCGACGGCGTCAACCTCACCTACGAGGGGCTGATCCCCAAGATCCAGAAGTCGTTCCTGTCCAAGGACCGGGAGGCGATGCAGCCGCACATCCGGGAGTTCGTGGACCGGGCGGTCACCTTCACCACCTGTCCCGAGTGCGACGGCACCCGGCTCAGCAAGCAGGCCCGTTCCTCGAAGATCGAGGGCATCAACATCGCCGACGCCTGCGCGATGCAGATCAGCGACCTCGCCGAATGGATCCGTGGCCTCGACGAGCCGTCGGTCGCGCCGCTGCTCGCCAAACTGCTGCACACCCTCGACTCGTTCGTGGAGATCGGGCTGGGCTACCTCTCGCTCGAACGGCCGGCGGGCACGCTGTCGGGCGGCGAGGCGCAGCGCGTCAAGATGATCCGCCACCTCGGCTCCTCGCTCACCGACACCACCTACGTCTTCGACGAGCCCACCATCGGCCTGCACCCTCATGACATCCAGCGGATGAACGACCTGCTGCTGCGGCTGCGGGACAAGGGCAACACGGTGCTCGTCGTGGAGCACAAGCCGGAGACGATCGCGATCGCCGACCACGTCGTCGACCTCGGCCCCGGTGCTGGTACGGCGGGCGGCGCCGTCTGCTTCGAGGGCACCGTCGAGGGGCTGCGGGCCAGCGGCACCATCACCGGCCGCCATTTCGACGACCGGGCCGCCCTCAAGGAGACGGTGCGGAAGCCCACCGGCACGCTGGAGATCCGCGGCGCCACCCGTCACAACCTCCAGGACGTCGACGTCGACATCCCGCTCGGCGTCCTCTGCGTCGTCACCGGCGTCGCCGGCTCCGGCAAGAGCTCGCTGATCCACGGCTCCATCCCCGCCTCCGCGGGCGTCGTGTCGGTCGACCAGGCGCCCATCCGCGGCTCGCGACGCAGCAACCCGGCGACCTACACCGGGCTGCTCGACCCGATCCGCAAGGCGTTCGCGAAGGCCAACGGCGTGAAGCCGGCGCTGTTCAGCGCCAACTCCGAGGGCGCCTGCCCCAACTGCAACGGCGCCGGCGTCATCTACACCGACCTGGCGATGATGGCCGGCGTCGCCACCACCTGCGATGAGTGCGAAGGGAAGCGGTTCCAGGCATCGGTGCTGGAGTACCACTTCGGCGGCCGCGACATCAGCGAGGTGCTCGCGATGTCGGTGACCGAGGCCGAGGAGTTCTTCGGCGCCGGGGAGGCGCGCACGCCTGCCGCGCACGCCGTCCTCAACCGGCTCGCCGACGTCGGGCTCGGCTACCTCAGCCTCGGCCAGCCGCTCACCACGCTGTCCGGCGGCGAGCGGCAGCGGCTCAAGCTGGCCACCCACATGGCCGAGAAGGGCGGCGTGTATGTCCTGGACGAGCCGACCACCGGCCTGCACCTTGCCGACGTCGAGCAGCTGCTCGGCCTGCTCGACCGGCTCGTCGACTCCGGCAAGTCGGTCATCGTCATCGAGCACCACCAGGCGGTCATGGCGTACGCCGACTGGATCGTCGACCTCGGCCCCGGCGCCGGTCACGACGGCGGCCGGATCGTCTTCGAGGGCACTCCCGCGGACCTCGTCGCCGCCCGCTCCACCCTCACCGGCGAGCACCTCGCGGCCTACGTCGGCACCTGACCCCGACAGCACTCAGCCTGTTTTGATCTTGTTGCCCTCCGGGTTGACCACGTACCACTTCGCGCCAAAGGAGTTGAGACCCTGCCCGACGGTGTCGCCGGGCTTGATGTCGTTGACGAAGTAGTACAGCGGGTGGCCGTTGTAGGTGACCTGGGTGGTGTGGTCGGTCCTGGTGGTGGTGCCGAGCAAGGCGGCTGATGCGCCGCCGGCGGCCTGCGGCTTGTCCGTGGTGGTCAGTGGCGGCCAGGCGTTCGTGCACGTGCTGTAGCAGGTCGAGCTGGTGCCCTTGTCCGCCTCGAACACGTACACCGTGCGTCCTTGGCCGTCGACGAGGATCTTGCCGAGCTTGGAGTCTCGGACCGTGACGGTTGCGCTGGCGGGGGTGGCGCTGGCCGCCGGGGTCATTCCGGTCGGCGAACCCGGGACGGCTGGGGCGAGCTTCGACTGGCCGAGCACGTAGCGGGCGATGGAGGTGCCGAGTTCATTGCCTGCCTGATGATCGAGCCGGCTGTGCAAGCCTCCCCAGATGCGGCTGAGCCCGGCTTCGGTCGCGGTGGCGCTCAAGCTGGTATAGGGCTTGCGGTAGGTCTGAGGGCCGCCGGCGGGTGAAGTGAGGGTGAAGGCGTTGCGGTCGCCGTAGAAGCGGGTGAGGACTGTGGCGGCGGCCGTGCTGATCTCGCTGTGCATGCCTGGGTAGGACGGGTCGGGAGGGGTGACGACGAGCGGGGACCAACTCGGGTCTCGTTTGACGTTCGGGTTGTCGGCGGCGAGGCGGATGGCGGTGATCGGTCGCCAGAACCGGTATGTGTACTTGGCGTCGTAGATGCCGATGGTGGCATCGGCGAGGGTGAGGTTGAGCAGGGCGAACAGGTCCGCCGACTGGTCGAGGTCGCTGTGGCGGGCGAGGGCGATCTGCTGGGCGGTGTCGTACCAGTAGTTCTGGGCGGGGCCGCTCCAGAGCTTGGCGAGCGTGGTCTGTTCCGCCGTGCGCGTGGTGCTGTGGGCGGCGCCGACGGCCTTGACCTCGTTGATGGCGGCCGAGTACGCAGGGCTGGTCAGCGCCGGGGGCGCGGCGGGACGGAACTGGTGGCCGGTACGGAGTACGAATGGGGTGACGTTGCCCCAGTGGGTGAACTCCGGTGGCTTGAAGCCGGGCGGGGTCGGCCGGTAGTCGCCGGGCTTGCCGGTGGTGGTGTAGTGCGGCGGGGTTGCGTCGGCGCCGTCGTGCGCGCGCAGGGCGATGATGGCGTGGGCCGCCTGGGCACCGACCTTGATGCCCTCCTGCTTGGCGCGGCCGTCGGGAATGCCGGCGAGATCGGTGGACAACTGGCGGTCCAGGCTGACCTTACGCGCCGGGTACAGGGCGGTGAGGGTGTCGTGCGCGGCTGCCGCGGCTGCGGCGGGGCGGGAGGCGTCCCCCGGTGCGACGAGGCTGGAGCCGTAGAGGGGATGAGCGTGGCTGATCGCGTTGACCGCGTCATAGACGGCTGCGCTCATCATGGCGAAGTTCCGGGTGGGGTGGATGGTGGACGGCTGTGCGTGCGGACTGCGCACGATGGTGAGCAGCGTCCGGTTCCACTCGATCACCACGTTGCCCCGAGCCTGCCGCGCGACGACGTTCGCGGTCGCGAGCGGGACGGCGTGGGCGGCGGGTACTGCGACGTGCTGGGCGCCGAGTGTCAAGACGGCCACCGCAAGCGTGAGCACAGGCCGCCGCTGGGTTCTCCGCGGTTCTGGAAGCGCGAACACGATCCTCTCCTGTCAGGTAGCGGAGGGAGGAAAGGGTGAAAAGCACCGCAGCTAAAAGCCGTAATCTCGGTCGTTCTTTTCGGAGAACAGTGCCCCTTACGTTGGCATTGGCTCGCTGGTTCGAAACTTCCCGAACGGGTGGCTGGCGGCGAGCATTCTTCTGCTCACGGGCCGTTGCAAGCAGGGCGCACTCGGTGTCGAATGTCACCAAACGTCCCGTACTGTCGCATTTACTACCATAGCCGACAGCAAGGGCGCGTAGCCATCGCCGAGGCAAAGCCCAATGCAAACTGGGCCATTCAACTCCGCGGTGCGGGTAAGCCTAACCTCGATCGGAGAAAAGGGCTCAGGCACAAAGCTGGGAACTGTAAGACAACGGTGCACGTCCTGATCATGGTCTGCTGCGCCCGTCTGCTGGCCGATCGCCAGAGAACCGGGCGCCCCCGTCAGCGAGCCGTACGGCGGCCACACCCGGACCTCGTCGCTCCACGACCACATCACCGAAGAAGTCGCTCTCGTCGGAGACTTCTCCTGGGGTGGGACGCCGAGGTTGAGCAGGAGCGTCACAACGTCCATGTCGTGACCGGCGCCCGCTTGCAAGCAGGCCCTCCTTGTGCGCCACGCGAAGGGACGCGTCAGTCGTGCGGTCTCATGAACGCCCCCGGCGGTTCGGTTCATGGGATAGTCGCCCTGATTCGGAATCGTGTGGGTGATCGGAGATGGCGGGTGTCGGACGGTCTCGCTCAGCTCGTATGGTCCTTCGTGGACGAGGAACTGGTTCTCGACCAGGGGAATGTGAACGCGGAGGCGCGGGGCAACCTGGTGGCATTCGGCATCGCCCCAGAGGGCTTCGATGTGCAGCGGGCTCTCGTCGCGGTCGGCGAGCGGCTGAGTGCGCGGTTCGCCGATGTCGCCGGACCAGTGACGTTCTATGCCTGGTATGACGAGCAGGCTGGCCAGTTGCGGTGTTCGGTGGCCTCTGTCGAGCCGGACGATCTGCCGTTCGGGGGCCCGTTTCGGTCCGTGGACAGTCCCGCACCTGTGCTCGCCCTGATGGCGGCGGACGCGCAGCCCGGTGTGGTGCCGTGGGCTGATCTGCGCGAGGTCTCCGCGGAGGAGGATGCCGACTCGGATGAGCAGGTCGAGTACTCGTTCCCGGTGTTCGCCGTGAAACTCACCCGATGAAGCGCCTTGGTACTGCGGAGCCTTTGCGGCTCAGGGCACACTTGGCTACTCGGCTGATCAATGCGTGGCTTCAGAAGCGCTGAAGCAGGACGACTCCCCTGGACCGGGCCAGGGGAGTCGCAGTGGAGAGGGTCAGCCTAGAACGGGCGTCACGTTATGAGGCGGGCGGGATGTTCTGGTTCAACCGGAAGAGGTTCGTAGGGTCGTAGACCGCCTTGATCTTCGTGAGCCGCTCCCAGGCGCCTCCCGGGTAGGCCGCACGCACACGTGCCTCGCCCTCGTCGCCCAGGAAGTTGACGTACGCACCGTGGTCGCTCTGACGGAGGGCCACGACGTAGTCGTCGACCCAGGCGTCGTGGACCGGTGCTTCCCCCAGGTCCTCGTAGATGGCGGCCAGGTTGACCATGATCCTGCTCTGACGGAGGGCGAAGGCGGTGGCGTCGGCGGGCACGTCCGCCATGGCACCGCCGAGCACCCGCACCTGTGTGGCGGCCATCGACGCGGTCGACGCCTGGATGCGCTCGACGATCGTCTCCGCCGTCGCCCGGTCGATCCGGTCGATGAACATCGTGCGTGAGGAGGCGATGGGGCGGAAGTCGTCCTCGTCCGGAGGGAACATGCCGGAGTACGGCATCGGCTGGACCATGTCCGCGAGCGGCGTGGCGATGGCGCGGAAGGGCGCGAGGGCCCGCTCTCCGTCCTCTGCCCCGCCCGCGTAGCACATCATCGCCATGATGATGAGTTGCCCGTGCTGCTCAGGGGGCAAGAACGGCATCGGCGGCGCGGGCATGATGTTGCCGATGGTCGTCAACTCCAGCGGCGCCGCCTCGGACGCCGCAGCGAACGCCTCGATGGTCTCGGCGGTCGCGGGCAGGATGAGCATGCCTCCGACGATCGACTCGAGTTCATGGAGGCGGAACTTGAACCGGGTGGCCACCCCGAAATTGCCTCCGCCGCCGCGGATCGCCCAGAACAGGTCGGGGTGGGTGTCGGCGTCGGTGTGCAGGATCTGGCCGTCTGCCGTCACGATCTCGGCGGCCAGCAGGGCGTCGATCGTCAGCCCGTACTTGCGGACGAGGAAGCCGATGCCGCCGCCGAGGGTGATGCCGCCGACCCCGACGGTACCGGTGTCGCCGAACCCGGTGACGAAACCATGGGCGCCGACCGCCTCGGTGTAGGCTCCGGCGCTCATCCCGGCCTGCACCCACGCGGTACGTCCCTCAACATCGATGTCGATCTCACGCATGTCGTTGAGATCGAGCACCAGCCCGCCGTCGCACACGCCGTATCCGGCGTTGCTGTGGCCGCCGCCGCGAACGGCCAGTTCGAGGTCGTGCTCCCGGGCGATCGACACGACCCGGGAGACCTGCGCCGCATCCCGGGGCCGGACGATCGCCGCCGGACGGCGGTCGATCCCGCCCTGGTAGACGGTGCGTGCCGGATCGTAACGCGGATCATCGGGGGTGATGACCTGCTCACCGAACTCAGAAAGCAGTTGGGCGACCGGAACGAGAGTCTGATCAGAGGAAGCAGTTGTCACGAGGCTTTTCCTTATCCATTGGATACGGCACTCACGAGCAGATCTGACGGCGAAAGGCGGCATGAGCGCGTGGCCTGGCCAAATGGCCGCCCTCCGGCACGTCGATGAATTCCCACAGGTGATCCACACTATCAAAAGTAAGCCCTCAGCCCGCAGCCGCTTCTTCGAAAATACGGAACTGGTGCCGTGATCTGCCTCGTGCCCGCGGTCCCTTTCCGCGGCAGGCGGGCCTACCAGTCTCCCGGCTGAGGAAGCCTCGGAAACGGCCGGCACGCCCGTGCGAGTCGCGCGAGATCTCCTGGGAGCCACCGGGACCGACGGGATGGATTTGGACTTCCGGAAACCAGCGCGACGAACGGACCTAAACAAATCTGGAAATCCTTTGGGGCGCCACGGATCAGAAGGGCAGGGGTTCGAGTCCGCTCGTCCGTCCATCGTGGAAATGGCCCGTGACCACGCTGAACGCGTCCCGGAAACGTGCTGCCTTACAAGGTGTCAAACGCCGGGCCCCGGCCCGCCGAGGCCCGGCTGGTGGTCTTCGAGTGGCTCATCCGCTACAACACGCGCAGGAAGCACTACTCCAATGCGAACGGCGGACCGATTAATGTGCTAATCGCTGCATGACAGTCGGTGTCCACATTCCGGGGTGAATCCCCGAGCAATGATCACGGCAGGGAGACCAACGACCATGGTTGATGATCCGCGCCCGACAGTCCACCTTCCGGCCCGCGACATCGCGGTGCCCGCATCGGTGAGCCCGGAAGCCCAGGCCGTACTCGCGCGAGGGGTGGCGGGGCCGCCCTATCAGTGGCCGGCCTCACCGCCGCCCGCGATCGACGACCTGGACGGCTGGCGGCAGATGGTCGCCGCGCAGGAGAAAGCGATACTGGAGCTGTTCGGCGGCGCGTTGCCCCCCGGCGGGGACAACGTCCAGGAGATCGACCTCGGCGGCTTCCCGGTCTACGTGGTGACCCCGGAAGACGTCTCACCCGACGACCGGCGCGTGTATCTCGACATTCACGGTGGTTCCTGGACCCTGGGCGGCGGGCAGATGTGCCGAGCCATCGCCGTCGTCACCGCCACGCTGGTGGGGGCCCGAGTGTGGTCGGTCGACTACCGGATGCCGCCCGATCACCGCTTCCCCGTGGCGTTGGACGACTGTCTGGCCGCCTACCGGGCCCTGCTGCAAGAGCACCGCCCCGAGGAGATCATCATCGGTGGCGTGTCGTCCGGCGGCAACCTGGCTGCCGCGCTGATCCTGCGGGCCCGTGACGAGGGTCTACCGCTCCCGGCCGCGGTGGTGCTCAACACCCCGGCCACCGACCTGACCATGACAGGCGACACCTACCAGACCAACCTCGGCCTCGACATCGTGCTCACCGCGACCTTGAGGCCGGCCATCCTGCTCTACGCCGGTGGTCACGACCTGCGCGATGCGTACCTGTCGCCGTTGTTCGGCGACCTGGGCAAGGGCTTCCCGCCCACCATCCTCCTGTCCGGCACCCGCGATCTGCTGCTGTCGGACACCATCCGCATGCACCGGGCCCTGCACACCGCAGGCGTACCCGCCGAACTGCACGTCTTCGAAGCCGCCGGCCACGGCATGTTCCTCGGACAAGCCCCCGAAGACCGCGAACACGCCCGAGAGATCCGCCGCTTCGTCGACGAACACTGGGCCGCCGCAAGCCGTTCCTGAAACGCATCACGTTCCACCCAGGGCGAGCAGGTCGAGGGCCTGCTCGCCCTGTCGTACGTCGAAGTGCGGCGGGCTTCGGGATCCCGGCTGACGATCTCCCGGAGTTTCTCGACGGGACTGAGCGCAGACGCTTTGATTTCTCATCGTTCTGGGAGCCGGCAAGAAGATCGTGCGCGCCGTATGGTCGCCTCCGGCTCGGCCTCGGCGCATCTCCCGCATTGCCGTGCCCCCAGCGGACGGTGAAATTCAGCAATTGGAAAGATGCCGTCCGAGCCGGAGGGCGTCACGGTAAGGGCGTCGAACCGGCGGACGTGATTCCGGAGGGACGGAGGAACGCCAGACCGTCGGCTGAACGATTCCGATAACGATCAGAACGAAGGTAAGGAGTCTTCTGATGATCGTAAGGGCCAAAACGTTCAATGAGCCTCCCGGAGCGGCGCCTTCGCTACCGCAACGGCTGCCGACGCTGACCGCGATGCGCTTCATCGCCGCGGCAATGGTCTTCGTCTTCCACGTCACCCTGGCGCAGTTCTTCGCGGAGCGGGGCGCTGAGCAGACCCTCTTATCCATCTTCACCCAGGCCGGCTGGGCGGGTGTCGGCTTCTTCTTCGTGCTCAGCGGCTTCGTCCTCACCTGGTCGAGCCGCCCAGGGCACTCGGCCCGCGGGTTCTGGCGGCGGCGCTTCTTCAAGATCTATCCCAGTCACGTCGTCACGCTGGTCGCCGCCTTCGTGCTGCTGACCTGGGTGACGGGAGTCCATGTCGACGCCTGGCAGGCACTGCTCAACCTGCTCCTGGTGCAGTCGTGGTTCCCCCAGTTCGAGATCCGGGCCAGCCTCAACGGCGTCTCGTGGTCGCTCTCCTGCGAGATGCTGTTCTACCTCGCGTTCCCCCTGCTGATCCGGCCGATTCGCGCGATCCGGCCCGAGCGGCTGTGGGCATGGGCGGCCGGCGTGGCCGTTGTGATCTTCCTCGTCCCGGTGGCGTCGAGCATGCTGCCGCGGGACCCGCTTCCGGGGGCGGGCGTCGCGGCCTACGACTTCTGGATCATCTACCAGTTCCCGCCCGTGCGGATGCTGGACTTCGTCTTCGGGATGATTCTGGCGCGGATCGTCATGACCGGCCGACGGCTGCCGCTGGACCTCGGCGGTTCTATCGCCCTGGCCATCGCGGCGTACGCGCTCGCGCCGCTGTTCCCGGCGGCCTACACCCTGACGGCCATCATGGTGGTGCCGATGGGCCTCGTCATCGCGGCGGGGGCCGCCGCCCCGCCCCGCCCGCCGACCAGCCTGCCCGGCCGCGCCGCGGTCTGGCTCGGCGAGATCTCCTTCGCCTTCTACCTCTGGCACCAGTTGGTGCTGACGTACGGCCAGCAGTGGCTGGGCGCGGGCCGGGGCCTGTCGACCCCGGCCGCGCTGGGCGTGGTCGTCCTGCTGCTCGCCGTCACGCTCGTACTCTCCTGGATGCTGTTCGCCCTGGTCGAGCGCCCGATCATGCGGCGGTTCGCCGGGCCGCGGCGCGACCGCCTCGCCGCGTCGGGGCCGCCGCCCGCCGTTCCGGCCGGGACCGCCGTCGGCGCCGAAGCCGATGAGGGTGCAACGCGCGACGCCCACCCATGAGCCCTCGCTCGGCGCGTTGGTCACTGGACGGGCTGGGTGCCGGGTACGACGAGGCCGAGCCTCTAGGTGACGGCGATGGCGGGAGCCACGCGCGCGGATCCGATGCCGCGGTCGGGCTTGCCGAGACGAAAACGCACCCTGCCCTTGAGCACGGTGCCGGACTCGGCCTGACCATCGGTGAGGCCCTCGCCGGGGAACAGCGTGAACGTCCACCTCTGGTTTGATTCGCAGTCAGGCAGGTCACGGCCGCTCTGCAGAACTCGGGCACCCCAGAGTTGACGGATCATCAGCGCCCTGGTGTCAGCGTCGGCCACCGTGAACGACGCCGCCGGCCCGTTCACGATCTGGTTGTGGCTGCCCAGAGAAGGCCCATGGACACCAGTGACCGTGGCGACCATGGTCCACGGCCTACCGGGCCGGATGCCGAGGGAACCTGCGGGCAACCGCTGGTCGAACACGTCCTCGGTGGGCGTGCCGAGCTGATCCGCCCGCACGGCCGCGGTCATCGGGCGTCGGGTGTCCAGCTTGCCGGGGTCGGGGAGCAGCAGGATTCCGTAGGTCGTCTCGTCCGCGAAGCGAGCCGAGGCGAAGTGGTGGCGGAGGGCGAGCACCGTGCGCTCGGCGACCTCCCAAAGCTCGTCGGAGAACGCGGTCGCCAGGTAGTCAGGCGTCACCGCCGGTAGCCCGGCCTGCGCCACCGCTTCTGCCACGGATTCGCAGCCAGACCACCCGGACTCGGCCAGCCTCGCTATCTGCTCGGCCTTGAACGACATCACTCGCCTGCGCACTTCACAGATCCTGTCACCGAATACTGACAGACCACCAAATCGCGTACGCCACACTGCCGGTCGACGCCTTCGTCGAGGCGTGGCGCGGAGAGTTGATCTCCTACCTGGAGCAGCCGTTCCGGATGCGGTACGGGTTCGCCCGGCGGGAGCAGGTCAGCCCGGAGGAGGCGTTGCGGCGCTCCCTGCCCGCCGCGCTGGCCTGGCTGGCCGGCCGGACGGACGTGGAGGTCTCTCCCGGCACGCTGGGGCAGGCCGAGGCGGCCGAGCGCACGGCCGAACTGGTGGAGGAAGGGCTGGATCCCGAGATCAGGACGTTGTGGCAGGCGTTCGCGGTGCGGGTGGGCGCCCGCCGCCTCAACGACCTGGCGGTCTGCCTGTCGTCCCTCGGCCTCGATACGGGCGCGGCCGTCGCCGCGGAGCAGGCCCGTATCGTGGGCGGACTGCAGGGCCCGCTCGTGTCGGGCGACGACGCGGCGCTCGCGGCCGGCCTGCGCCGGTTGGCTCCGACATACGAACGGCTGCGTGCCGCCCTGACCGACCCGGTCGCGGGCAGCCGGAACCAAGAGGCGGGCTGAGGCCCTCATAGCCACGACGTTCGTGACGGAGCCCCTGACCCACGGGGCACGGCCTGACGCGGTTCCGTCCCGTACCGTCATGTCGTCGGCCGTCCGCGGTAGGCGCGGCGGTAGGCCGTCGGTGTGGTGGCCGCGTCGCGGGACAGGTGCAGGCGCAGGTTGGCGGCGGTACCGAGGCCGCAACGCCGGGCCACCTCGTCGACGGTCAGGTCACTGGACTCCAGGAGTCGTCGCGCTTCGAGGAGGCGTTGCGCGGCGAGCCAGCGCAGCGGGGTGGTGCCGGTCTCGGCGACGAAGCGCCGGGCGAACGTGCGGGGCGCGAATCCCGCCTCGCGGGCGAGGTCGGCGACGGTCAACGGCTCGGCCAGCCGGTCCAGTGCCCACGCGCAGACTGCGGCCATCCCGGTGCCGGTGGGCGGCACCGGGCGCTCCAAGAACTGTGCCTGGCCGCCGTCGCGGTGGGGCGCGACGACCAGGCGCCGCGCGATCCGAACCGCGGCCTGCGGGCCGTAGTCAGTCCGCACCAGGTGCAGGCAGAGGTCGATGCCGGCGGCGAAACCGGCACTGGTCAGGACGTTCCCGTTGTCGACGTACAGCAGGTCGGGATCGACGTCGACGGCCGGATAGCGGGCGGCCAGGTCGGGCGCGTCCATCCAGTGCGTGGTCGCCCGGCGGCCGTCCAGCAGGCCGGCGGCGGCGAGCGCGAAAGCTCCCGTGCACACCGAGACGACCCGCGCGCCACGCCGGGCGGCGGCCCGCAACGCTTCCAGCACCGGTGGCGACGGCGCGTCCAGCGGCGCGTATCCCGGCACGACGACGGTGTCGGCCGTGGTCAGGGCGTCCAGCCCCAGGGGGACGTACATGTCCCAGCCGGTGGTCGAGGGCACCTGCCCGGGCGACTCGGCGCAGACGGCGAAGGAGTAGTGGTCCCGGTCGCTGAAGACCTCGGCGGGGATCGCCAGGTCGAACGAGACCACGGCGGGCAGCGCCAGGGCCATGACACGATGCATGGCAGCATTCTTACGTATAGAGGCATTCCTGCTACTCGTGCTCGGTGCCGTCGTGGACCAGGCTGGTGGCCCAGCGGGGGCTCGGTCGGGGGAGGTCCGGGCCCGACGAACCTGGGAAAGGACCTCATGCTCTTCCTTGACGCCCGCTCCTACACGGCCGAGCGGCCCTGGGGAGCCCTCGACGTCACCGAGATCGACGACGCGACCGTGCGGCTGCACTGGACGGACCAGCCTTACGTCTGGCACGTCAACGACGGGCCGGAGGTCTTCGTCGTTCTGGACGGCGTCGTCGACATGCACTACCGCCACGACGGCCGGGAGCAGGTCGAACGGCTGACTCCTGGCCGCATCTGCTACGCCGAGCCTGGCGACGAGCACGTCGCACATCCCGCACCGGAGGCGCGCGTCCTGGTCATCGAACGCAGGGGCAGCATCTGACCAGCGTCCCCATCAGGTCACTCGCATGGCCATAGCCGGCGCACTGTGCGAGTCAGGCCGCTTCGCCTGCGGCCGGTTCCCGCCACGCCCGAGCGGCCGAGGTCGATTAGGGGACCATGCACAAGAGACTGAGGAGTGGAATGCTCAGGCGAATTCTCACCGTTCTTACGGCGGCGGCATCAGCGTCCGCGGTGACGGTGACGATGCCTACGGCGGCGAACGCCGGTGCGTACGGCTGCAGGGGGTCGCTCGTCGGAACCTGGCCGGTGCCGATGAAGGACGCCCTCAACGGCGGGACGTACTACCGCAGCGACATCAAGCTCTACTACAACCCCAGCAGCGGCTGGAACTGCGCGGTCCTCGTCAAGCGACCGGGCAAGCCGCGTTACGGCGAGAAGACCCCGATGTTCGTCGAGATGTACAACGGCCGCTGGGCCGAGGACAAGTGGCGGAACAACCACGACCGCGACAATGGCTCGTTCAGGTACCAAGCGGGTCCCGTCAAGGTGTACGGCAAGAACATGTGCGTGGACATTCTTGCCATGCACGGCGACCACACCGGGTCTGACACGGACTACAACGGCAGGCGCAGCGTTGTCCGCGCCGGCTGCCGCTGAAGCGGAACGCTGACGCGGGGGCGCGTCCTGCCGTGCAGACGGCAGGACGTTTACCGCACTCCGCTGCTCGCCGCCTTACAGCCGCCCCGTCCTTTGCTGAAGGACGCTGGGTGGCTCCTGTTCGCTTCGCCGGGTAGCCGGGGGCCTCGGCGGGGCTCAGGCGATTCCCGTACTCCTGCCTGAAGCGGCCCGTCCTCGCCTTTTCGCAGAGCGATCCATTGCGCGGTCCTACACAGGCCACGAACCGGTACGCCTACCGCGCGGGGAAGCCCCTTGGAGTGGCCCCCAACTGGGCAGCTTGGCAAAGCATATTAGGCACCTGCTAAGTTCTGCTTGCATGTATCGGGATGCGTCATGAGCACCCCGGCGCCGACCGGGGACGAGCTGTTGACGGTGATGGCCACGCTGGCCAACCCGCACCGGCTGCGCGTCCTCGCGGCGCTGGCGGGAGAGCGCGACTACGTGAGTCGACTCGCCCGCAAGCTGGGCATCAGCCGGCCCCTCTTGCAGGTTCACCTGCGCAAGTTGGAGGCGGCAGGGCTGGTGACGGGCCGGTTGGAGCTTTCGGAGGACGGCAAGGCGATGAAGTTCTACGAGGTGAATCCGTTCGTCATCGAACTCAGTCCCCAGACAATCCAGGACGCTGTGGGCACGCTGTCCGTGCCCGAGGTCGGCACGGAGGGAACGGAATGATGAACGGGCACAGCTTGGCGGAGGTGTTCGGTGCCGTCGGCATCTTCGCCTTCGTCACCACGGTGATCACAGTGATCATCGTGCAGATCGGCGCGACGGTCCGGGCCCGCGCGGCGCTCGCCCGCGAGGACGAATACCGCAAGCTCGCCTCAGGCGGCGCGGACGCACAGCAGGGGATCGAGCGGCACCTCGGTGAGATCAACGAACGGCTCGCCGCGATCGAGAAGGTCCTCAAGACGGTCGAATAGCTCCGAGAGCATGCCCTGGGCCGCCGAGCTGCAACTCGACGACCCAGGTGAACGAAGAAGTACGCACCCACTCACAGGAACGCTCCTTCAGGGAAAGGACAGCAGTTCATGCTGCCTGAAAGCAAATCGCGCGGCCCGTCGGTGGAACGGATCGCCGGTTGGTCGGTCCGCCATCGGGTGGCCGCGATCACCGGGTGGTTCGCCCTGGTGATCGTTTCGGTGCTCGCCAGCACCGTCCTGGGCCTGGATTCGGTGCAGAGCACCGATCCGGGGGAGTCCGGCCGCGCCGACCGGGTCCTCGATGCTCAGACCGGCTATGTCCCGCTGCAGGAGAACGTCCTGGTCCAGCCGCTCAAGGGCGGCTCGTCCCTCGCCGTGAACTCACAGGTCAGGGGCGCCATCATGGATCTGACCGGCAGGTTGCGGGAGGCGCCGGGCGCGGTCGCCAAGCTGCGTTCGCCTCTGGAGCCCGGCGGGGCCGACCTGGTCTCCGAGGACGGACGCTCCGGCCTGGTCACTGTGCAGATCGCCGGGCCCGACGAGCAGTTCCGCGATCACTACTCGGCCATCGAGCAGGCGGTCAAGGAGGTGGCGGCCAGGCATCCCGGTGTACGGCTGGCTCAGGCCGGAGACGCGAGCCTGTCGGCCGCGGTGAACGACGGCATCAAGGACGACATGAAGCGGGCCGAGTTCATCTCCTTGCCGCTCACCGTGGTGATCCTGCTGGTGGTGTTCGGCTCGCTGATCGCCGTCGGGATTCCGCTGCTGCTGGCGATCACGACCGTGCTCGCCGCGTTCGGCCTGCTCCAGGTGGTCGCGCACTGGGTCCCGGTCAACAGCGCCACCTCTTCCGTCGTGCTGCTGATCGGCATCGCCGTCGGCATCGACTACTCGCTGTTCTACCTGCGCCGGGAACGAGAGGAACGGGCCGCCGGACGTACCGTGACAGAAGCACTCAAGATCACCACACGGACCTCCGGGCACGTGGTGGTCATCTCCGGCCTCACGGTGATGCTGTGCCTGACCGGTCTTCTGTTCACCGGGCTGGATAACTTCCGGGGGCTGACGGCAGGAACGATCCTGGTCGTCGGTCTCGCCATGATCGGCTCGGTCACGGTGCTGCCCGCCGTTCTGGCCGTGCTCGGCCACCGCGTCGACAAGGCTCGTCTTCCGTGGCTCGGCCGCCGCCGTACCGCGGTCGGTGAGTCCCGTTTCTGGACGGCCGTGGCGCGCACAGTCGTACGGCGTCCGCGGCTGTGGGGCGGACTGGCCGCGCTGGTCCTGATCGTCCTGACTCTGCCGGCATTCGCGATGCGGCTCCAGGACGCGGCGGTCACGGACAGCCTGCCCCGAGAGGTGCCGGTCGTGGACGCCGCGATCCGCATGCAGGAGGCGTTCCCCGGCAGCCCGTTGCCCGCGTGGGTGGTCATGTGGGAGAAGCGGCCCGGTGCCCTGGACGCGCCCGGTGTGCGGCAGGCGGTGCGGAAGCTGGACCCGATCACCACCGTGCGCGTCGACCGGATCATGGTCGCTCGCGTGCCCCTGGCCGACTTCGGCACGGGCGAGACGGCCAACCGATCCCTGGAGGAACTGCGCGCCGTCAAGGCTCCGGCCGCGCTCGGCGCCGTGGAGGGCCTGGACTACGCGGTGGCGGGCAAGACCGCGTTCGCCTACGACTTCACTGAACAGATCACCGAACGAACACCGCTGGTGATCGGATTCGTGCTCGTGCTCGCGCTCGTACTGCTGGCCGTCTCGTTCCGGTCCCCGGCGGTGGCCCTGGTGTCGATCCTGCTCAACCTGCTGTCGCTCGGCGCCGCGTACGGCGTGCTGACCTGGGTGTTCCAGGACGGTCACCTGAGCGGAGTGCTCGGCTTCACCCCCTACGGCGGAGTGATCGGCTGGTTGCCGCTGTTCATGTTCGTGATTCTCTTCGGGCTGAGCATGGACTACCACATCTTCATCCTCAGCAGGATCCGGGAGCGCCAAGCGGCCGGCGCCTCGGTGCGTCAGGCCGTCGTCACCGGGATCGGTGCCAGTTCCGGCGTCGTCTCCAGCGCCGCCGTCATCATGACCGCCGCGTTCAGCGTCTTCGTCGTGCTGTCGGCGATCGAGTACAAGATGATGGGCGTCGGGCTCTCGGTCGCCATCCTGATCGACGCGACCCTCGTCCGGGGCGTGTTGCTGCCTGCCGTGATCACTCTGCTCGGCGAACGGTCCGGCGCGGCCCGTCCACCCGCCTGATCCTGGACACCGGGATGCTCGTCGCCGCGGCGAGGGCAGCACGGCGCAGCCCCTCGGCGGTATCAACCGTTCGGTGGATTTTCGGGTCAGCAGCATGCGCGGACGAATATGGCCGGCAGATCGATTCGCCACAGGAGCAGGCGAAAGATGCTTGAGCCATGGCAGTCATCGAAGTCACAGACCTCCGCAAGAGGTACGCCGACCTGACCGTTCTGGACGGGGTGTCGCTCTCCGTGGAGGAGGGCGAGATCTTCGGCATCCTCGGGCCGAACGGCACCGGCAAGACCACCACCGTGGAGTGCGTGGAGGGACTGAGGCGGCCCGACAGCGGGTCGATCAAGGTGCTCGGGCTCGACCCGGTGAAGGACGGGCGCAGGCTACACGAGCAGATCGGAGTGCAGCTCCAGCACACGCAGCTGCCGGAGAACATCAAGGTGTGGGAGGCGCTCGACCTGTACGCCTCCTTCTATGCCAACCCGCGCTCGTGGCGTGAGCTGCTGGAGGAGTGGGGGCTGGCGGACAGGCGCAACGCCCGCTTCGGGAAGCTGTCGGGCGGCCAGAAGCAGCGGCTGTTCATCGCGTTGGCGCTGGTGGGCAATCCGCGGGTGGCGTTTCTCGACGAGCTGACCACGGGGCTCGATCCGCAGGCTCGGCGTACCACCTGGGAGCTGATCAAGCGGGTCCGGGCGAGCGGTGTGACGGTGGTGCTGGTCAGCCACTTCATGGACGAGGTGGAGGAGCTCTGCGACCGTGTCGCCGTCTTCGACCGCGGCAGGGTCGTCGCGCTCGACACCCCGGCCGGGCTGGTCGACGGGATCGACGCCGAACACCAGATGCGGTTCACGCTGATGGCGGGGGACATGGTCGAGCTGGGCGGGCTGCCCGGGGTGACCGGCGTGACCAGGACGGGGAGCCGGGTGGTCGTCACGGGTAGGGGCGATTTCGCCACGGCGGTCACCGCTCAGCTCGCCCGTCACCACGTCCTGGTCAGCGATCTGCGCATCGACAAGCGCACCCTCGACGACGCGTTCGTCGCCCTGACCGGCCGCTCGTTCAACTCCACCCACTGACGGAGGACCACCATGACCAAGCTCACCATCGTCGAACTGAAGCTGCTGACCCGGGAACCCGGGGCTATGTTCTCGCTGCTCATCCCGCTGTTCATCCTGGTGGTCTTCGGAAGTTCGATCGAGCCGGGCGACACCACGCTCCTGCCGATGGCGCTGTCGATCGCCGTGGGGCTCGTGGGCCTGTACCTGCTGCCCACCACCATGGCCGCCTATCGCGAGAGGGGCATCCTGCGCAGGCTCTCCACCACCCCGGTACGCCCGGGGAACCTGCTGGTGGTGCAGCTGCTCCTGCAGCTCGTCCTCGCGCTGACCGCGTGCGCGCTGCTGCTGGTGGTGGCGGGCACCGTCCTCGGGGCTCACCTGCCCACCCGGGTGCTGCCCGGTGTGCTGGCCTTCCTGTTCGGGACGGCGGCCATGTTCGCTATCGGCTTGCTCATCGCGGCCGTCGCTCCGAACGGCCGATCCGCCAACGGGATCGGTGTCCTGCTGTACTTCCCGATGTCGTACCTCGCCGGGCTCATCCAGCCCACGGACCAGATGCCGGATATCGTGGCCCGTATTGGGGAGTACACCCCTCTGGGCGCTTTCCGGCAGAGCCTGCGGGACGTCTGGGTGGGCGGTGCTCCCAGCCCCCTGCTGCTTGCCGTGATGGCCGCGTACGCCCTGGTCATCAGCGTCGCGGCGGCCAAGTTCTTCCGCTGGGAGTGAGGTATGACCGGCCGGCTCGACCGATGGGAACGGCTGCTGGAGCGCCAGATGGCGGCTGCGCCGTACGTCCTGCTGGCGACGTCCACGGTGCTGTCCGTGCTCACCGACGGCTGGTCGTGGATCATGCTCGGCCTGGCCGTGTCCGCCGCCGCCTGGATCTGGTTGGTGCCCCGAGGCGCGGTCTACGTGGCCGGGCTGGTGGTGCTGATCGGAGCGCTCTGCACGCAGGGGATGTGGTTCGCGAGCTTCTTCGCCTTCACCGGATATGTCCACTCCTGGCAGTACCTGAAGGGGAAGTGGCGGTTCGCCGGGGTGACCGCCACGGCGGCGATCAGCGTCGCGACCTACAACGGCGGTCTGCCCGACCCCACCCCGTCCAAGATCTTCGCCTATCTGTTCTTCACCTCCGCCATCGTGGCAGTGGTCAGCCTGTTCAGTTTCGTCGGCGAGATCACGGCCGAGCGGAGCGCCGAACGCAAGCGGATGGTGGCGCAGCTTGAGGACGCGCTGCGGGAGAACGCGGGGCTGCACGCCCAACTGCTGGTGCAGGCCCGCGAAGGGGGCGTGCTCGACGAGCGGCAGCGCATGGCGGCGGAGATCCACGACACCCTCGCGCAGGGCCTGACCGGCATCATCACCCAGCTCCAGGCGGCGCGGCAGGCCGAGGACTGGCGGCGTCATGTGGACAACGCGGTACGGCTGGCGCGGGAAAGCCTGGCCGAGGCCCGGCGCTCCGTGCACGCTGTCGGCCCCGGCCAGTTGGAGGCGGCGCCGCTGCCCGAGGCGCTGCGGGACGTCGTCACCCAGTGGGGCGAGCTCAACGGGGTACGTGCGGACTTCACCACGACTGGTACGGTCCGTCCCATGCATCCGGAGGTCGAGGAGACGCTGCTCCGCACCGCACAGGAGGCCCTGGCCAACGCGGCCAAGCACGCGGGAGCGTCCCGGGTCGGGCTGACCCTGTCGTACATGGAGGACGTGGTCACCCTGGACGTGCGCGACGACGGCGTCGGATTCGACCCCGAGTGCGTCCGCGACGGCGGCGGCTTCGGCCTGACCTCGATGCGCAAGCGGGTGAGCCGCCTGGCGGGCACGCTGGAGATCGAGTCGGAGCCCGGCCTCGGCACCGCGATCTCCGCGAGCGTTCCGGCGGTGGCGCGTGGCTGAGACCCCGATCTCCGCGAGCGTTCCGGCGGTGGCGCGTGGCTGAGACCCCGATCCGGCTGCTGATCGCCGACGACCATCCCATCGTCCGCGACGGCATCCGCGGCATGTTCGCCGGCGACCCGGACTTCGAGGTGCTCGCCGAGGCCGGAGACGGCGCCCAGGCCGTCGAACTCGCGCGGGCGCTGAACCCCGACGTGATCCTCATGGACCTCCGCATGCCCAGGATGGACGGCGTCGCGGCCATCAAGGAACTCGCCAGGGTGGGCAGCGCGGCCCGCGTCCTCGTCCTCACTACCTACGACACCGACCGGGACGTCCTGCCCGCCATCGAGGCGGGAGCCACCGGCTACCTGCTCAAGGACACCGGCCGGGACGAGCTCGTCCGTGCCGTCCGTACGGCGGCGCGAGGCGAAGCCGTGCTCTCCCCGTCGGTCGCCACCCGTCTCCTCGGCCAGGTCCGCGCGCCCGCCGACCCGCTGAGCGCCCGGGAACTGGAGATCCTCCACCTCATCGCCGAAGGCGCCACCAACCGCGAAGCCGCCGCCCGCCTGTTCATCAGCGAGGCCACGGTGAAGAGCCACGTGCTGCACATCTACACGAAACTCGGTGTCAACGACCGCGCCGCCGCCGTCGCCGCCGCCTTCCGACGCGGCCTGCTCACCCTGGAGGACGGCTGACCGCGGGACACCGTGCCAAACCGGCCCGGTCTGCGCAGATCAGGACCGCGATGCCCGTCCCACTGTCACGCCGGCGAAAGCCGACACGCCCGGCCAGCGCAAGGTGTTCTGCGGGGTCGTCCACAACACGTTGACGAAGCCGGGCGCCGGTTCGGGGCCACACGCTCAGCGACCCGTCGGCCGGGCGCGTGGTCTCCCGGACGTGCCGGCGGGCTACCTGGCGTCGCGTTCCCGCAGGTAGGCGTCGAGTTCGGCCGCGGCTGCCAGCATGGAGCGGCTGCGCATGGTCAGCCGGCGGTGCCAATCGCTCAGGGTGGCCGCCAGCGGCGCCACTCCTCCGGCCGTCCGCACCTGCGTGAGGAGCGGGGCGATCTGGTTGAGCAGGTATCCGCCGCGCCTGAGCTGGTGGGCGAGCTGGACGTCGCGGACGTCCGCGGGCCCGTAGACGCGGTACCCGGTCTTGGGATCTCGCTGCGGCTGGATCAGACCGGCCTGCTCCCATTTGCGCAGGGTCGCGGGCCGGATCCCCAGCTGCCGGGCGAGCGGCCCGACGAACGTCACGCCGGACGGGGGAGGGGCGGGCTCCGCGGACGTCAGGTCGCGGAGCGCCTTCTCGACGCTGGAGAGAGTCCGCCGGTCCTGGAGGAGTTGCGCATGGCTCTCGTCGATCAGCGTGAGGGCGTTCTCGACCGCGTCCTGGTTCACGGCCTGCATGATCGCCGTCGCCGTCTGGTGGCCGTGTGCCGGTGCCAGAGCGACGAAGACGCGAAGGGCCTGGGCATGGAGAAGGGTGTAGACCCGGTACCCGTGGGGTGTCCGGTCTGCCGGCGGGAGGATGCCCGCTTCCTCGTAGTTCCGGATCGCCTGCGTGGACAGGCCGTGGGCGCGCGCCAGGTCGACAGGCCGAAGCCGGCCGCGGCTCACGCGGTCTCCGATGTTTGAAGGTTGGTCGCGGAAAAGGTCATCATCAGGCGCCAAAGTTTACACAGAAAGTTCAGCGATACGGTTGAAGGCATAGCAACCAACTCCGAGGAGGGCGGGTTCGCCATGACCAGTTCAGTCCACGATGCCGGTTGGGCCTTCGCCGACGACAGTGGCGTCGGAGCCGCGCTCAAGGGGTTCCTCCAGTCGCTCACGGCGAGACCCCGCCTGCTCGGCCTGGGGGAGGCCATGCACGGTGAGGAAGCGCTTCCGCGGCTGCGGAACCAGGTGTTCCAGCAGCTCGTCGAGCACGAGGGGTACCGGTCGATCGCGATCGAGAGTGACTGCGTGGCCGGCCTGACGGTCGACGCGTTCGTCGCGGACGGTGCGGGGTCGCTCGACGAGGTCATGCAGTGCGGCTTCAGCCATGGATTCGGGGAGTCGGCGGCGAACCGCGAGCTCGTCAGCTGGATGAGGGAGTACAACACCGGCCGCCCCGTCGCCGACAGGCTCCGGTTCTTCGGGTTCGACGCACCGCTCGAGATGATGAGCGCCGCCAGCCCCAGGAGCGCGCTCACCGCACTCCGCGGCTACCTCGCGGCCCATGTGGACGCCGGCCTGATCCCCTGCGGCGATGACGTCATCGACCGGCTGATCGGCGACGACGACCGGTGGACCAACACCGACGCGGCCATGAACCCCTCCCGGTCGGTGGGATCGTCCCCCGACGTCACGAAGCTGCGCCTGATCGCGGACGACCTTCAGGCCCTGCTCGTGGCGGAGGCGCCGCGCCTCATCGCCGCGACGTCGCGTGACGACTGGTGGCGGGCCTGCATGTACGGGCGTACCGCCGCAGGGCTGCTCCGCTATCACGCCGGCATGGCGGACACGTCCGCGAAGCGCGTGCCGCGGCTCATGGGCCTGCGGGACGCGATGATGGCCGACAACCTCAAGGCCGTCGTGGAGAGCCAGGCTCGGCGCGGCCCGACACTGGTGTTCGCGCACAACCGTCACCTGCAGAGAGACCCGAGCCGCTGGCAACTGGCAGACCAGTTGCTGGAGTGGTGGAGCGCCGGCGCGATCGTCGCCTCGCAACTGGGCGACCAGTACGCCTTCGTCGCCTCAGCCCTGGGGGGCGCGCCGCACCAGGGGCTCGACGTGCCGCGGCCGGACACGCTCGAGGGAGTCCTGTCCACCCTTCCGGAGAACCGCCACCTTCTCAACTCGCGACGCCTGGCCGCGGCCCTCGCCGACCTGGGAACCGAGCTGACGCTGCGAACCGACAACTCGACCAACTACAGCTACTTCGCCCTGGATCCCGACCATCTCCAGGAGAGCGACGGGGTCATCTTCGTCAAGCACCTCGCCTGACCGCCGGCCAGGCGAGGCCGCCCGTGCTGCCCCGCGCGCGCACCTTGTAGGTTCAGAGGCATGAACGCTGATGACCAGCGGCCTCGGCTCTTCGAGGCCCTCCCGGAGCGGGACGAGCGGCCTGAGCCGATCACCGTGCACACCTCCGAGGGCACCCTGAGCGTGGCGGCCGACCTGACTGCCGAGGAGTTCGAGATCCTCGACGAGCTCAGGCGCGGGGCGGCGAAGGCGCGGAAATGATGGTGTGGGCGAGTCCCGCGGTGCTGCCGTGATGCGTCCGGGCGAAGGCGTATGACGCGCTCGGGTTACGGCGCGCACCCTCAGCGGATCCGGCAGCACGGGCGTGCCGCGGCCGAGGAGGCCGAGCGCGTCCGCGATGTGCTGAGGGACGTGCGCGAGGCGTTCGCGGCGGCCGGGCGGCCGATGGGCGACGACCAGTACGGCGCCGAGATGGAGAAGAAGTACCCGGCCATGCGCGACGGCGTCATCAACGCCTTCGAGGACTACATCGCCGAACTCGACCGCGCCGGAGCGGGGCTGCACGTCACCGCCGCGACCTACGAGGCCGTAGAGCGTCCGGAGGCGTAACCGGCGGTGTGGCTCGACGGGGGCATACCCGGCTGGACACGACCGTGGATCGGCTGGGTGCTCGGCACGGACTGGCCCCAGGCCGACGAGTCCAAGCTGTTCACGCTGGCCGACGCGCTGGCGGACGCGGCCTACCGGGTCGCGGAGGGAACCGGCGTCTCCCGTCCTGACAGGCACACGTGGGACGGCGAGGCGCTCAGGGCCATGGTCAGGAACAGCTCGCACAAGGTCGGCAGCCGTCAGGGGGAGCTGCTGACCCGCCTGGTGACGATGGCCACGGCGCTGAACGACCTCGGCGTGCAGGTCCAGTTCACCAAGCGGATGGTCAAACTGTCGGTCGCGTTACTGATCATCCAGTTGACCACGCTGCTGCCGGTCATCTCGAACCCGGCCACGGCCGGCCCCGGCCTGAAGGCGGCGGCGTGGCGGGCTCGCTTCACCAGGACGGTCGTGGTGAAGCTGGTCAAGCGGCTGATGCTCAACATCGCCCTGTTCGGCGGCCTGATGGGCTGGATGGACCTGTACGTGCAGACCAGCCAGACCCGGCGCGACCAGATCGACTGGAAACAGGTGCTGACCTCGATGGGCACCGGCGCGCTCAACGGCCTGTACCTGACGGCCACGACCTGGATGATGCCGCCGCGGACGCTGCTGCAGTTCATGCTCACCTCCAGCGTGGCGAGCGGCCTGACCGACGCGACCCTGCAGGCCTTCGACGAGCAGCCGTTCGACCTGGAGCGGCTGCTGAAGGGCCTCTCATCGGGAGCCATCGGCGCCGCGGACGCGCACTGGGCCAGCTGGAACCCGCACCTTGGCAGGTCAGGCGGCGACGGACCGCCTCCGCCCAGAACGCACGGAGGCGACGACGGACCGCCTCCGCCCGACCCGTCCGGCGGCCCCGAGCGCCCCTCCTCGGACCGGCCGGATGCGCGGCGGGCCCCCGTGCGCGGGCCCGACCCCAGCATGATCGAGAGCCTGCTCAACTGGGGCCAGGAGCGGCCCGCCGGGGCTCCGCCACGGTCGCAGCGCGCATTCACCCAGGTCGCGGCGAAGGGCACGGTCGGCACCTGGGAGCCCGCCGGCCTCGACAGCGCCAGGGTCAGGCTCACCGACGGCTCGCACGCCATGCTCGCCGACCTGCCCACCCCTCAGGCCAGGGACGCCAAGATGCTGGTCGCCCAGCTCGGACACGAGCTCAACCTGAAGATGCCCTCGGTCCACCCGATCGGCTCCGCCCAACTGCTGGTCGACTGGGTGTACGGCGATCCCGGCCGGATGAGCTGGAGCGGCGCGGCCTGGAACCTGCCCGGCACCGTGGCCACCCGCGACGGTGTCCTCGCCGGTCTGCTCGGTGCCCTGTTCAGAGACGAGCCCGTGCTGCTGGACGCCCTGTCCGGCGAGGCGGCCCTCATGCCCGATCCCGCCCAGGCGAAGCTGATGAGCAGGTTGTTCGTCCGCGATCTGGGCGCCGGCCAGGAGGTGTGGGCGTCCAACCCGCTGTCGCCGACGGACGTCGTCAGGGTCCAGCGCTTCCTGAAGGCCATGCGGCTCGAGTTCGCCGACGCCGGCCTGGCGGACGCGCACCAGCGGATGACCGCGACCCTGCAGAAGATCGCGGAGAACGCGGTCAGCACCGAGTCCATCCTGAAGGCCGACCCCGACACGACCCTGCCCGAGGTCACCACCCAGCGGCTCAACGCCCGGGGCGAGCGGATCGCCGACGCGGCCGCCGACCTCATGGACGCCACCCCGCCCGGCGCCGGCCGTCCCCTCGTGGATCCCGCTCAGCGACTGGCGGACAACCTCGGCGACATCGTGGCCTCGCGCGAGTCCGACCTCGGCCGCGTCGTCACCTTCGGCGACGGGTCGCAGGCGCTGGCGCTGACCGGCAGGGCCGCCGCCGACGCGCTGGAAGCCGCGCTGACCCGGCGCGTCCTCGGCCTGGACGGCCCCGCGATCCACCAGGCGCCCGACGGCACCGTCTACCAGGCGCACGGCAGCGACCAGCTCCGCTCCGCCCTGGCCACCGGAATCCGCGACAGCGACCTGACGCCGCTGACCAGGGACAACGCCGAGGTGGTGACGTTCAACGACGGCACCAGGGCCATCCGCCACGAGTTCGACAGCGTCGGCAGAGCCGACGAGTTCGAGGCCCAAGCCCACGCGGCGCACGGCATCAGGGACGGCGTCCAGGGCACCTACCGGGCCGCGCCCACCGTCGTCTACGAGCACCGCATCAGCCCGTGGCACTGGAACGACGAGGAGCGCGCCGTCCCCGCCGAGCTCCGGACCGAGCTGGACAGACGCGCGCTGCACGCCTGGCTCACCCGCGCGGACCTGTCCATGCTGGCACGGGAGAACCCGCGCCTGGAGCACCTCGTGCCGGGCAAGGGGCTGCTCACCCAGGCCGACAGCGACGCGCTGCGCGCCAGGTACGAAGCGCTGCGGCCGGAGTTCGAACGGCACGGCCTGGCCGCCCGCTACCAGGAACACCTGGAGCTGATCGGCCGCGTCGACCCGCGCGCCGCACTCGACCTGGGCCCGCTGCACGACCGCTCCCCGCTGGTCCCCGACTTCCGCGAGACGCCGTGGCGGCCGCCGGGCAACCAGGTGCCCGCGCTGCCGCACCTCCTCGAAGGAACCAACCTGCGCCAGGTCAACGAACTGGCCGCCGGGCGCGCCGCCGACCGCGTGCTCGGTCCCACGGCGGAGACGCAGCTCGTCCTGGCGGACCTCGAGCTCGCCGGCCGGGCCACCAAGGCGGGTCACGTCTCCGCGCGCGTGCCCGCCGACTGGCTGCCGGCCGACGTCCGGCCCGGTGGCGAGGTCATCTTCCACGGGATGCTCGACGGCGTCGACGACGCCGCCCACCTGGGCGACCTGCCGGACAGCGTGCGGCTGACCATCAGGGCGAGCCAGTACGCGGACGTCGCGGACCTGTCGGGCAAGCCCGCCCACGCGCTGTTCCGAGCCGGGGTCAGGCTGAAGGTGCTGGCCGTCCAGGAGTCCCTCGGCGAGCGCCACCTGCTGGCCGTCCAGGTGCCTGACGGGCGCAGGGCCGACTCGATCGCCCTCGTGCTGCCGCGGATGAAGCCCCCGCTCACCCCTGAGCTGCGTCACCACCTCAAGGAACACGTCGAGAGGACGCCCGCCGGTGTGTGGCTGCGCGACCTCGGCGACGCGCACGACCGCAGCCTGGCCACCTCCGCTCGCAACGCGCGGCGCATCGAAGGCGCTTTCTACGTGGACGGGCACGGCTCGGAACACGGCATCGCGATCGGCAGCCAGACCCTGGACGCCAAGGTGACGGCGGCCCTGCTCCTGCACAGCCCGGGACTGTCACGCCACGACGTCATCCTGCTGGCCAACTGCCGCATCGGAGCCGGCGTGCACCCGGCGGCCGTCGCCAGGCTCACCGGACACGTCGTCATCGCCGCCGACTCCGCGATCCAGGTGACGGACGACGGCCACATGCGCGCGGTCTCCAGCGAGCTCGGCCATCTGGGCGGCCGCGGCCAGTTACGCGTCTACCTCCCGGACGACCCGGTCTCCGGCCAGGTCTTCGACACCATCAAGGGCTGGCTGCAGGCGCCCTGAGCACCCGGCACGGGGCCGCCCCTAGAAGTCAGGACTGTTGACAAGATAAAGGGCGAGTGCCCCGATTCCTACGATGGCCAGCACGGCGGCGGCGATGACGTACTGGACGATGAAGGCCATGACGGCTGCCAGCGCTTTCATGTGTCACGCGCCGCCCGGGGGGCGGGATCGCAGGGCCTGGAGGGCGGGCGGGTCGTCGCGTCCGTGGGGGGAGGTGACCCAGCGCGTGAGGGCGTCGGCGTCGCCGTCGGAGAGCAGCTTCCCGCGCAGCCTGTGATGCAGCCGGTCGCGCAGCGCCGCGACACCCTCCGAACGTGACGACGGCAGCAGCGGCCCCGGGTAGCGGTCGAGGAGCTCGCCGACTCCCGTGGCCGGCAGGTCCTCGTCCAGGGCGAGGAAGTCCGCGGACGTCGGCCCGAGCAGCCGGTACGGGTCGGAGCCCAGGCGGTGCCCGAGGACGCGGCGCAGCCGGGTCATCTCGGCGCGGACGGTGACCGTCTTGCCGCCCGGCCCGTACGCCTCGCGGGCGAGCGTGTCGGCCGGCAGCCCGGCCGGATGGGCCGCGAGCAGCACGACGAGCTCGCTGTGCCGGGAACTGAGTTCGTGGGTCGCGCCGTTGAGGTCGACCAGCGCGCGATCACGGCCCAGGGCGCGCAGGTGCAGGGTCTCGCCGGTGCCGTCCCCGCCGTCGACGTAGTGCACCGCGAAGGGGCCGGCCGAGGACAGGCGCTCGAACAGCACCTGGCGGCCGTCGGGCAGCGTCGCGGGCCCCTCCCGGGGTGGCGACGGCCAGCGCTGCGGCAGCCAGCCGTGCGGCGAGGCGTGCAGCACGCGGCCGTCGGGGCTCACCAGCGCGCTCTGGAGTCCCCTGCGGCGCATGACGCGGTCCACGTAGCGCATGCGCATCTGCTCGTCGTGCCGCCGGGTCTGCTCGCCGAGCTGCGCTTCGGCCAGTTGGGCGGCCGCGGCGACCAGGGAGAGCGACAGCGAGTTCGCGACGGGGGCGGGACACGTCACGTCGACGGCGCCGACCGTCTCGCCGGTGACCGGGTTGCGGATGGGCGCGGCGGAGCAGGTGAACTCCACCGCGACGGACAGGAAGTGCTCCCGGCCGCGCACCTGGAACGGGCGGCGCAGCGCCAGCGCCGTTCCGACCCCGCTGGTGCCGGCCTGGCTCTCGCTCCACAGCGCGCCCGGCACCAGGTTCGCCCGCTCGGCGAGCTTCCGCGTCGGACGGTCGCCGACGACCCAGAGGAGGTGTCCGGCAGCGTCGCTGACGAAGACCAGGTGGCCGGGCTCGGTCGCCGCGGCGCTCAGCGTGCCGAGCAGCGTGGGCCAGACCGCGGCCAGCGGGTGGGCGTGCTGCAGCCCGCGCACCCTGTCGTCCGCCAGTTCGACGGGCGGCAGGGACCTGTCGGGGTGCACCCCCTGGAGACGGGCACGGTTCCAGGACGCACGTACTTCGGGGCGTACCTGCGTCGTTCGGCGGCCACTCAGCGCGTCCTCGCGGGCGCGGGCCATTCGTCGCGTCGAGTCGTCCATGATCTCCCGCTGAAGAAGCTAGTACCGACTGCAACCCCTTTGCAACGCATTCGTAGCTCTTGGATGGCCGGTACCTCACCGCCGATAGTCGTTTACGGCTGGACGTTGTCGACTGCGCGGGGAGGACGAGATGCCGTACTTGGAACTGCCGGACGGTGTGCCGATGTACTACGAGGACCACGGTTCGGGGCCCGCCGTGCTGCTCCTGCACGGATGGACGATGAACAGCACCTTCTGGCAGCAGAACGTGGGCCCGCTCGCCCAGGCCAACCGGGTCATCACGGTGGACCTGCGCGGACACGGGCTGTCCGGGAAGACCGACGACGGCCACACGCTCGCCCAGTACGCCCGCGACGTGCGCACCCTGCTGACGCACCTACAGGTGGCGGACGTGTGCCTGGTGGGGTGGTCGATGGGCACCGCCGTCATCCTGTCCTACGTGCAGCAGTTCGGCTGCGACCTGGTGCGCTCGGCGGTGTTCGTCGACCAGTCGCCGCGGTTCCTCGACGCGGACGACTGGGAGTTCCCGCTGCTCGGCGGCTACTCCACGACCGACCTCGCCGTCTTCACCCAGGGCGTGCGATACGCGCGGCCGAGCGTGGTCAAGCCGTTCATCGCCGCGTGCTTCGCCGAGACGCCGCCGGACGAGGTGATCGACGCGGTCTACGCCGAGACCACCAAGATGAGCACCTCGGCGGCCCTGTCGATCTGGTACGACATGGCCTACGCCGACCTCCGCCCGGTGCTGCCCTCGGTCTCGGTGCCGACGCTGCTGATGTACGGCGCGCGCAGCAAGATCTTCCCAGGCAAGCTCGACGCCTGGCTGGCCGAGCAGTTGCCGCAGGCGCAGGTGGCCCGGTTCGACAACAGCGGTCACGCCCCGTTCAGCGAGGAACCGGACCGGTTCAACGAGATTCTTCACGTGTTCCTGCGCTCCTGACCTCGATGTTCACGCGCAGTGCCAGGACGAGATGGATGCCGGCGCAAACGGCCGGGCCGAAGGAGTGAAGGGTGAACCGGATGACGGCTGCCACCGCGGCGGCCATGGCGCAGTTCGACGAGCAGCGCAACCTCGTACGGCTCCGCGACCACCTCGCGGAGTTCGGCGTCCACGCCGAGATGCGCGACAACTACAGCGCCCTCATGGTGCGCCGCCCTGAACCCGGCCTGCCGGTGTGGGTCTTCGTCGGGTACGGCGGAGCCTTCTACTCCTGGCAGAACGCGAACAAGCGGCACTCCGTGGACGATCCGCGGGGCGCCGCCAAGATCCTGGCCGAGTACGTGGCCCGGTAGCGCACGCCTGCATGATCGAGAATCGGCCCGCATCTGTAGAAAGGGGCGCGTTCCCGAGGTCGAGGTGGGTCGCGTGACCGTTGATCGTGAGTCCGAGCTCACCGGCGTGCTCCGCACCATGGCCGAGAAGGTCGCCGCCGGAGCGCCCGCGGGCTGGCGGCGGGCCGAGGTGCGGGGGTACGCGACAGGCCCCGACGGGTCCGGCCACCGCGGCCTCACGTTCGAGCCCTCCGGGCACGGCGGCGGTGACATCGACCTGCATCCGGAGATGACCGCCGTCTACACCCTCACCGGGGCGACGAGCGGTCACCTCACCATCGAGCTGGTCGTCGAGGCCAGGGGCCGGTTCGAGGCGGTGATCAGCGAGTCGCTGGAAGCCACCGGCGAGCACGGCTTCCTCTACGTGCTCGACCGCGACGCGGTGCCGGCCGAACCCGCGGAGTTTCAGCAGGGCCCGTCGGCTGCCGTGCCGGCGGGAGACCCGAGGGAGGCCGTCGCCCTGCTGGGCGCGTACTTACGGGAACGCGACCGGATCCTGGGCGGTCCGGGCAGGGACAGGTACGCGCCGCCGCCCGCGATCCCCGAAGCGCACCGCACCTGGCTGGAGACTCAGCTGTGGCGCCGGTACGGCGTGGCGCTCCCTGACGACCTGCGTGCTCTGTACGCGCTGATCGACGGCGACGGCGGTGAGGGCCTGCTGGACCGGCACCCCTGGTTCAGCCTCGAACTGCTGGAAAGCCAGAGCCGTCCGGAGAACCGGTGGTGGTCCGGCTTCAGCTGGCGCCATCACCTGCTCCAGCCGCTCGTCGCCGACGTGGGCCCCCCGCTGGCGATCCGGCGGGCGTCGGACCACCCGTGCTGGATCCCCTTCGCCACCAGCACCGGCGGCGACTTCCTGGCGGTGGACATGGCCCCCGGCCCGGGCGGACGGCCCGGCCAGGTCATCCGCATCGGCAGGAACCACGACGACGGCCCGGTCTACGTCGCCGATTCGGTGACCAGCCTGCTGCGGCGGCACGTGGACGCCCTGCGGGCCGGTTCCTACCTGGCCGAGCAGGGCGAGCTGTGGATCGACCTCGGCGACATGGAGGAGCCGGACCGGTACGCCCACGAGGAGTCCCGCTCGCTGACGGTCGCCGGCCCCGACGCGGCTCCCGTCCGGGGCATGCACCCGCAGGTCCAGCACCTGAGAGTGAGCAACGCCCCCTGGGTCGACTTCGGGCCCGTGCGCGGGGCGCCGATGCTGTGGCGGGTGACGATGGAGAACTGCCCGGGGGCGGACCTGACGCCGCTCCGCGACACTCCGGTGGAACTGCTCGACCTGGCCATGGACGCGATCGACCTGGCGCCGCTGGAGGGCCACCCCACGCTGCGGCTGCTGGCACTGCGCACCGAGCACCCCGTGGACCTGACGCCGCTGCTGTCCTGCCCGCGGCTGTACGCGCTGGACCTGTCCCGCGCGGCCGTACCCGACCTCGGCGTCCTCAGCGAGCTGAACGGCCTGCTCTACCTGTGCCTGCGCCGCGGGCAGTGGGAGGAGCTCTGGCAGCGGGCGGGGCACCCGGCGGGGCTGGCGGCGGCCGGGCTGGCCCCCGAGCCGCGCCGGGAGAAGGCGTGGTGGTGGTCGGCCGACAGGGCTTACCACGCCCAGGAACCGTCGCTGAGGCAGGCGGTCAGGTGGGGGATCGAGCTGGCGGGCGAGGCCGCGGACGTACGGGTCCTCAGGGGCAGGTTCCGGCGGCGCTGAGGCCCGTACCCCGTCAGCCGCGGGTCGAGATCAGCTCCATGGCCCGCTGGTGCTGCTCCGGCAACGGCTGCCGTGTCCAGGTGATGCCGGGCAGCTGCTCTGCGAGCATCTGCGCCATGGCGGCGGACATGACGTCCGCGGGCTGGGCGTACTGCATCTGCGGACGGATCAGCTGGTACCTGGCGAGCACTCGGCCGTAGTCGTACATCAGCGTGTTCGTGAAGCGGCTCTGCTCGGCGTCGGCGCGCTCGAGCCCCGCGACGAAATCGGGCTCAGGCTCCTCGATCACCGCCTTGTAGATGTCGAGGCGGTTGCGGATCTCGCCGGGCGAGGCGTGGCTGTGCGCCTCGTCGTACATCGCCCGGACGTGCTCCGGCATCTCCGTGAGCACGGTGAGCATGCCGTAGCCGCCGTCCTCGTCCCCATAGCCGCCGATGCCGCCGTCGACGCCTTGTGCGTGCGTCGCCGACATCATGTTGGAGGTGAAGTCGTACTTGTCCATGCCGTCGACGGGAAGCGCCGCCATCCAGTCGTCGTCGAGGTGGAGGACGCCTCCGGCCTCCTGCTGCGCGGCGCGGCCGATCAGGTGCCGTACCGCGCCCTCCGGATCCGCGAGCGCCGCCGGGCCCATCGCGGCGAACTGCTCGGCGAGCCCGAACAGCGAGACGAGCATCGACGGCTCATAGACCCGCAGCGCCCCAGCCTCCCGATGCGGGTACACCGTGCTCTCGTTGTCGTAGGCCTCGAGCCCGGCCATGAAGGCGCGCTCCTGCTCGTCGGTGAGTAAGAGCTCCCAGGCCCACTTGCGTTCCACGTGGAACTTGTAGAAGTCCTCGCCTCTGAGCGGGTCACGGAACTTCCACCACAGGACGACGCCGATGACCAGCGCGGCGACCACGCCGAGGGCGATCAACATATGAATCCGCCTCTTTCTTGACTTTTCCCTTTTCTGGCTTCAGCCACAAGGCGTGAAGCCTAGCGGCGAAGGGCCGTCCCTCTTGGGGAAACGAAAGATCAGATTCCGAGTCGCTCGGCTCAGGGCTGTGCGCGGCGGGACGTCAGTGTGGCCTCCACGCCGTCGAGGAGGCGTTGCAGGCCGAAGTCGAAGACGTCCAGGGGGCTTTCGAAGACCCCGTCGGCGTGCATGCGGGTCATGATCGGGAAGCGGTCAGGGGTGATGACCTTCTCCAGGTAGGGGTTGCGGGACGCGTCCCAGGCCTCGTCGCTCAGGCCCGTCCGCGCCTCGACCTGGGCGGCGTCGACCAGGGAGCGGGCCACTCCACGGATGTAGCCGTCGATCGCGCCTCGCAGCGCCATCACCTCGTGGTCCGTCAGGCCGATTCCGGTCAGCGCGCGCATCGCCGCCTCCGCCGACGTCATCTCGTTAGGACCCATCGGGGGGTGCACGGTGTTCACCTGGAGCACCCACGGGTGGCGGTGGTAGGAGGCCATCGAGGCCCTGGCCCACGCGGTCATGCGCTCCCTCCAGGTGCCCGGCAGGTCGTCGAGGAGCGGCAGTTCCGCCTGGACGGTGTCGAGCATCAGGTCGATGAGCTCGGCCTTGCTGGGCACGTAGGTGTAGAGCGACATCGCCGCCACGGAGAGCTCTTCGGCGACCCTGCGCATGGACAGCGCGGCCAGCCCTTCGGCGTCGGCCACCGTGATCGCCGCCTCGACGATCCGGCGCGCCGTCAGCTTGGGCTTCGGCCCGCGTCGCGGCTGGGGCTGGACGCCCCAGAGCAGTTCCAGGGTGCGCCGGGCGTCGCCGGAGCCGCTGTACTCCGTCGTCACCGCTCCATTGTCGCGTGCCGGTAAATCCGTACGGCGTACAGAGATCTCTGCTATTGTCGTACGCCGTACGGAGTTTGTAGGCCGGATCTGTCCGGCCTAAGCGAGATTCGGGAGAGATCAGCGCGATGTTCGTCCCCCTGATGGCCGGCCTCCTGGCGCTCGCCCCCGCGGCCCCGGCGCAGGCCGGCGCCACGGAGCCGCAGTGCGGGCAGGTCACGGTCAAGGTCTCCATGGCGGCCGGTGGGCCTGCCGACCAGCGCGTCGCCGGCACCCTGTGCACGCCCCGGGGACGCCAGCCGGCCACCGTGCAACTCCTCGTTGCCGGCGGTACGTACGGGCAGGCGTACTGGTCGTCGCGTCCAGCGCCGCGCAGCCCCTCGTACGTCGAGGCGATGACCCGGGCCGGGTACGCCACGTTGGCGATCGACCGGCTGGGCACCGGGCGCAGCTCCCATCCGCCGAGCGGCAGCTTCCGGAACGAGACCCACCCCGAGACGGTCTACCAGCTGCTGCGCGGGCTACGTGACGGGCGCGTCGGCGGACGCGGCTTCGAGCGCACCGTCGTGGTCGGCCACTCGCTGGGGGCCGCGGTCGCCACCAAGGTCGCCGTCGACCACCCCGAGGTCGTGGACGGCGTCGTCCTCACGGGCGTGGCGACCAGGCAGAACGACGCCGCGTTCGAGGAGTTCGGGAAGCAGATCCACCAGGCCAACCGCGACCCCCGGTTCGCGGGGCGTGGGCTCGACGACGGCTACGTCACCACCAGGCCGGGCTCGCGCGCGGACTTCTTCTTCCACCGGCCGGCCATGGCCCCCTCCACCATCGCCAGGGACGAGGCGGCCAAGGAGGCCGACGTGTTCCCGCCCTTCGACGCGTATCCGACGCCTGAGGAGTACAAGCTCATCAAGGCTCCCGTCCTGATCGCCGTCGGCCGGTACGACCGGCTGATCTGCGGCGGGACGGGCTCCGACTGCTCCAGCTCCGCCGCGCTCCTCGCCCAGGAGTCGCCCTGGTACGGCGCCGCGGCGCAGGTCGAGGCCGTGGTGGTGCCGGAGGCGGGGCACTGTCTCAACCTCCAGCGCACGGCTCCCGCGTTCTTCTCGAGCGTCCGCGACTGGGCCGACCGGAAGATCGGCTCCTGACGGTGGTTCTGTGTGCGGACCGCGGGCGGGAAGGGCCCGCGGTCCGTCGCGTTCCGCCGGGTCCGGCCCGTTCCGTCGGGTCCGGCCCGTCGGGTCAGGACGTGAAGGTCTTGTGCAGGACGTCGGCGAACTCGCCGGGGTGTGCGCCGTAGCCGCCGTGGTCGCCAGGAAAGGTCACCGGCTCGGTGCCGAGCCGCTCCGCCAGCGCGACGGCCGAGCGGTAGGCGATCTGGTGGGCGGCCGAGGTTCCGCCGATCCCCGCGGTGACCCTGGGCGTGCCCTCGCGCAGCGTCTCGACGTCGGGGACGTAGCCGCTGATCGGGCGGACACCGTGGGCCAGGAAGAACTCGAGGTTGCCGCCGATGCGGGCCCAGCCTTCCAGCATCTCGGGGGTCGGCTCGAACTGCGGCTGCTCCATGTCGGTGGAGTCCATGCCGATGGTCTTCTCGAACGCCTTCATCCCGGCCTCCACACCCTGGCTGCGGTAGGTCTCGTAGACCCCCTCCATGGCGGCCTGAAGCTCGGCGGCATCGGGCAGCAGCCGGACGCAGGGCGGCTCGTGCGCGACCAGGGCGCGGACGCGCTCCGGGTGCCTGGCGGCCAGGTTGAGCCCGATCTGGGCGCCGCCGCTGCTGCCGAGGACGTACGCGGGCTCGCTGGTGAGGGCGGCGAGGAGGGCCGCGGCGTCGTCGCCGTGCACGTCGATGTCCTGGTCCTTGGACGGGTCGTCGGAGACGCTGCGCGAGTTGCCGCGCGGGTCGTACGCGACGACCGTGTAGCGGTCGGCCAGCGTCGCGGCCAGACCGGCGAAGATGCCGGCGTCGGTGGGGCCGCCGGGGATCATCAGCAGCACGGGGCCGGTGCCCTGGACCTCGTAGTAGAGGGTGGCGCCGGGAACGTTCAGGGTGGTCATCTCTTCCTCCTCCATCGGGCGTTGCGAGAATGACCCTCTCACCGACAAAAAAATTTGTCAAGGCCGACGGGATCGTCAAGGAACAGACGACGACGCCCCGGACGCCCGTGCGGGCAGGTCCGGGGCGCGTTCCTGAGGGGGTCAGCGCGGCGCGTCCTGGCAGAACATCCACTTGCCGTCGATCTTGCAGGCGTAGTACTGCGGCGCCATGGCCTGCGCGGGGGCGGACAGCAGGCCGAAGGTGGTCACCGTGACGGCGGTGGCCGCCAGGACCGCGGCGAAACGCTTGATCGTGCGCATACGTGAATCTCCTGTCACAGACTGGTTCGTGGAACGCTCTCGATTAGACCCGGCCGCTCTTGCCGATCACTGGGAGCCGGTTGGAACGTGCTTGGAACGCGGCCCGCCGCCAGGCTAGGGCCAGCACACGCCCGTGGCCGCCACGGGCTGCGTCGCCTGCTCCCTCGCGAACAGCCGGACCAGGCGCTGGAAGCGGTAGACGCCCGGCTCGGGCGAGCTCAGCAGCGCGCGGTCGACCAGACGCTCCGCGACCTCCTCCGCCTCGCGCTCCGGCACGCCGAGAGCGGCCGCGCAGGTCGCCAGGGTCAGCTCGGGCGCATCGCAGGCGGCCAGCAGCCGCAGAGCGGTGTGCTCCCGCTCGGTCAACTGGGCGCGCGACAGGGCGAAGCTGGCGCGCAGCTCGTCCAGGCCGCGCAGCCGGTCCACCACGTGGGCCAGCCGCCAGGAGGGACGCGCGAGCAGCCGGCCCGCCGCCAAGCGGATTGCCAGCGGCAGCAGGCCGCATTCGGCGACCAGCCGCTGTGCGTCCTCGCGTTCGGCGGCGACCCTGGCGGGCCCGACGATCGCGGCCAGCAGGTCCAGGGCCTCTTCCTCCGCCATGACGTCGAGGACGACGTGGTGGGCGGAGGGCAGCTGTGTCTGCATGACCCGGGAGGTGACCAGCGTGGCGCAGGTGGCGGAGCCGGGTAGCAGAGTGCGGATCTGGGCCTGGTCGCGGGCGTTGTCGAGGACCACGAGCAGCCGCCGGTCGGCCGTCAGCGAACGGTAGAGCGCCGCCCGCTCGTCCTCCGACTCGGGCATGCTGTCCAGCGAGCCGCCGAGCGTCACGATGAACCGCGCGAGTACCTCGGCGGACGACAGCCCGTGCAGGTCCACATAGAACTGCCCGTCGGGGAAGAGCTGGCGTACGGTGTGCGCGGCATGGACGGCCAGGGTCGTCTTGCCGATCCCGCCCATACCGGAGATCGCCACCAGCGTGTAGGCGCTACGTCCCGCGTCGCTCAGCCGTGAGGTGATGTCGGCCATCACATCCGCGCGTCCGGTGAAGTCGGCGGTGTCGGCGGGCAGCTGGGCGGGGTGCGCACCGCCGACCTGGACCTGCCGGACCACGTTCAGCGACGGGTCGGCCTTGAGTATGGCGGTGTGCAGCTCGGCCAGCTCGGGCCCTGGATCGATCCCGAGCTCGTCGGCGAGTGTCTGCCTGACCCGCTCGTAGACCGTCAGCGCCTCGCCCTGCCTGTCCAGGCGGTAGAGAGCGAGCATGTGGATGGCGTGCAGCCGCTCGCGATACGGGTGCGCCTCCACGGAGCCCTGCAGCTCGGCGGCGATGGACGCGTACTCGCCCAGGTCGAGCTCCAGCTCCAGACGGGCCACCCAGGCGGCCAGGCGCCGCTCGGTGAGCGCCGCCCGCTGTCTCTCCACGTACGGCCCGCCGCTGCCGGCCAGCGCCTCTCCACGCCAGAGCGCCTCGCCCTCGCGGTAGAGCTCCAGCGCCTCCGCCGGTTGTGACCTGGTCGCGGCGGCGGTGAGCTCGGCGAGCCTGTTCACGTCGACATGCTCGGGCACGATGTTGAGCTGGTAGCCGCCGGGCATCGAGGCGAGCACCTCGCGGTCGAGGACCCGGCGCAGCCTTCCCACGTAGGTGGAGATGGTGGCGGCCGCCGTACGCGGTGGATCGTTTCCGAAGATGCCGTCGAGCAGGTCGGAAGAGGGCACGAACTCGCCCGCGCGCATGGCGAGCATCGCCAGGACGGCCCGCTGTTGAGGTGTCCCGGTCGGGGCCTCGCGGCCGATTGAGTCTCGCAAACGCACCTGTCCTAGCAGGTCAACACGCCACACAGTCACAGTCGCCCCCGAGGTATAACCAAGTGGATCACGCAAACTCGCATATTACGTTAAACGCACCTTCAATGCGGCTCGACCTGGGAAAGTACCGCCCGCCCGGCCTTGAGATGGCCGCCGACCTGGGCGTCGAAGATTCGTTTTAAGGGTCGCGGTAGAACATCCTCGTCGACTTCTCGCTCGGGGAGGCTAATTGCGCTGAACGACGTCAACAAAGGGATGAGGGCACGCCTTTTCATAAAGGCGTGCCTTCCTTTTTTTATGGGCTCTGGCCTGAGGAAACGTCGATTTTGCGAAATAAGTTGGCTTTATCGGTGGTGGCGTGTAAGTTCTCCGTCGTTCCTCTCCGACGAAAGGGGCGCAAAAAGCGTTCCTCGTCCGACCTAGGAGTTATAAGTAAATGAAGCGCACCCTCATCGCGGCCGGCGGGTTCCTCCTCGCCGCTGGTCTGGCCACCACCCCCGCCCTCGCGGCCACCGCCTCCGACCCCGCGCAGGAGCAGCTGGCCAAGGACGCCAAGGAGGTGTCGGAGGTCCTGAAGTTCTGGACGGCCTCCAACAACGCGGCGCTCAAGCAGGCCACCGCGCTCACCTGGGACTACAAGGCCGGCGGCGCCGTCATGAAGGGCGGCTACAGCGCCGACGGCAAGCCCGGCGTCGTCGCGCCGATCGGCGAGGAGAAGAAGACGGCGGTCAAGAGCCAGAACGTCAACTTCCCCCGCACCATCGGCAAGGTCTTCTTCGTCGACGGCAAGGGCGAGCAGCGGTGGTGCTCGGCCACCTCGATCCAGTCGCAGTACCGCAACCTGGTCGCCACGGCCGGCAGCTGCGTCTACGACGAGGCGGCCAACGGCCACGTCATGGACAAGTGGGTCTTCGTCCCGGCCTACTACCAGGGCAAGACGCCGTTCGGCATCTTCGTCGGCAAGACGGCCTTCATGCACTACGACTACGCCAACTACGAGGACGGCGACCGTAACTACGCCTTCGTCACCGTCTACAACGGGCTGAACTTCGCCGACGGCAAGACCTCGCAGGTCGACAAGGCGGAGTTCGACAAGTTCGTCGGCGACAAGTGGGTGACGGACAAGGAGATCACCCAGGCGGAGTACGACGCGGGCGTGCAGAAGTACGGCAAGGACGGCCCGTTCAAGTCCAAGATCGTCGACTCCAAGACCGAGACGGTCGCCAAGCCCGCCGAGGTCAAGAACGACGACACGCTCAAGCCGTACCTGACGGCCGACGGCAAGGACGGCGTCAAGGCGGTCACCTACGAGGTCACCGAAGGCGCCTACAGCTCGGCCAAGAAGGACTACGAGAACAACTCGCAGTTCCGCTCGGAGACGCTGCCCATCTCCAAGGAGGAGTTCGAGCGCCTCAGCAAGGAGAAGGCCAACGGCAACTTCCCCGGCAAGCTGGAGGAGGTCAAGGACGGCGCCAACGTCATCGGGTGGAAGAAGACCACCTACTGGCTGCTCAAGTGGGTCAAGTCCAGCGCCAAGACCATCTACTACGTCGAGCAGTACTTCGTCCGAGAGGGCGGCCTGGTGTCCACCGGCCGCCTGGGCGACGCAGTCGGCGGTCAGGGTTTCGCCTACAACCAGCCGGTTGCCAAGTCCCCGATCAGGGTCTTCGGCTACCCGTACGCCGCGCACCCCGACGGCGCCAAGTCGTGGACCGGCGTCACCCCCAAGACGTGCTACGGCAAGACGAGCGCGAAGAACGTGACGTGGCCGAAGTACCGCATCGAGGAGAACGTCGCGCTCCGCTGCAGCATGACGCCGGGGGCCGACGGCGGACCTTGGCTGCTGAAGTACAGCAACGCCAAGCGCCTGGGGTACGTCAACGGTGTGACGGGCGGCTTCCTCGACACCGACGGCAACAACCGGATCGACACCATCATCAGCGCCTACTTCGACGGTGAGGCGGCCTCGGTCTACAGCGCCGCGGCCAAGTCCTGGAGCGGCGACATCCTGCCGGTCAAGAAGTAGCTTCCGCAGGAGGAAGGGCTCACCCCAGCGAGCCACCCCGCATGGGCCGCCCCGCCCGTGCGGGGCTTTCCTTGCCTTGTACGGGCGGGGCAGCCCGTCGCCCGTACAAGGGGGAACGGCGTGGGACCCCGCTCGCGCCTACGTCTACCTTGGCACCGTCACCCTCGCCGCCCTGGTCATCTGGCTCCGGACCTGATCCAGGAATCAGCCGCTAGGGCCGGGTCGCGCGGTCGAACGTCTCGGCGAGTTCGTCCGCGCACAGCTGCGGGTCCACGCCGTCGACCAGCCGGTCGGCCGCCGCGTCGAGCGCCGCGCGCAGCGTGGAGGCCATCATCCGCGAGTCGAACCGGCGGAACGACCCGGTGCGCCGGCCGTCGTCGAACAGCCGCGCCAGCCGGTCGACGGCGGCCTCGCTCTCGTCCTGGCCGACGGGCGTGGTGTTGAAGGCGATCTGCTGCACCGCGCGCACGTGGTCGGGGTGCGCGGCGATGAACGCCACGTTCGCCCTGATGTACGCCTCGAGCTGGGCCCGGGCGCCCTCGGCCGCGTCGAGCGCGGGCCGCATGAACGCCGCCGCGTCCGTGACGACCTGTCGCACCACGGCCGCGAACAGCTCGTCCTTGCTGGAGAAGTGGTAGGTGATGAGCCGCTTGCTGCTGAGCCCCGCCTGCTCGCAGATGGCCTCGAAGGTGGTGGCGGCGTAGCCGCGATCGGCGAGGACGGCGATCGTGGCGGCGGCGATCTGCGCCTTGCGCGCCTCGGTGGCCGCGTGGCGGCGTGCGGGCATCTCCACGTCAGCCTAGCTTGCCACGCTTGGGGAACGCCTGCCGTACGGCTCGGCGGTTGACGAGGACGGCGACGGCGGCGAGGACGACCCCGATGACGCCTTGCTCCACCTTCATCCACAGCGGATAGCCGCTGTCCGGCGCGACCAGGATCAGGATGATCCCGAGGGGCGCGACGGTGGAGATGAACCGGATGCGGACGTAGGCCGCCCGCCTGCCGCCGGCGGCCTGCCCGGAGAGCGCGACCAGCCAGGCGGACGCGGCGGCGACCGCCCCGCCGCGCAGCCACACCACCCAGTTGCCGCCGACCACCGCGGCGACGGCGAGCGCCGCGACCGAGATCGCCAGCATGACGACGAAGAGGGCGCGGACCAGGCTCCAGAGATTCTTATCCATGCGGATAAAGTTATACACGCGGATAAAACAATGCAAGAACCGGACATTAGGGGGATCATGTGGGCATGCTCTCGGTTCTGGCGCTGATCGCCGCAGCCCTCGCCATCGTGCTGAACGGCCTCATGGCGGGCGCCTTCCACGCCTTCTCCACGTCCGTCGTGCCCGGCCTCGACGCGGTCGCCGCAGATCAGGCGGCAGAGTCCATGCGCAGCATGAACAGGAAGATCCTCAATCCGCGGTTCCTGTCGGCCTTCGTGCTGGCCCCGGTCGCGTCCGTCGCCGCAGGGGGGCTCGTGCTGCCACTCGGGCAGACCGGCGCGGCCGTCGCGTTCTTCGCCGCCGGAGCGGTCTACTTCGTGGGCTCGCTCATGGTGACGGGCGCCGTCAACGTGCCGCTGAACAACGCGCTGGAGGCGGGGGAGGTGCAGTGGCAGGGGTTCTCGCCTCGCTGGACGCGCTGGAACACGCTGCGCACCGTCTCGTCCGTGATCAGCCTGCTGCTGCTGGTCGCGGGGCTGTACTTCTGGCGGTGATCGGTACGGCCCGCGCCGTACCGATCACGCGGGCGGCTCACATGTTGATCATGTGCCCCGCGAGGCCGTGGATCGCCTCCTTGACCGCCTCACCAAGCGTCGGGTGGGCGTGCACATTGCGGGCGACCTCGTGCACGGTGAGGTCCCACTGCTGCGCCAGCGTCAGCTCGGGCAGCAGCTCGGTGACCTCGGGCCCGATCAGGTGGCCGCCGAGCAGCTCGCCGTACTGGTTGTCGCTGATGAGCTTGACGAAGCCCACCGCGTCGCCGAGGCCGTGGGCCTTGCCGTTCGCCGTGAACGGGAACTTGACCACCTTGACGTCGTAGCCCAGGTCGCGGGCCTGCGCCTCGGTGTAGCCGAAGCTGGCCACCTGCGGCTGGCAGTACGTCGCGCGCGGAATCATCGCGAAGTCCAGCTCCATGGTCTCGGCGCCCGCGATGGTCTCGGCGGCGATGACGCCCATCGACTCGGCGGCGTGCGCGAGCATCAGCTTGGCCGTGACGTCGCCGATGGCGTAGATGTGCGGCACGTTGGTGCGGCCCCGGCCGTCGACCTGGATGGCGCCCCTGTCGGTGAGCGCGACGCCGGTCTTCTCCAGCCCGTAGCCGTCGACGCGCGGCTGGAAGCCGATCGCCTGCAGCACCTTGTCGGCTTCCAGGACCTGCTGCTGCTGGTCGCGGGTGACCGTGACCTTGACGGAGGCGCCGGTGTCCTCGATGTTCTCCACCCGGGTCGAGGTGAGAACCTCGATGCCGAGCCGCTTGTAGCGCTTGGCCAGCTCGACCGAGACCTCCTCGTCCTCCAGCGGCACCATGCGGTCGAGGAACTCCACGATCGTCACCTTGACGCCGTAGTTGTGCAGGACGTACGCGAACTCCACGCCGATCGCGCCCGCGCCCGCGATGATGATGCTGGCCGGGAGCTGGTCCGACAGGATCTGCTCCTTGTACGTCACCACCCGCTCCGACAGCGACGTGCCGGGGATCAGCCGGGTCGAGGCGCCGGTGGCGATGATGCAGTTGGCGAAGGTGATCGTCTCGCCGTTCACCTGGATCGTGTTGGCGTCCAGGAAGGTGCCGCGGCCGTCGTACTCCGTGATGGCGTTCTTCTTCATCAGGTAGTGCACGCCCTTGACCCGGCCGTCAGCCACCTTGCGGCTGCGCGTGAAGGCCGCGCCGTAGTCGAAGCTGACCTGGCCGCTGATGCCGAAGGTCTTGGCCTCGTTGTTGAAGATGTGGGCCAGCTCGGCGTTGCGCAGCAGCGCCTTGGACGGGATGCAGCCCACGTTCAGGCAGACGCCACCCCAGTACTTCTCCTCGATGACCGCTGCGCGCAGCCCGAGCTGGGCGGCGCGGACCGCGGCCGTGTATCCTCCCGGACCCGCGCCGAGAACGACGACGTCATAGTGAGTGCTCATGAGTCGGACCATACCGCCCGCTCAGCGCTGCCTCTGCTGCTGGTCGGTGGGGGAGCGGCGGAGCGGCTACACCTCGACGGTGTACGGCAGCGCCAGCTCGTCGGCGGGGACCCCGCGGATGCCCCAGTTGACCTTGGGCATCTCGATGATGGTGATCTCGATGTCTTCGGCCACGTACCCGGATTTCTCGTAGACGGCCCGGATCAGCGCGCGCTTCGCGTCGTCGCTGCGGCCGGTGAAGCAGACCACCTCGATGATCAGGTAGTTCTCGCTCCGCATCGGGCAGACCAGGTCGTCGGCGTCCAGCAGCAGGAACCGGTGGAACCGCTTGTCCTCCGGCAGCCCCCACGCGCTCACCAGGCACGAGTGCAGCCAGTCGGACACCTCGCGCTGCCGGCCCGCCCACACGTCGCGGCGCCCGTAGATTTTCACCTGTGCCACGTCGGCCACTATAGAGGGGTGATCCGCATACTCCTCGCCGACGACGAAGCCATGATCCGCGCCGGAGTCCGCGCCATCCTCGCCTCCGACCCGGAGCTGGACGTGGTCGCCGAGGCCGCCGACGGCAGGGAGGCGGTCGACCTGGCCATCAGCCACCACCCGGACGTCGCGCTGCTCGACATCCGGATGCCGAAGCTCGACGGCCTCGCCGCCGCGGCCGAGATCCGCAGGGCCGCGCCGGGCACGTCCGTGGTGATGCTGACCACCTTCGGCGAGGACGACTACATCGCCAAAGCGCTGGAAGTGGGGGCCGGCGGCTTCCTGCTCAAGGCGGGCGACCCCCGCGAGCTGATCGCCGGGGTCCACGCGGTCGCCGAGGGCGCGGCGTACCTGTCGCCGAAGGTGGCCCAGCGGGTCATCGCGCAGCTGGCGGGCGGCCGGATGGCGCGCGGAGCCGCCGCCCGCGACCGCGTCGCGGCCCTGACCGAGCGGGAACGCGAGGTGCTGGCCCTGCTCGGCGCCGGGCTGTCGAACGCGGAGATCGCCCGCAGGCTGCACATCGTGGAGGGCACGGTGAAGGCGTACGTCAGCACCATCCTGACCCGGCTGGACGTGCGCAACCGGGTGCAGGCCGCGATCATCGCGCACGAAGCCGGCTTGGTAGCCTGAGTCTGATGTATCGCCTCGTGTTCTCGCAGGTCTTGCGGCGTTTCGACGCCGAGGCCGTGCACCATCTCACTGTCAGGGCCTTCGCGGTCCTCTCGTCGCTGCCGCTGGTCAAGCGGCTGCTGTACCGGGCGCTCGCGCCGCGCGACCCGGCGCTTCGGGTCAGCGCGTTCGGCGTGCACTTCCCCGGGCCGCTCGGGCTCGCGGCCGGGTTCGACAAGGACGCCGCCTGCGCCGAGGGCATCGCCGCGCTCGGCTTCGGCCACGTCGAGGTCGGCACCCTCACCGCGCACGGCCAGCCGGGCAATCCGCGTCCGCGCCTGTTCAGGCTGGTGTCGCAGCGGGCGATCATCAACCGGATGGGCTTCAACAACGCCGGGGCCGCGGCCGCCGCGCGCCGCCTGCGCCGCGTCCGCGGGGTGCCGGTGGTGGTCGGGGTCAACATCGGCAAGACCAAGGTGGTGCCGGAGTCCGAGGCGGCGGCCGACTACGCGGCCAGCGCCAAGGAGCTCGCGCCGCTCGCCGACTACCTGGTGGTCAACGTCAGCTCGCCGAACACGCCGGGGCTGCGCAACCTACAGGCGGTCGAGCTGCTGCGCCCGCTGCTCGCCACGGTCAAGGAGGTCGCCGACGGCACTCCCCGGCGTACTCCGCTGCTCGTCAAGATCGCCCCGGACCTCGCCGACGAGGACGTCGACGCCGTCGCCGACCTGGCGCTGGAGCTGGGGCTCGACGGCATCATCGCGACCAACACCACGATCAGGCACGGCGGCGAGACGGGCGGCCTGTCGGGGCGGCCGTTGAAGGCGCGCTCGATGGAGGTCCTGCGCCGCCTGCGCGCCCGGGTGGGCGACCGGATCACGCTGGTGTCGGTCGGCGGCGTCGAGGACGTCGACGACGTCTGGGAGCGCCTGCTGGCGGGCGCGACCCTGGTGCAGGGCTACACCGGCTGGATCTACGGCGGCCCGCTGTGGGCCTCGCGCATCCACCGGCAGTTGGCCCGCCGGGTCAGGCGGCACGGCCTCACCTCGGTCGCCGAGGCCATCGGCCGCACCGCCCCTAGAGTGGGAGCATGATCACAGAAGCGACGCCGCTCAAGGACGGCATCCTGCTGCGTCCCGTCGTCGAGGGCGATGCGGAGGCGGTGCTGGCGGCCTACGAACGCAACCGTGAGCACCTGCTCCCCTGGGAGCCGCGCCGCGCGCCCGAGTTCTTCACCCTGGCGGGGCAGCGGGCGCGGATCAGGGAGATGGTCGAGACCCAGCGCCAGGGCCAGCTGGTCCCCTGGATCCTTGTCGACGGCGACCGGATGATCGGCACCATGACCCTGTCGGGCATCGTCATGGGGCCGTTCCGCAACGCCAACCTGGGCTACTGGGTCGACGGCGAGTACAACGGCAGGGGCATCGCGTCCCTGGCGGTCCAGACGGTCCTGCACGTGGCGGACGAGCAGCTCGGCCTGCACCGGATCCAGGCGGGCACCCTGGTGCACAACGTGGGCTCCCAGCGGGTCCTGGCGAAGGCCGGGTTCGAGCTGATCGGCCGGGCTCCCCGGTACCTGGCGATCAACGGGGTCTGGCAGGACCACCTGCTCTTCCAGCGCATCCTGCACGACCGCCCGCCGACCGCCCCCTGACGGCCAGGGGCCACCCAGGGCAGGCGGCGGGTCACATGCTCGGGCGGGTGGACTCCGCGTCGAAGGTCATGGCGTCGAGGCGGGACATCACGTCGGCGACATTCACCCTGCCCGGCCGGTGCGGGCGGCGGCGCTGCCATGGGCGCGGCCCCTCCAGGGGGCGGTACTCCACGCCGAGCGCGTCCAGCAGCCCGAGGTGGGCGCGCAGGCGCTCGTCGAAGTCGTCGCCGCTGCCGCCCGACCACGCCACCTCGGCCAGCGCGCAGGCGCGCGGCCAGAGGCGGTAGTCGAGCGTGCGGGCGTCGGGGATGCGCTCGGTCCACAGCTGCCCCTGCGCCCCGAGGACGTGGGAGCGCTCCTCGGCGGTCCAGCCGGAGGGGGCGGGGTCGAACGCGGCGACGTCCGCCACCGTGATGGTGTCGCCGATCGCCATCGGCTCGTCGGGCGAGGCGGACTCCGCGTAGTCGAAGTACAGCGGGAACACCGGTGTCGCCACCACGTCGTGCCCGGCTGCGGCGGCCCGGCGGCCGACGCCCATGCCGCGCCACGGCATCACCACGGTGTCCTGGCGCAGCCGGCCGCTGACGAACGCCTCGTCCCACACGACGGCGCGCGAGCCGCGCTCGGCGAGCGCGTCGGCGAGCCGCCTCAGGAACCACGCCTGGAGGTCCACCGCCGAGTCGAGGCCGAGCGACTCGCCGTAAGCGGTGATCTCCGGCGAGGCGGACCAGTGGTCGAGGACGACCTCGTCGCCGCCGATGTGCACGTACGGGGTCTCGCCGAGCGCGCCGATCAGCTCGTCGAAGATCGCCGTCAGGAACTCCACGGTCGCCGGGGTCGGCGACAGGATCGCCGAGGAGATACCCCAGCGGTGCAGGACGTCGTGCCGCTCCCTGGTGGCGCCGAGCGACGGGTAGGCCGCCAGGATGGCCGACGCGTGGCCGGGCACGTCGATCTCCGGGACGACCGTGACGGCCCTGGCGCGGGCGTACGCGCCGATCTCGGCCAGGTCGTCGAGCGTGTAGTAGCCGCCGTGCGGGAGGTCGTCGTAGGTCTCGGGCTCGCGGTGGTAGTTGGACGCCGTGCGCGGCCGGTGTGACGACACCTCGTGCAGCAGCGGGTAGGCCCGGCTCTCCACCCGCCAGCCCTGGTCGTCGGCCAGGTGCAGGTGCAGCCGGTTCAGCTTGTGCACGGCCATCAGGTCGAGCAGGCGCAGGATCTCCCGCTTGGGGAAGAAGTGCCTGGCGACGTCCAGGTGCAGGCCGCGCCACGAGAAGCGGGGGGAGTCCTCGATCCGCGCCCCCGGAACGATCCACTCCTCCCGCGTGGTGAACCGGTAGGACGCGTCGGGCAGCGACTGGTGCAGCGTCTGCCCCGCGTAGAAGGCGCCCGCCCGGCCGCCCGCCGCGATCTCGACCCCGCGCGACCCCGTGACCAGCCGGTAGCCTTCCGGGCCGAGCGCGGGGTCCAGCCGCAGCTCGATCGCGCCCGTGTCACCGGGACGCAGGTCCAGGAAGGGGAGCGCGAGGCGGACGGCGTCGACCAGGTCGGCGGGCCCGGAGATCGTGGCGCCCGTGGCCAGCTCGTAGGAGCCGGACAGCGGGTTGTGCAGGTTGGCGCGCGGAATCATGCTTCGAGATAGTGCTGCAGGCCGTCGGCCAGTGCCAGCGCGATCCGCTGACGGAACTTCGGATCCTGGAACTTGGCGGCCTCGGCGGGGTTCTTCATGTTGCCGCACTCGACGAAGACCTTCGGCACGGTCGAGAGGTTGAGCCCGCCCAGGTCGGAGCGGTAGTCGAGGGCCTTGCTGCCGATGTAGGTGGAGTACGGCAGGCCGGTGCCCTTCCTGAAGGAGTCGCGGACGGCCACGCCGAGCCTGCTGGACTTGCCCACCACCGGGTCGACCGGCCCGTTGATCTTCTTCGGCATGATCACGTGGAAGCCGTGCCCGGCCGGGGCCGCGCCGTCGGCGTGCACGGAGAGCGCGGCGTCGGCCTTGGCCTTGTTGCCGATGGCGGCCCGCTCGGTGATGCACGGGCCGACCCCGGTGTTGCTCGACCTGGTCAGCTTGACCTTGGCGCCGCGCGACTCGAGCAGCTTGACCAGGCGGTTGGAGACGTCCCAGGTGAAGGCGGCCTCGGTGTAGCCGCCGGTGGTCTCGGTGCCGGTGGTGTCGCAGGGCTTCCACTTGGTCAGCACGTTGACCTTGCGGTTGACGGCCGCCGGGTTCTTGTAGTTCCCGCCGTTGTGACCGGGGTCGATGACCACGACCTTGCCGTCGAGAGGCTTGGCCGTCGCGACGCCAGCGGCCCGCGCGGGCGGGGCCGGGGCCGGCTCGGCGGCCCGGCCCGCCGACGCGCCACCGGGGACGGCACCGCCACAGCCGGTGGCGATCAGGCCGCAGATGGCGAGGACGGACGCTGGGAATGCACGCATGAATTCCAACTTACGCCAACCCGGGCCATCACCAGACGCGTTCGCCGACCTCCTGCCGCTGGAGCAGCGCGGCGAGCTCCCGCGCGTCCTCGGCGTCGAGCCCGAGCACGACACGGGGGCGGCCCCACGGGTGGTCGAGGGAGTGGGCCACGTAGCTCGCCACGGACTCCGCCCCGGTGTCGCCGCTCCTGCCCCTGGACGCGCGCCACTGCGCCCAGGCGCGTTCGAGCTCGGACGCAGCGCGCTGGGCGCAGGACACCAGTTCTGGATCACGCATGACTGTCCCCCCGGATCAGCTTGTGACCGAACAAAGTCCGGTCACACCTCACCACCGCATGACCCTGATGAGTAAACCAACGTGCCGTGTTGTGGCTGGGCGGGTTGACCCAGCCTTGGGATTTCCTAGGCCGGACCCGTGCTGCGCCGCACGATCAGCTCGGGTGTCACCTGGCGCAGCCTGGCGACCTTGGCGGGGTCCCCGATCCGGTCGCTGAGCAGCGCCGCCGCCGACCGTCCCATGGTGCGTCTGGGCTGGTCGACGGAGGTGAGCGAGATGTGCTGCGAGGCCGACAGGTGCGTGTTGTCGTAGCCGACGACCGAGAGGTCCTCGGGCACTCGCAGGCCCATCTCGCCGGCCGCCGACAGCACCCCGAGCGCCACCGCGTCGTTGGCGGCGAAGATCGCCGTGGGTCTCGGGTCGCGGGTCAGCAGCGCCATTGCCGCCTGCCTGCCACCCTCCTCCGTCGACTCGGCGTGCTCGACCATGATGTACGGGGCGAGCGAGTGCCTGCGCATCGCCACGAGGTAGCCCTCGCAGCGTGAGGGGCGCGGGCCCTCGATGTGCGCGATCCGCTTGTGGCCGAACTCGACCAGGTGGTCGATGGCCAGGCGGGCCCCGAGCTGGTCGTCGTCGACCACGATGTCGACGCCGTCCAGCTCGATGTCACGTTCCCCTACGACGACGGTCGGGGTGTACGAGGTGGCCTCGATGAGGGTCTCGCTGGTCGGCGCGATGCCCAGCAGGACCAGCCCGTCGACCCTGAGCTCGAGGAAGGCCTCCACGGCCTCGTCCTCGAAGGCGGGGTCCCACTGGCTGTTCCCGATGAGCATGCGCAGTCCGTCGCCGTGCAGGCTTTCCTGTAAGCCGTCGAGGAACTCGGCGTAGAACGGGTTGTGCAGGTCGGCGACGAGCGCGCCGACGAGGTGGGTGCGGCCCTCGACGAGGCTGCGGGCCACCGCGTTGGGACGGTAGCCGAGTTCTCTGGCCGCTTGGAGCACGGCCTCGCGCCGGTGCTCGCTCACGTGCGGCGAGCCGCGCAGCACCAGCGAGACCAGCGATTTCGAGACGCCGGCCCGCTCGGCGACGTTGCGGATCGTGGGCCGGGGCCGAGGCACCGCGTCTGCCTCGCGGAGCTCGGTAATGGTTGAAGTGTTGACGGGTGGTCCTGACATGTGTCTCCCCCGCGATGCGAAGATGGGCACCTGTCTCACCAAACGATCGAGTTCCCCGCAGGGTACGGCCTCAGGTTAGGGAAGGCTGATATTGACCTGAAGGTCACACGTCCGCTATCGGGCAGGGGGTCGGCTACTGTGCAGGTGTGACACCCGGGAAGCCAGCTGAGACGGCGCGACCGGCCCGCCGCAGGCTCAGCGTCGACCGCCGTCGCGAGGAGCTCATGGCGGCGGCCCTGGAGCTGTTCAGCACGCGCGACGCCGAAGAGGTCTCGATCGACGACGTGGCCTCGGCGGCAGGCGCTTCGCGGGCCCTGGTCTACCACTACTTCGGCGGCAAGCAGGAGCTCTACGTGGCGGCGCTGAGGAGCGCGGCGGAGCAGCTGGAGTCGCGGCTGCGGCCCCAGGAGGGCGGCAGGCCGCTCGACGAGCTGGCCTCGGGTCTCAGGCGGTACTTCGACTTCGTCGAGGAGCACGCGGCGGGCTTCGCGGCGCTGCTGCGCGGTGGCCCGGCCAACCGGGCGGGCGAGGTGGGCGAGATCGTCGACGGCGTGCGCCGCCGCCTGTTCCGGCTCATCCAGAAGCAGATGAGGGTCGAGGAGCCGAGCCCGGTGCTGCGCACCACCCTGCGCTCGTGGATCGCCTCGGTCGAGACCGCGGGCCTCGACTGGCTCGAACACCGTGACATCGAGCGTAGGACGCTCGAGAAGATGCTCGTCGACCACATGGTGGCGTTGCTGGGGGTGGCCGCCGGCTACGACGGCGAGGTCAACAGGCTCCTGGAACTGCTCACCCGGGAGCAGCTGGCCTAGGGGAGGGAAGGATGGCGCCGGGCGGGCGGCGCCAGCTCCCGTTGCGACGTGTCGTCGTCACAAAGGTGGACCGGGCTTGGGAACCTGGCCCACCGTTCAACCCCCCTGAGGTTCGTGACGATCTCGGCATTACTCCGAGCGCTGCTGCGGAATCCCCGCGAGCAGTGCCCGAACCTCGGTCTCCCGGTAGCGCCGGTGACCGCCGAGTGTACGAATCGACGTCAACTTGCCCGCCTTGGCCCACCGGGTGACGGTCTTGGGGTCGACCCTGAACATGGTCGCGACCTCGGCGGGCGTGAGCAGCGGCTCGGCCTCGGGTGTACGAGCTGACATTTGTGCGGCCTCTCCTCCGTGTGGACCGTTCGTAGCGATCCGGCGACTGCGGTTGCGCGTGTCACGGATGTCCCCCTATGGCCCGAAGCGTGCGGCTTTTCTGGACCATATGCGGCATCACCCGAAGTGACCATACCGCCACGCAGAGCGATTGGCGAGCCCTTCTTTGACCCAACTGCCCGCCCACATGGCGATGTCACGCTCGGTGATTCTAGCGACACGTTTCGTGGTATCGCAGTGAAAACGGCAAACTACTCTTCTCGCAGAAGCGAGTAGCCGCGAGTCATGACCTACTCATGCAGGTCAGACGGTTGCAATGGGGCTCAGTTGGCAGATTCCAGAAGTTGCATTGACTTCCATCGAAGGACGACCCTCTGGTACATGGCGAACGCAAGCTCTTCTTGACCCGTGTCCAAACCCGTCAGGGCCGCCGACAGCTCGGCCACCGACTGGTCGGCCTGGAGCGCGTCGTCGTCCATGAGGTGGACCAGGCCGCCGTAGTCGAGTTCCACCAGCGAGTGCGGGTGGAACTCCTCCAGCCAGCGGGCCACGTCCTCGACGTCGAAGTTGGCCGCCGCGTCGCCCAGATGCCTGCGCAGGACCTGCAGCGCCCGCGCCGAGCGCCGCCTGGCCTGGGCCATGGAGGTCACGTAGATGAGGTTACGGCCCGTAGCGGTCGTCACGTCCTGGCCGGGATTGGCCGAGCCGAGCACCAGCCAGCGCTCGTTCCCGTCGAACGGCACGAACCAGGACGCTGGCACGTGCCACGCGGTGGTGCGGATGTGGGTGCGCAGCGCCGAGGAGCCCTCGCTGCGCTTGTACCGGTCGAAGTCGTCGGCCGTCTGGTCGGCGATCGCCTTGGGGACGAGACGGTCCATCAGCTTCACAGGAGTGTTGCCACGCAGCTTCGAGAAGGCCAGCCACGAGCGCAACCGGGTCTGCCAGGGACACACGTACAGACGGTCCTCTACGCGCCGCAGATAGGCGTTGTGGCTCTCCTGAGCGGGTGCCGGGTGCGGAGGCATGCCGAGCAGGCGCCTGACGGACTCGCCGTGCTCGGCGTTGAGCGCGTTGGCACGGCGCGGACGGTCACGGGAGTCGGCGTAGTCGGCCCAGACCTTGCGCTCGGATTCGGGGAACGCGGTCAGCGGCTCGTAGACGCGGAGGTACGCGGCATAGGGCAGCACGGAGGCATCGTGTCATGAAGACAACCTGCTTGCACCGTTGTGGCTACTACGCTGATAGGTGATCTCCGCCGCAAAGAGGCGGCGGACCGGACAGGGAGTCACTACCGTGACCGACGTCTTCGGGTCGTCCCACAAGGACGTCCACGAGCAGGTCGTGTTCTGCGCCGACGAGCAGAGCGGCCTGCGTGCCATCATCGCCATCCACAACACCGTGCTCGGCCCGGCTCTGGGGGGAACGAGGTTCTACCCCTACGAGAGTGAGCAGGCGGCCCTCGCCGACGTGCTCAACCTGGCCAAGGGGATGGCCTACAAGAACGCGCTCGCCGGGCTCGACCTGGGCGGCGGCAAGGCCGTCATCATCGGCGACCCCACGCGCGACAAGACCGAGGCACTGCTGCGCGCCTACGGCAGGTTCGTCGAGTCGCTCGGCGGGCGCTACATCACCGCCTGCGACGTGGGCACCTACAGCGAGGACATGGACATCGTCGCGCGCGAGTCGCGTTACGTGACCGGCCGCACCCTGGCGCACGGCGGCGCCGGCGACAGCTCGATCCTCACCGCCTTCGGCGTCTTCCAGGGCATGCGCGCCGCGGCGGAGCGCGTGTTCGGCACGCCTTCGCTGCACGGCAGGCGGGTGGGCGTCGAGGGCGTCGGCAAGGTCGGCCACCGCCTGGTGGACCTCCTGCGCGAGGACGGCGCCGAGGTCGTCGTGTGCGACGTCAGCCCCCAGGCCGTCGAGCGGGTGCGCCAGCGCCGCCCCGAGGTGGACGTCGTCGCCGACGCCCGCGCCCTCGTCACCTCCGACCTCGACGTCTTCGCCCCCTGCGCCCTGGGAGGGGCGCTGAACGACACCTCCGTGGCCGAGCTCAAGGCGTCGATCGTCTGCGGCGCGGCCAACAACCAGCTCGCCCACCCCGGCGTCGAGAAGCAGCTCGCCGAGCGCGGCATCCTGTACGCCCCCGACTACGTGGTCAACTCCGGCGGTGTGATTCAGGTCGCAGACGAGATCGAGGGTTTCAACATGGAGCGCGCCAGAGCCAAGGCGGCGCAGATCTACGACACGACTCTGAAGATCTTCACAATCGCCGCCGACGAGGGCGTTCCCCCCGCCGTGGCAGCCGATAGGCTGGCCGAGCGCAGAATGTCGGAAGTCGGACGTATTCGGGCGATTTGGCTGGGCCAGTGACGCCCCACGTCCATACGACGTACCGAGCTGGGCACAAAACAGGTACGGTAATAGGCGAACGATAGGCTGACGCCCGAAGTCAGGCGGCGTCAGTGTGTGGTGCGTTAGCGACGAGGGGTCGGGGACGACCCCACACGAGGGGGTCGAGCCAATGGGGCGCGGCCGAGCAAAGGCCAAGCAGGTCAAGGTTGCTCGCCAGCTGAAGTACAACAGCGGTGGCACGGATCTTGACCGTCTTCGCGATGAACTCGGGGTCGGAGACTCCAGTAATGACGCCGACGACCTCAACGACGAGCTGGCGGATCGCTATGCCGATTACGCCGATGACTACGGTGCCGGAGACGACGACGATGACCGTACGTCCGGCCGCCGATAGCCGTTCATCTGGTTGACGTGGCCGAGGTTCCGGCGTCGCCGGCCCTCGGTCACGCGTCGGGCCCCACGGGCAGCCATCCGTGGGGCTTTGTCATGCTCAGCGGTAGCGGGCCTGGCCCGTGCCCGGCACGATCTCGCCGAGAACCCACGAGTCGAGCCCTCTGGCGCCCAGCAGCCGGATCGCCTCGTCGGCGCTCTCGGGGGCGACCACGGCGGCCATGCCGACTCCCAGGTTGAACGTCCTGTCCATGTCCTTCTGCGCGATGCGGCCGTGACCGGCCAGCACCTGGAAGACGGGCGGGGGAGTCCAGGACGAGCGGTCGAGGACCGCGTCGAGGTGCCCGGGCAGGGAGCGGGCGATGTTGCCCTCGACGCCGCCGCCGGTGATGTGCGCGTAGGCGTGCACGTCCAGTGTGCGGGTCAGTTCCAGGCAGTCGAGCGAGTAGATGCGGGTCGGTTCGAGCAGCTCCTCGCCCAGCGGCCGGCCCAGCTCGGGCAGCACGGCGTCGAGTGACAGCGACGCCTCGCGCAGCACGTGCCGCACCAGCGAGTAGCCGTTGGAGTGGACGCCCGAGGACGCCAGCCCGAGCACCACGTCGCCAGTCCGGACCCGGTCGGGGCCCAGCAGCGCGGACGCCTCCACGACGCCCGTGCCCGCGCCCGCCAGGTCGTACTCGTCGGGCCCCATCGCGCCGGGGTGCTCGGCCGTCTCGCCGCCCACCAGCGCCGCGCCCGCCAGCCGGCAGCCCTCGGCGACGCCGCCGACGATCTCGGCGACCCGCTCCGGCACCACCTTGCCGCAGGCGATGTAGTCGGTCATGAACAGCGGCTCGGCCCCGCACACCACGAGGTCGTCGAGGACCATGCCGACGAGGTCGATGCCGATCGTGTCGTGCTTGCCGTAGCGCTGGGCGATCATGACCTTGGTGCCCACCCCGTCGGTGGACGTGGCCAGCAGCGGACGCTGGTAGCGCAGCAGGGCCGAGGCGTCGAAGAGGCCGGCGAAGCCGCTGGCGTCGTCGACCACCTCCGGGCGGCGCGAGCGGGCCACCTTGTCCTTCATCAGCGAGACGGCGTGCTCGCCGGCCTCGATGTCGACACCCGCGGCCTCGTACGTGCTGCCGGGCCCACTGGTTCGTTCGCTCACGCCTTGCTCTCCAACACGAACTTGCCGACGTTGTCCTGGTCGATCGGGATGGGGTAGGAGCCGTCGAAGCAGGCACGGCAGAGCCGGTCGGCGGGGATCGTGGTGGCCTCGGTGAGGCCCTCCAGCGAGATGTAGCCGAGTGAGTCGGCCCCCAGCGAGGCCCGGATCTCCTCGACCGTGAGCGAGCCCGCGATCAGCTCCGCCCTGGTGGCGAAGTCGATGCCGTAGAAGCACGGCCACGCCACGGGCGGCGAGGAGATGCGGACGTGCACCTCGCGGGCCCCCGCCTCGCGCAGCATCCTGACGATCGCGCGCTGGGTGTTGCCGCGGACGATCGAGTCGTCGACCACCACCAGCCGCTTGCCCGCGACGACCTCGCGCAGCGGGTTCAGCTTGAGCCGGATCCCGAGCTGCCTGATGGTCTGCGACGGCTCGATGAAGGTGCGGCCGACGTAGGAGTTCTTCACCAGGCCCTGGCCGTAGGGGATGCCGCTCTCCTGGGCGTAGCCGACGGCCGCGGGCGTGCCCGACTCGGGGGTCGGGATGACCAGGTCGGCCTCGACGGGGTGCTCGCGGGCCAGCACGCGGCCCACCTCGACCCTGGTGACCTGCACGCCGCGGCCCGCGATCGTGGTGTCGGGACGGGCCAGGTAGACGTACTCGAACAGGCAGCCCTTCGGCTCGGCCAGGGCGAACCTGCGCGAGCGGACGCCGCGCTCGTCGATGGTGAGCAGCTCGCCCGGCTCGATCTCGCGGACGAAGGTGGCGCCCACGATGTCGAGGGCGGCGGTCTCGGAGGCCACCACCCAGCCCCGCTCCAGGCGGCCGAGCACCAGCGGGCGGATGCCCTGCGGGTCGCGGGCCGCGTAGAGGGTCTTCTCGTCCATGAACACCAGCGAGTACGCGCCCTTGACCTGCGGCAGCAGCTCGGCGGCGGAGTCCTCGACGGACCGGCTGCGGTCCTGGGCGAGCAGGGTGGTGAGCACCTCGGTGTCGGTGGTCGCCCTGGTGGCCCCGGGAGCCAGCCGCTCCGCCAGCACGGGTGTGTTGATCAGGTTGCCGTTGTGGGCCAGCGCGAGCCCGCCGACGTCGGTGGAGCTCAGCGTGGGCTGAGCGTTCTCCCACACGCTGGAACCGGTGGTGGAGTAGCGGCAGTGGCCGATCGCCAGGTGGCCGCGCAGCGTGCCCAGCACCGACTCGTCGAAGACCTGGGCGACGAGGCCCATGTCCTTGTAGACGAGGATGCGGCTGCCCTCGCTGACCGCGATGCCAGCGGACTCCTGGCCGCGGTGCTGCAACGCGTACAGCCCGTAGTAGGTGAGTTTGGACACTTCCTCGCCTGGCGCCCAGACGCCGAAGACACCACAGGCGTCCTTGGGTGCACGGTCGCTGGGGTCCAGGTCATGGCCGATCCGGCCGTCGCCCTTCAGCACGTGCTTCAGTCTAGGTCGGCCGCTTCCCTGCTCGCACACCCGGGGGCCGGATCAGCGGGCGTGGGCGGGCCTGCCCCACGTCCGATCCGCTGTGGATGATCTCGCCGATGAGGTGTTCAGGGGCCCGTCAGGCCCGCTCCCGTGCCGTTCCCCGCCTGTGGGGCCGGACGGCCTGCGTGATCAGGGCTTCCGCGACCCCGCTTGGACGTTTGCTGACCGAAGAGTGAACGGATGATTGCCGTGTCACAGGGTTTTGGCGGGCGCTTCCGAGAAAAAGTGAAGTATCCGGCATTCCGACCCGTCGGGAGACGCAGACGTGACCACACCTGGGGACCCGAACCGCCCGCGCGAGGACCGTCCCGAAGAGCCCGGCCAGGAGGGGACCCCTGCCACCCCTCGGTGGGGCGAGGGGAGGACGGAGGAGCCGCCTGAGAAGCCGTCGGGCGGCCACCCCACGGCCGAACCCCCGGAGGGCGGGCGACGCGAGGCAGGGACGCCCGAGAGGCCCGGGAGAGAGTCTGGCGAGCCCGAGAGGCCGGGGAGGGGATCTGGAGCGCCTGAGGAGCCGGGGAGGGAGCCTGGCGCGCCTGAGGAGCCGGAGTTCGAGCCTGGCGCGCCTGCGAGGCCGGGGTTCGAGCCTGGGGCGCCTGCGAAGGCGGAGGAGCCGATCACGCCCGTCCCGCCGATCGTGCCGCGCCCGGAGGGCCCTGCCCCGCCGCCCCCGCCGGGACCGGCTCCGGGGCCGGGCGGCGGGCCCGGTGGACCGCGCCACCCGGACCTGCCCGACTCGCCGGAGACGCCGGAGCCCTCGGAATCCCCGCGCCCCGAGATGCCGCCGGACGCGGGCCGCGGCAACACGGACCTCCCGGAGGGCCGGAGGGACACCGGCCCTCCGGAGGCCGGCCGCGGCGAGCCCGCTGAGGCGGGCCGGGGGGATACAGGTCCTTCAGAGGAGGACAAGGGCCCTCCGGACGCCGAGCGGACCGTCGCGTTCGAGCGGCCGGGCGCCGAGGATACCCAGGTCTTCCCGGTCCCGGGGGCCACGCCTCCCTATCCGGGGTGGGGGGACACGTCCGAACCCGGCCGCCCCGGCGCCCCGCCGCCGTCCCGGTACGAACCGCCCACCCAGGGCGAGAGGCCCTCGTTCGCCGCACAGGGCGAGCAGGCCGCCCCGGGCTCCCCGTACGAGGGCGGCCCCAAGGAGTACGGCCCTGAGGCCACCTACGGCGCCGGGGGCGGTACGCAGGAGCCGCGCCCTGAGCCGTCCCCGGGCGAGCCGGCCGTCCCCGGCACCTCGCCCTCCAGCCCGTACGGCGGCCCTCCAGGCGGAGGCGGACCGCCCTACGGACCACCGTCCGGCGGCGAGAGCCGGTACCCGCCGAGCGGCGCCGAGGGCCCCTACGGCGGGCCGAGCCAGTACGGCGAGCCCGGCCAGTACGGCGGCGCGGGGCAGTACGTGCCACCTGGCGGCGGCGGTCAGTACCCGCCGCCCGGCGGGGCGGGCCAGTATCCGCCCGGCTACCAGCCGCCCAGGCCCGGCAGCGGCCTCGCCACCGCCTCCCTGGTGCTGGGCGTGGCGAGCCCGTTCCTGGTGTTCGTCTGCTTCACCGGCCTGATCACCGCGATCCTGTCGATCGTCTTCGGCGGTGTCGCGGTCAGCAGGGGAGTGGGCAAGGGCCGCGCCATCACCGGCATCGTGCTCAGCGTCCTGGCGCTGGTGCTGTTCGCGATCGTGGCGATCTGGTTCTGGAACGTGGTGCAGGAGTGCGGCCAGTTGCCCGGCCAGCTCGCCGACCGCTGCTTCGAGCAGAAGTTCCCCTGGATGAACCGCCCCCGCTAGGCGGTCGGGTCGTCCTGGAGCGGCAGGTGCTCGGAGAGGTCGGCCCTGGATCCGCTGGCCGAGACGGCGCCTTTCGCCATCGCCTCGCCCCAGGTGAGGCGGCCCAGGGCCAGTTCGATCCAGGTGCGCCCGTCGGTCTCGACGACGTTCGGGGGCGTGCCGCGCGTGTGCCGGGGCCCGGCGATGGCCTGGACGGCGGCGTACGGCGGGACGCGCACCTCGACGGTCCGGCCGGGCGCGGCGGTGGCGAGCCTGTCGAGCAGGTACCTGACGGCCTGCCGGGCGGCGTCGCGCTCGGGCTGGAGGCCGCGGTCGTAGGCGGCCAGCACGGCCGCGACGAGCGCCCGCGGCAGCGCGGTGGCGGGGCCGTCGAAGGGCGGCTCGTCCAGCGCGACCAGTTGCGCGTCGAGCGCGGCCCGTACCTTCTCCAAGTCGAGTTTGCGTGGTGGCACCTCACCATTGTCCATCTGGTGTCTCCCCGGAAGCGTTCACCGTGGCGGAGACTGCCGTTCACTTCCGGTTTGGACGGTGACCGTAACGTCCCCGCCGAACGACTGCGCACAAACGGCGCAAACAGCACAACTTGGAGGACTTGTGGCGAACCCCACGCCCGGCCGGCTGCTGCCACTGCTTTCCACCCCGCACAAGGCCGGCCGTTCCGCGCTGACCTGCCAGTTCCGATGCGGCAACGCCTGTGCGCACGACGTTGCGAACACCAGCGAGAACTCCTACTTCGGCGACGTCGTCAAGGAGGCCCTGTCCCGCCGCGGCGTGCTGCGCGCCGGCGCGCTGGGCGCGCTCGTCGTGGGCGCCGGTGTCGCGGGGGCCGTGCCGGCCCTGGCCGACGACCCCGTGGCCGAGACGGCGGACGCGGAGACCCTGAAGGGCAGCGGGAACATCCGCTTCACCCCGGTCCCGCCGAACACGGACGACGCGCTGACCGTCCCCGAGGGCTACGAGCAGGCCGTCGTGGTGCGCTGGGGCGACCCGGTCCTCCCGGACGCGCCCGCCTTCGACTTCGCCAACCAGAGCGCCGAGGCCCAGGCCAAGCAGTTCGGCTACAACTGCGACTACGTCACCCTGCTGCCGATGGGCAAGGACCGCGCCCTGCTCTGGGTGAACCACGAGTACACCGACGAGAACCTGATGTTCCGCGGCTACACCACGGGCGCCGCGGCCACCGAGGAGCAGATCAAGATCGCGCTGGCCGCGCACGGCGGCTCGGTCGTGGAGATCGAGCGGGCGGGCAAGACCGGCCAGTGGAAGCTCGTCACCAACGGACGCCGCCGCTACAACCGCCGCGTCACCGCGCAGACGCCGATGAAGTTCAGCGGCCCCGCCGCGGGCTCCGACCTGCTCAAGACGGCCGCCGACCAGGCGGGGCTCAAGCCGGTCGGCATGCTGAACAACTGCTCGGGCGGCGTGACGCCGTGGGGCACGGTGCTGACGGCCGAGGAGAACTTCGACCAGTACTTCGTCAACGGCGACAAGGTGCCCGCGGCGCAGAAGCCCTACATCTCCCGCTACACGATCCCGAGCGGCACGCCGTCGGGCAGCCGCCGGTTCGACCGGATCGAGGAGCGCTTCGACCTGGCCAAGCACCCGAACGAGGCCAACAGGTTCGGGTGGATCGTGGAGATCGACCCGTTCGACCCCGAGGGGACGCCGATCAAGCGCACCGCGCTCGGCCGGTTCAAGCACGAGGCCGCCAACACCACGCTGGCCCGTGACGGCCGCCTGGTGGTCTACATGGGCGACGACTCCCGCTTCGAGTACATCTACAAGTTCGTCTCGAAGAAGCGCTACATCGAGGGCTTCGACCGGCACAACCGGACGCTGCTCGACGAGGGCACGCTGTACGTGGCCAAGTTCACGGGCGACAGCCCCAAGGAGGAGATCGACGGGTCGGGCAAGCTGCCGTCCGACGGCGCGTTCGACGGCTCCGGCGAGTGGATCCCGCTGGTCAGCGGCGACGAGTCGCACGTCGAGGGGATGACCGCCACCGAGGTGCTGGTCTACACCCGCGTCGCGGCCGACAAGGTCGGGGCGACCAAGATGGACCGTCCCGAGGACATGGAGCGCAACCCGGTCAACGGCGCGGTCTACGTGGCGCTGACCAACAACACCAACCGCACCGCCGCGCAGGTGGACGAGGCCAACCCGCGCCCGTCCAACAAGCACGGCCACATCCTGGAGCTGGTGGAGAAGCGCGACGACGCGGGCGCGACGACGTTCGCCTGGTCGCTCCCGCTGATCTGCGGCGACCCGAAGGACCCCGCGACCTACTTCGCCGGGTACGACAAGACCCAGGTCTCGCCGATCTCCTGCCCCGACAACGTCACCTTCGACCGTGACGGCAACCTGTGGATCGCCACCGACGGCAACCAGCTCGGCAGCAACGACGGTATGTTCGTGATGCCGCTGAAGGGTAAGGAGCGCGGCCACCTGCGCCAGTTCCTCACGGTGCCGGTCGGGGCCGAGACCTGCGGGCCGATGGTGACCGAGGACCAGCTCAGCGTCTTCGTCGCGGTGCAGCACCCGGGCGAGATCGACGGCGCGACCCCCGACAAGCCCGCCAGCCGCTGGCCGGACGGCGACCAGCCGCGCCCGTCGGTCGCGGTGTCCTGGCACGGCAAGGGCAAGAAGATCGGTAGTTGACCTGAAGTTAACTTGAGCTTCTAGGCTTCCATGCCATGAGCATGGAGATGACCGCCTGGCACCAGCTTTATTCGATGAACAACCAGAAGGAGCGTCGCCCTCTGTCGAGGGCGACGCTCCGTCGCGTGGCGGCCTTCGCCCGTCCGCATCGCAAACGTCTGACGCTGTTCCTGCTGATGAGCGTGGTGATGGCCGCGCTGGCAGTGGTCTCGCCGGTCCTCGCGGGCCGGGTCGTGGACGCCATCGTCAAGGGCGAGCCGTTCGGCGTCGTCGGAGGTCTCGCCGCGCTGATCGCCGGGCTGGCCCTGGCGGAGGCGGGCCTCGGCCTGGTGGCCCGGTGGCTGTCGGCCGGGCTCGGCGAGGGCCTGATCCTGGACCTGCGCACCGCCGTCTTCGACCACGTCCAGCGGATGCCCGTCGCGTTCTTCACCAGGACCCGCACCGGCGCGCTGGTCAGCCGGCTGAACAACGACGTGATCGGCGCGCAGCGGGCCTTCACCGACACGCTGTCCGGCGTGGCCGGGAACGTCGTCACCCTCGTCCTGACGCTGACCGTGATGATCGGCATCTCCTGGCAGATCACTCTGCTCGCGCTGTTGCTGCTGCCGGTGTTCGTGCTGCCCGCCCGCCGGATGGGCACCAGGATCGCCAGGCTGAGGCGGGAGGCGGCCGACCACAACGCGGCCATGGGGACGCAGATGACCGAGCGGTTCTCCGCGCCGGGCGCGACGCTGGTGAAGCTGTTCGGCAGGCCCGCCCGCGAGTCGGCGGAGTTCGCCGCCAGGGCCAGGCGGGTGCGCGACATCGGCGTGCGCACCGCCATGACCCAGTCGGCCTTCGTCACGGCGCTGACCCTGGTGTCGGCGCTGGCCCTGGCGCTCGTCTACGGCCTGGGCGGCTTCTACGCGCTGCGCGACCAGCTCGAACCCGGCTCGGTCGTGGCGCTGGCGCTGCTGCTGACCCGCCTGTACGCGCCCCTCACGGCCCTGGCCAGCGCCAGGGTGGACGTGATGAGCGCGCTGGTCAGCTTCGAGCGGGTCTTCGAGGTGCTCGACCTCAAGCCGCTCATCCAGGAGAAGCCGGACGCGGTCGCGGTTCCCGACGGCCCGGTGACGGTCGAGTTCGACGACGTCCGGTTCGCCTACCCGGCGGCTGACAAGGTGTCGCTGGCCTCGCTGGAGGAGGTCGCCGTCCTCGATGGCCGGGGCGGGGCCGAGGTGCTGCACGGGGTCTCGTTCAAGGCCGAGCCGGGCCAGATGGTGGCCCTGGTGGGCTCGTCGGGGGCGGGCAAGTCCACGATCGCGCAGCTCCTGCCCCGGCTCTACGACGCCGACTCGGGCGCGGTGCGGCTCGGCGGCGTGGACGTCCGCGACCTGACCGCCGACTCGATCCGCGACACGCTCGGCATGGTCACCCAGGACGGCCACCTCTTCCACGAAACGATCAGGGCGAACCTGCTGCTGGCCAGGCCCGAGGCGAGCGAGGAGGAGGTCTGGGACGCGCTGGGCAGGGCCAGGCTGGCCGCGCTCATCGAGTCGCTGCCCGACGGCCTCGACACCGTGGTGGGCGAGCGCGGCTACCGGCTGTCGGGCGGCGAGCGCCAGCGGCTGACGATCGCCCGGCTGCTGCTGGCCAGGCCCAGGGTGGTCATCCTGGACGAGGCCACGGCGGCGCTCGACTCCACCTCGGAGGCGGCCGTCCAGGAGGCGCTGAGCGAGGCGCTCCAGGGCCGGACGGCCGTCGTGATCGCGCACCGCCTGTCCACGATCCGCGCCGCCGACGTCATCCTCGTGATCGAGGACGGCCAGGTGGTCGAGCGCGGCACGCACGCCGAGCTCCTGGCCGCCGGCGGACGCTACGAGGAGCTGTACCGCACTCAGTTCGCCGAGCCCACCACGGTGGAGGCGGCCTGAGGCGCGTCCGTCTCGCGAGGGGTGCGGCGGGCGCGCAGCGCGTAGAGGCTCACCGGGATCCCCGCCAGCACGATCACGGCCGCGATCACCAGCGTGACCTGGTAGGCGTCCAGGAAGGCGGCCAGCGGCGGCTTGCCGCTGGCGCTCTGCCCGGACGTCAGGATCGCGCCCAGCACCGTGATGCCGAGCAGCCCGAACACCTCTCGCGACACGTTCAGCACCCCCGAGGCGACGCCGGACCTGCCCTGGGGCATCCCGCCGAGGATCGCGGCGGTCAGCGGCACGAGCAGCCCCGCGCCCACGCCGTACAGCGTGAACCAGGGCAGCACGTCGCCGTACCCGCCGTCGGCGCCGACGCCCGAGAGCATGAAGATCGCGACGGCCATGAACGCCAGGCCGAGCGCGACCGTCGGGCCGATGCCGAGTTGCCGCCCGACCCGCTGCGACAGGATCGCGACGACCGCCATGATCAGCGCCATCGGCACGAACGCGGCGCCGGCCTGGGTGGGGGTGAAGCCGAGGACGTTCTGCAGCCAGAGTGCGCTGAAGAAGTAGATGCCGAACACGCCGAACGACCAGATGCCCGTGGTGAGCATGCCGCCGCTGAACACCCGGGCCCTGAAGAGCGACAGGTCGATCATCGGCTCGGCCGAGCGCGCCTCGACGAGCACGAAGGCCAGCGCGGACGCCGCCGCGACGCCGAAGGCGGCCAGGATCTCGGGCGAGGTCCAGCCCGCGCCGTTGCCCTCGATGAGCCCGTAGGTCAGGGCGAACAGCGCCAGCGCGGACGTGGCCAGCCCGAGCAGGTCGAGGCTGTGCCGTACCCGGACGAACGCGGGCCGTACCGCCCAGAGCGCGAGCCCGAGCGTGACCGCCCCGACCGGCACGTTGATCAGGTAGATCCAGCCCCAGTGCAGGTTCTCGCTGATGAAGCCGCCCGTCACCGGGCCGAGCGCCATTGACAGCGCGCCTGAGGCGCTCCAGATCCCCACGGCTCTGCCGCGCTCGCCGGGGTCGGGGAAGATCTGCGTCAGCAGCGAGAGCGCCGTGGGGGTCAGCATCGCCGCGCCCACGCCCTGCACGGCGCGGGCCGCGATCAGCGTCGCGCCCGAGGTCGCCAGCCCGGCGGCGAGCGAGGAGAGGGTGAAGACCGTCAGGCCCGCGAGGAACACCCGCCGGGCGCCGAACAGGTCGGCCAGCCGCCCGCCGACCAGCATCAGCCCGGCGAAGACCAGGATGTAGCCGGTCGCGATCCACTCAAGCCCTGAGACGGTCAGCTGCAGCTCCCGCTGGATCGTCGGCAACGCGACGTTGCCCACGTTGTTGTCCAGGTACGTCATGAAGGTCCCGAGCGTCACAGCCGTGAGCGCCCACCACTTCCTGTCCACAGCATCTCCTATACGCCGTACTTGTACGACGTATAGTTGAACTTGTACGACGTATAGTTGTCAACCGTGATGGGAAAACTGACCGCGCACGCGATCGTGGAACGGGCCCTGGAGATCGGCGACACCGAAGGGCTCGACGCCGTGACCATCAGGCGTCTGGCCACCGACCTGGGCGTGACGCCGATGGCCCTCTACTGGCACTTCAAGAACAAGGAACAGCTCCTCGTCGGCATGGCCGACCACCTCATCTCCGGCTTCGCCCCCGAGCCCGCCGACGACCGCTCGTGGCAGTGCCAGCTACGCGACCTGGCGGAGGGGCTGATCCGGGTGCTGCGCCGCTACCCGTGCGCGAAGAACGTCCTGGCGCAGGTGGACCAGGCCGCCGTGCCCAGCTTCCTCGCCGTCTGGGACCAGGCCCTCGGCCTGGCCCGCGAGGCCGGGTTCAGCATGGAGGAGAGCTGTCTGATCTCCAAGTACCTACTGCAGAGCGCCATCGCCATCGCCGACGCGCCCGTCCACTTCTCCTCCGGCCGCACCCCCGAGGAGATCGCCGAGCTGGTGCGGGTGAAACGCCTGGGCCTGGAGTCCCTGCCGGCCGACAGGTACCCGAACCTGGTGGAGATGGCCGGCCCGATGGTCGAGGGCATGAGGCCCGGCTTCTACGACACCTTCGGCGTCGACCTCGTCCTCACCGGCATAGAGGCCCTGGCCACCGCCCGCCGGAACCCTGCCTCGGAGGTCGTGGATACCACCTGAGAACAGGTTCCTCAGATGAGGCCGAGCTTCAACATCAGGGCACGATCGACGTCGGCGGCCTCGTGCGCTTCCAGCGCGCCCTTGAAGTCACCGAGCCTGGACGGCGACACGGAATAGATCTGGTCGGTCAGCACGCGCGCCTTGGTGCCGTCGAACTCGATCTCTGGCCGGTAGATGGCAGGGCCTGCGCTCGATGAGGTGAGCGCTACCGTGATGGTGCTGGTGGTGAAGTGATCCGACTGGATGATGACTGCGTACCGGCGCCCCTGTTGTTCGTGGTCTCGAGCCCCAGGCAGCGCTTTGATCTCGTAGATCGCGCCCCGGAAGATCACTCTGCTACGCCCATGAAACGCTGGATCGCCAGCATTTCGGCCTGGTCGTCGGGATCGTTTCGCAGCCGGTCCGCATCGGCTGCGGCCTGCTCGAGCAACATTTCCTTGTAGGTGTGAAGCACGGCGTAGCGAACCGCCTCAGAACGGGTTCGCCGGTCTCCCGCAAGTGCCCGGAGGGCGGTCTCCATCGCCTCGTCAGTACGAACGTTAAGAGTTCCCACGGAAAGAGTGTAACACGTTTCGTGTTACGTCGACGGGTGGCGCGGGCGCGCCAGGGCGGCCAGGGCGGCGCCCGCGAGGGCGACGGCGAACAGCACCGCGTACGTGCGCTGGAAGCCGCCCATCAGCTGGTCCACCGCCACCGGCGAGAGCCTGGCCAGGGTGGCGGCGTAGACCTGGGCTCGCAGCTGGGGGCCCACCGACCCTGCCAGGACGCTCAGCGACAGGCCCACGCTGAGGACGATGCCGACGTTCATCACCATGAGCCGGAAGCCGTTCACCACCCCGAGGCTCCCGCTCGGCAGGGCGCGCATGACCTGCGTGGTGTTGCCCGTCAGGAACGTGCCGCTGCCGCACCCGGCGACGAAGAGGCCCACGCCGATGATCCAGTACGGGGTGGCGGGATCCGCCGTGAGCATCAGCGTCGCCAGCCCGGCCGCGCTCATCAGGCAGCCGCCGACGGACAGCGCGTACGGCGACACCCTGCGCCCGATCGAGCCCGCGATCGGCGAGGCCAGGGCCATGCCCACCGGCACCGGCAGGACGCTCAGGCCGGCGGTGAAGGCGTCCACGCCTCTCGCCGCCTGGAAGTACAGGGCCACCACCAGGATCAGCGCCGCACGGGCCACCGCGTTGCAGAACGACGCCAGGTTGGCGCAGGCCAGCATCCGCCCGCCGAACAGCCGCAGGTCGAGCACCGGATGCGAGGCCCGCCGCTCCACCAGCACGATCAGCGGCACCAGCGCCACGAACACCGCCGATCCACCCAGCACGAGCGGGCTCGACAGGCCGCCCGCGCCCGCCTCCGACAGCGCCATCAGCGCCGCCGACAGCGCCGCGAACACCAGCGCGTTGCCCAGCGCGTCCACCGGCTCCTTCGGCCCCCGGGGCACCTTGCGCAGGATCATCGCGCCCCAGCCCAGCGCGACCAGCCCGGCGGGCACGTTCACCCAGAAGATCCACTGCCAGCCCGCCGCCTCCGCGATCAGCCCGCCGAGCGTCGGGCCGGCGAGCTGCGCCACCGACAGCGTCCCGATGTAGACGCCCATGCCCTGGCTGAGCCTGTCGGGCGGGAAGGCGTCGGTGATGATGACCGTGCCGTTGGCGAGGATCATCGCCGAGCCGACAGCCTGTAACACGCGCATCGCGACCAGGAACCACACGTTCGGCGACAGCCCGGCGAGCAGCGAGGCCACGGTGAACAGCGCGAAGCCCGCCAGGTACACCTCCCGCCTGCCCAGCAGGTCGGCGACCCGGCCGAAGAACACCAGGCTCGCCGTGTTGACCAGGAGGAACGACAGGAGGATCCAGCCCGACTGGAACGGGTCGGCGTGGAAGTGCCGCACGACCGCCGGCAGCGCGACGTTCAGCGTGCTGCCCGCGATGCCGATGAGGACGAGCCCCAGGCTGGTGACGGAGCAGACGCGCCAGGCGTAGCGGAGGCGGTTGTGCTGCTCGGGGGAGACCGCGACCATGACCTCCACTATGACGTACGACGTACGTCCTTTTTGTGGGGGGTTATCGGGCGCGCTTGCGCAACCCCTCGAGGTCGTGGATCGTCACCCGGCGCCTGCCCGTCTCGATCAGCCCGCGGTCGCGCAGCGTGCGCAGCGCCTTGCTGACCGCCTCCCGCGAGGCGCCGGTCCACCCGGCCAGCTCGTCCTGGGAGAGCGGCAGCGCCACCCGCACCCCGGCGCTGGTCCGCTCGCCGTACCGCTCGGCCAGCTCGATCAGCCGCGTCGCGACCCTGCCCGTCGTGTCGAACGCGCCATACTCGACGCGCTTCCTGTCGGCGTCGCGCAGCCGCTCGGTCACGAGCCGCATGAGCAGGACGGCGACGCGCCCGTGCTCCTGCAGGAACGCCGGGAAGTCACGGACGACGACGCCCGCGACCGGCTCCAGCGCCGTCACCGTCGCCGAGCGCGGCGACCCGTCGATGGCCGACATCTCGCCCAGCAGCCCGCCAGGCCCGCGCACGGCCAGCACCACCTCGGTGCCGCTGGAGGTGTGCGACGACACCTTCACCCGGCCCTCGGTCAGCACGAGCACCCAGTCGGAGGTGTCGCCCTCGGTCATCAGGGTCGTCCCGCGGTCCCACCGCCGGAGCCGGCCCGCGTCGCGCAGCGCCTCGACCTCGTCGGGCGTGAGCATGGACAGGAACTCCCCGGCCTCTGGCGTCATGCGCCGATTATGTCGGGACGACTCGGCGCGGTTCTATGCCAAAGCGGTGAGAACGTACGCCTCCACGCGTTCCGCCTTGCCCTTGAGGCTCAGCTTGCCGAGCGGGTTCACCGTCGCGGCCCCGCCGAGCTGCCCGAGCGTCGTCGAGCCGATCACCACCGTGCCCGGCTCGGCCAGCGCCTGAAGCCTCGCGGCCACGTTCACGCAGTCGCCCATCGCGTTGAAGCCGCGTAGCTCCGGGCTGCCGATGTTGCCGACCAGCGCCGGCCCGGTGTTGACGCCGACACGGAACGTCGGCCAGGCCACCGTGTCCGTCCCCGTGCCCGTGTCCGCCCGCCGCCACACCGCCTCCTCCGCCACCTCGGCCGCCGCCTGCTGCATGGCGAGCGCGGCCCGGCAGGCGGCCCTGGCGTGGTCGTCCTGCGTGGCGGGCGCGTTGAACAGGGCGAGCAGCGCGTCGCCGACGAACTGCACGATCGTGCCGCCGTTGTCCAGGATGCAGGGCACCGCGGCCGTGTGGTACCGGTTCAGCATCTCGACGATCTCGCCCGGCGCCACCTGCTCGGAGAACGTGGTGAAGCCCTTGAGGTCGGCGAACAGCGCCGTCAGCTCCTTCAGCTCGCCGCCGAGCGCGGCCTGGGCGGGGTCGGCGAGCAGGGCGTTGGCCACGTCCGGCGACATGTACTGGCGGAAGAGGGTGTCGAGTTCCTGGTAGAGGCGGGCGTTCTCCAGCGAGATGGACAGCTGCCCGGCCAGCGTGGCGGCCAGGGCCTCGTCCTGCTGGGTGCGGCCGACCGGCACCTCCAGCACGCCCGCCAGGTGGCCCTTGACGGTCAGCGGGAAGGCGAGCAGGTGGTCGCGCCTGATCGGCTCGTCGCCGCTGAAGTCGCCCCTGAAGTCGTACGCGCGGGAGCCGATCTGCGCCCTGCCGTCGGCGACCAGCCCGATCCGCACGTCGCCGTACGCCTGCCTGACCCGATCCAGGGCCGTCGCCAGGAGTTGGTTCTCCGGCAGCCCGACGCGGGTCTGCGCGCTCACCGCCACCAGGGCGCCCAGCCGCTCCGACAGCTCGCGCTCGTTGGCCAGCGCCTCACCCGCCCGGTCGAGGACGGCCGCCTGGCTCTCGTTCAGCCGGAACTTGCCCGACAGTCTGGTGGCCGCCAGTGACTCGCCGCGCCGCACGTGCTCGACCAGTTCCTCCAGCGCCTCGTCGTACTGCTGCTGGATGCGGGCCACCGTGGCCGCCAGCGTCACCGAGTCGAACAGCCCCGCGCTCGACCCCTCGCGTCTGAACTGCAGGTACGCGCTGTAGGCGACGAACACGAAGGCCAGCGTCAGCAGGACGTGCCACTCCCACCAGGACAGGTGCCAGTTGAGCTGCGACATCCCGGCGACCATCGCCTCGGCCAGCAGCGCGTACGCGGTGATCAGGCTGATCAGCATGGCCGAGGGACGCCGTCTGTGCAGCAGGAACATCATCACGCTCGCCGCGCCGTACAGGGCCAGCCCCGGGAGCGACAGCCAGGCCACCCAGTCCACCGGCGTGGCCAGCGGCGGCCGGCTGAGCGGCGTCAGGTCCGGGATCAGCGACGCCAGCCCCCACACCACCATGAACCCGAACAGCACCGTGCGCACGAGGTGCTGCGCTCCCAGGACGGCCCGCGCCGCGCGCTCACCCAGCGGCAGGGCCGAGGCGAACGCGAACGCCGCCGCGATCGTGAGCCCGACCTGCTGTCCGAGGTCGAACCCGAGCGAGCCGGTGGGCAGGATGACGCGCGGCGTGGCCAGCCCGTGCAGGAAGAAGAAGCCGGCGCTGGTCAGGAAGACCATCGAGACCAGGAAGAGCCTGGCGTCGTCGCGCCTGCGCGAGGCCTCGCTGATCAGCATGCCGAGGACGACGTTGATGCCGGCCACGGTGACGATCATCCAGAAGTGGCCGGCGTTGTGCTGCCAGGCGATGTTGAGGTCGTTCTGGGCCAGTAACAGCCAGAGGCCCAGCATCGGCAGGATCAGATGGATGGCCCAGACGACCCCTCGCACCGGTTGCGTGGCAGGGGGGAGGTAAGGACTGGGAGTCGGCACGGTCGGTCCTCCGTGAGACATGGTGCGCCCCGAACAGAGCCGATTATCCCTTGCGGATCCGGGCGGCGACCGCGTCCTTTTACGCAGACTGGAGCTCTTTGACGGGTCAGCGGCGAGACCGGCCCCCAGGGCCCCAAGGGCGAGCCCGGCCCCAGGGCGGACGATGTGCATGAAGAAGGCGTAACACCCGAAGGGGCCGCGCACCGGCCTGACAAGCAGGAAGAGGGCCCGATACGCCGTACCGGGCCCTCTTCTCACGTGCGTCAGCCGAACAGGGCGGGGAGCGTGCCCGAGTGGACCTCGCGCAACTCCGCCACCGGAACCTCCAGCACGCCCTCCACCGCCAGCGCGTCGCCGCCCGTGGTGCCGAGGCCGTAGCAGGGCACCTCGTGGTCGCCGCACAGCGCCGCGAACTCGTCGAACGCCTCGGGCCGGACGGCCACCAGCGCCCGCCCCGCCGACTCGCTGAACAGCGCGGTGAACGCGTCGCCGCTCAGCGTCACGGTGGCGCCGACGCCCCGCACCAGGCACGACTCGGCGAGCGCGATCGCGAGCCCGCCGTCGGACAGGTCGTGCGACCCTTCCAGCAGCCCCCGCCTGGCGGCCTCCACCAGCACGGTGGCCAGCGCCTGCTCGGCCTCGAGGTCGGCCACGGGCGGCAGCCCGCCGAGGTGGCCGTGGGCGACGTGCGCCCACTCGGAGCCGCCGAACTCGTCGCGGGTCTCGCCGAGCAGCGCGATGCGCAGCCCCTCGGCGGTGAAGCCCGGCTTGACCCGCTTGGTGACGTCCTCGATCACGCCGAGCACGCCCACCACCGGGGTGGGGTGGATGGCGGTCGAGCCGGTCTGGTTGTAGAAGGAGACGTTGCCGCCGGTCACCGGCACGCCGAGGGTCTTGCAGGCGTCGGCGAGCCCGCGCACGGCCTCGGCGAACTGCCACATCACCTCGGGGTCTTCGGGCGAGCCGAAGTTGAGGCAGTTGGTGACCGCCAGCGGCTTGGCCCCGGTGACGGCGACGTTGCGGTACGCCTCGGCCAGCGCGAGCTGCGCCCCCGCGTACGGGTCGAGCTTGGCGTAGCGGCCGTTGCCGTCGGTGGCCAGCGCGATTCCCCTGGTGGTGGGCTCGGCCCCGGCCATGACCTCGGAGATGCGCAGCATCCCGGCGTCGGCGGGCTGCGCCAGCACGGTGTTGGACCGGACGTAGCGGTCGTACTGGGAGGTCACCCACTCCTTGGACGCCAGGTTGGGCGAGCCGAGCAGCTGGAGCAGGGTGGCCCGCAGGTCGGCCGGCCTGTCGAGACTGTCGGGGGTGTCGGCGTTGAGCGCGGCCTGCCCGGCCGGCTCGTGGAACGGCCGCTCGTAGACGGGCCCCTCGTCGGCGGCGGTGCCGGGCGGGATGTCGACGATCGTCTCGCCGTTCCAGGTCATCACCAGCCGGCCGGTGTCGGTGACCTCGCCGATGACGGTCGCGGGGACGTCCCACTTCTCGCAGATCGCCATGAAGGCCGGGATGTCGGACGGACGGACGACGGCCATCATCCGCTCCTGCGACTCGCTCATCAGGATCTCTTCGGGCCTGAGCGAGGGGTCGCGGAGCGGGACCAGGTTGAGGTCGACGTGCATGCCGCCGGTGCCCTTGGCGGCCAGCTCGGTGGTCGCGCAGGACACACCGGCCGCGCCGAGGTCCTGGATGCCCACGACCACGTCGGCCGCGTAGAGCTCCAGGCAGCACTCGATGAGCAGCTTCTCCATGAACGGGTCGCCCACCTGCACGGCGGGCCGCTTGGCGTGTGACTCGTCCTCGAAGGTGGCGCTGGCCAGCACGGACGCGCCGCCGATGCCGTCGGGCCCGGTGGACGCGCCGAACAGCACGACCTTGTTGCCCGGCCCCGGCGCGGTGGCCAGCTTGATCTGGTCCTTGCGCAGCAGGCCCACGCAGAGCGCGTTGACCAGCGGGTTGCCGATGTAGCAGGGGTCGAACACGACCTCGCCGCCGATGTTGGGCAGGCCCAGGCAGTTGCCGTAGTGGCCGATGCCCTCGACCACGCCGGGCAGCACCCGCCGGGTGTCGGTGGCGTCGGCGCCGCCGAAGCGGAGCGCGTCCATGACCGCGATCGGGCGGGCGCCCATCGACATGATGTCGCGGACGATCCCGCCGACGCCGGTGGCGGCGCCCTGGTGCGGCTCGACGTACGACGGGTGGTTGTGCGACTCGATCTTGAAGGTGGCGGCCCAGCCGTCGCCGATGTCGACGACGCCCGCGTTCTCGCCCATGCCGACCAGCAGCGCCTCGGACTTCGGCGCCTTGGTGCCGAACTGCCGCAGGTGCACCTTGGACGACTTGTACGAGCAGTGCTCCGACCACATCACGCTGTAGATGGCCAGCTCGGAGCCGGTGGGGCGGCGGCCGAGGATCTCCTTGACCCGGTCGTACTCGTCCTGCTTCATGCCCAGCTCGGCGAAGGGCATCGGCTCGTCGGGCGTGCCCTCGGCTCTCTTGACGGAGTCGGTGCTCATGCGTTCACTACCAGCTTCTCGAGGATGGAGGTGAAGAAGCCGAGGCCGTCGGTGCTCGGTGCGCCGACCAGGTCCTCGACGGCGTGCTCGGGGTGCGGCATGATGCCGACCACGTTGCCCGCCTCGTTGCGGATGCCCGCGATGTCGTTCATCGCGCCGTTCGGGCTGCCGCCGACGTAGCGCATGACCACCTGCCCGTTCGCCTCCAGCGTGGCCAGGGTCTCGGCGGAGGCCACGTAGCGGCCCTCCATGTGCTTGACCGGGAGCACGATCTCCTGATCCGGCGCGAAGGAGCCGGTCCAGGCGGTGTCGGTGTTCTCGACGCGCACCCGCTGGTCACGGCAGACGTAGTGCAGGGAGGCGTTGCGGGTCAGCGCGCCGGGCAGCAGGTGCGCCTCGCACAGGATCTGGAACCCGTTGCAGGTGCCGAGCACGGGCAGCCCGTTCCTGGCGGCCGGGACGAGCTCCTGCATCAGCGGGGCGAAGCGGGAGATGGCGCCGCAGCGCAGGTAGTCGCCGTAGGAGAAACCGCCGGGCAGGAACACCGCGTCGACCCCCTTCAGGTCGTGGTCGGCGTGCCACAGCGGCACCGCCTCCGCGCCCACGAGGCGCACGGCTTTGGCGGCGTCCTGGTCGTCGAGAGTTCCTGGAAACGTGACTACCCCCACACGGGCAGCGCTCATGACAGTCGTCCCCTCCGAGGAGCGCGCGGCCACCGTCTCTCCGGGGCGGACGGCGGGCGGCTTCTCTAGGCTATCGGGTGCGCCTGTGTGTTCTCGATGGCCCTCGTCAGGGCCCTCGTCAGAGCTGGGGGAAGGTCAGACGGCGGCGAGCTCGCGAGGCCGGGCGCCGGCCGCGTCATCCCAGGCGAGTTGCTTGCGCAGATGGACGGTCGTGCCGCGGCCGGGGGTGACGCCGAAGGAGATCTCGTCGACGACCGAGCGCATGATCAGCAGGCCGCGGCCGTTCTCGGTGTCGGGGGGCGGAAAGTGCGGCGGGATCGACGGCATACCACCTCCGCTGTCGGCCACGCGGACGTCGCAGCGTCCGTAGCCGATCGACGCCGTCACCTCGTAGCGGTTGGCGGGACCGCCGTGCCGCACCGCGTTGGAGCACGCCTCGGAGACCGCGAGCAGCATGTCGGAGATGCACGTCTCGCTCACGTTGAGCGAACGCATCGCATCGCCTAGCACCCGCCTGACCATCGGTATGCCGACGGCATCCCGAGGCAGTGCCAACGAGAACTCAATGTCCACCGGACTCCTCCGGGCTCCGGAATGTCACCTGGAGTAGGTTTCCCCGTGAAATCGGGGCTAACCGCAAAATCACGTTGTTGTTATTTACTGTTGGCAAGCCCGTGGCATTGTGGCACGTCGGAATCCGACTTTACCCATCAGGGGAAAATCCAGGTGGCAAATGTGCCGTTCTAGCCCTCGACGTGGACGGTGTAGTCCTCAATGACGGTGTTCGCCAGCAATGTCTCGGCCATCTTGCGGACGTCCGCGAGCGCCGCCTCGTCGGCCGGGCCGGCCAATTCGACCTCGAATCGCTTGCCCTGCCGCACGGCGGAAACGCCGGAGAAGCCGAGCCGGGGCAGAGCGCGGGCGATGGCCTGACCCTGCGGGTCGAGAATCTCGGGCTTCAGCATGACGTCCACGATGACGCGCGCCACTGGGGTCCTCCTGGTCTGGTGTGAACAGCGGTCTCAGCCTAGTGCCCGCCACGACCAGCCCGGCGGCCAGGCAGGTCAGCGGGATGGCCGGCATCACGTACCGGATGTCGAACCCGGCCACGAAGGGCGGCGCGAGCACGAGCAGCGCGGCGCTCAGCGCGGGAAGCAGCGCGTCGCGGCGGGCCCGGAAGAGCGCGAGTGTGACAACCGTCACCAGCAGCGCCACGAGCAGCGGGAACGGCAGGTAGCCGAAGCGCTGGTAGGCCCGCAGCCACCCGGCGAACGGCTCGACGATCCTGGTGTCGGCCCGGCCACCCGCGTAGGCCTCCGCGGCCCGGTCACGCCGCGTCCGTTCCTCGAACGGGAACCAGTACGGGTTGGTCCTGCGGCTCGACTCGCTGTGGGCCGTGGTCCGCTCCCAGCGCAGCAACTGCCCCAGGTCCTGGCCGACCGCCCCGAGGTAGCCGCCCGGCTGGGCGAGGATCGCGCTCCTGGCGAACTCCCCGGCCAGTTTGTTGCGCTCGCGGTCGGGCACCCGCTTGAGCGGCGACCACGCCCCCCAGAGCCAGAACGGCGGCGCGGGCCGGTCGGCCCCTTGCGGGCAGAGCGCCGCCAGGCGGGGGTCCGGCCTGATCACGCCGCAGTCGGCGAACGTCGTCGTGCGGCCCCACAGGAAGATCCCGTCGGCTCTGGTCAGCGCGAACGTGCCCGCCTCCACCCGCATCCACCCCGCGTACCCGGCCAACGGGAACGTTCCAGCCAGCAGGAGGCAGAGGAGTGGCCGCCACCCGGCACGCCGAAGCAGCAGGTGGCCCGCCGCCAGCGCCAGCACCGGCACGCCGATCGTCCGGGTGATGCCCGCCAGCGCCAGCAGCACCCCGCCGACGGCGGCGGCGCGCGGGCTGACCGGGGTCCGCAGCAGCACCAGCACCCCGGCGGTGACCAGCACGGTGAAGAGCGCCTCCGCCATGATCATGTGCTCGAGCAGGATCAGGAACTCGTCGTAGAGCAGGGGAAGGACGGCGACCGTCGCCCCCCAGTCCGGCAGCCCGCGCCGCCGCAGCAGCGCGTACACCGCCACGGCCAGGGCCAGGCCGAGCACGTGCTGGACGGTCGTGACCAGGGCCAGGCTGTGCGCGGGCCGGAGCGCGGCGAGCAGCAGAGAGTACCCGGCGGGCCGGAACGCTCCGGGCGCGGGATCGGCCGCCGCGCGCACGTAGGTGAAGGAGTCCGCCCAGAACCAGAGCGCGGACGGGTAACCCAGCATCGCCAGCACCCGCAGCGCGATCGCCGGGACGAGAGCGATCATGATCGCCCTGTTTTCGGGCAGCCTGAACAGAACTGATGGCGCAACCATGGCTAACTCAGCGACAGACCGTCGAATGCCCGGATCTCACCGGGACCGGATGGATCACGGCCGCACCCCTGTGGCGGCTCCCCGTTGTTCTTGCGACAAGCCCTGACATGTCGCCCCCCCTGACGTGATCGTTGTCTCTTCTTGTCGCCACGAGGCCGAAGGGTTACAAGCGCGGGTGGGCCGTCGTCGTGGCGCGATCTTTACCCGTATCGCCGCGAGTGGATGGAAAGGTTCACGACCGTTCCCGCGGACGTGTCGCCGCGGACACAGAGGGAACGGGGAGGGCATGGGGCTTGCGCGGAGGGCTGTGACGTCTGCCACCATGTCCCCAAACGCGTACGAACCACCACCACATGGTCCGCACGCTCAAAAGGCTGGCCTAAGGTGGCAACCCCATCGACACCGGCCCCGACCGCACAGGAGCGGCACGTGACAGTCGACGCCTCTCGTGGTGCCGAAGCACCCCCGGAGCTCGTCCAGCTGCTCTCCCCGGAGGGAGAGCGGGTCGAGCACCCCGACTACGACATCGACCTGACTGCGGAAGAGGTCAGGTCCCTCTATCGCGACCTGGTGCTCGTCCGGCGTATCGACCTGGAGGCCGTGGCCCTGCAGCGGCAGGGCGAGCTCGGCATCTGGGCGTCGCTGCTCGGCCAGGAGGCGGCGCAGATCGGCTCGGGCCGCGCGCTGACCGACTCCGACATGGCCTTCCCCACCTACCGCGAGCACGGCGTCGCCTGGTGCCGCGACGTGGACCCGGTGAAGCTGCTCGGCCTCTTCCGCGGCGTCAACCACGGCGGCTGGGACCCGAAAGAGCACAACTTCCACCTGTACACGATCGTGATCGGCAGCCAGACGCTGCACGCCGTCGGATACGCCATGGGCATCCAGCGCGACGACGCGACCGCCGCCGCCATCGCCTACTTCGGCGACGGCGCCACCTCCCAGGGCGACGTGAACGAGTCGTTCATCTGGGCCAGCGTGTTCAACGCGCCGATCGTGTTCTTCTGCCAGAACAACCAGTGGGCGATCTCCGAGCCGCTGGAGAAGCAGACCCGCATTCCCCTCTACCGGCGGGCCTCCGGCTTCGGCTTCCCCGGCATCAGGGTCGACGGCAACGACGTGTTCGCCTGCCTCGCCGTCACCCGCCAGGCGCTGAAGAACGCCCGCGAGGGCCAGGGGCCGACGTTGATCGAGGCGTTCACGTACCGCATGGGCGCGCACACCACCACCGACGACCCGACCCGCTACCGGGTGGCCAGCGAGCTGGAGGCGTGGAAGCTCAAGGACCCCATCGAGCGGGTGAAGGCGTACCTGTTCAAGAACGAGCTGGCCGACCAGCAGTTCATCGACTCGATCGAGGCCGAGGCCGACCAGCTCGGCGCCGACCTGCGCAGACGTTGTCTGGCCATGCCCGACCCGGACCCGCTCGACATCTTCGGCCACGTGTACGCCGAGCCGCACGCGCTGATCGACGAGGAGCGCACCCAGTTCGCCGCGTACCTGGAGGGCTTCCGTGACTGAGCGAAGCGCAGGAACCAAGGGGCACAGCATGACTGTCATGTCGCCGAGGAAGGAGGCGTCATGACCGTGCTGAGCCTGTCCAAGGCGCTCAACGAGGGCATGCGCAAGGCCATGGAGGACGACCCCAAGGTCCTCATCATGGGCGAGGACGTGGGCAAGCTCGGAGGCGTGTTCCGGGTCACCGACGGGCTGCAGAAGGACTTCGGCGAGGACCGGGTCATCGACACCCCGCTGGCCGAGTCCGGCATCATCGGCACCGCGATCGGGCTGGCGCTGCGCGGCTACCGTCCGGTGTGCGAGATCCAGTTCGACGGCTTCGTCTTCCCGGCGGCCGACCAGATCATCACGCAGCTCGCCAAGATGCCGATGCGCTCGCTCGGCGCGATCAGGCTGCCGGTGGTCGTCCGCATCCCGTGCGGCGGCGGCATCGGCGCGGTCGAGCACCACAGCGAGTCGCCGGAGGCGTACTTCACCCACACGGCGGGGCTGCGCGTGGTGTCGTGCTCGAACCCGGCCGACGCGTACACGATGATCCAGCAGGCCATCCGCTCCGACGACCCGGTCATCTTCTTCGAGCCCAAGCGCCGCTACTGGGAGAAGGCCGAGATCGACACCACGTCCACCGACTGGTGGACCCCTTTCGACAAGGGCAGGGTGGCGCGGCAGGGCACCGACCTGACGCTGTTCGCCTACGGCCCGATGGTCAAGACCTGCCTGGAGGCGGCCGGTGCCGCCGAGGAGGACGGCCGCTCGCTGGAGGTGGTCGACCTGCGCTCGCTCAACCCGCTGGACCTGCCGCTGGTGATGGACTCCGTCCGCAGGACGGGACGCGCCGTGGTGGTCCACGAGGCACCGGTGAACAGCGGTTTCGGCGCCGAGCTCGCCGCCAGGATCACCGAGCAGTGCTTCTACCACCTGGAGGCGCCGGTGCTGCGCGTCGGCGGCTTCTCCACGCCGTACCCCCCGTCCAGACTGGAGGAGCACTACCTGCCCGACCTGGACAGGGTGCTCGACGCCGTCGACCGCGCCTTCGCCTACTGAGAGGGGGTTTTCGTTTCCATGCGACGCGAGTTCAAGCTCCCCGACGTGGGCGAGGGCCTGACGGAGGCGGAGATCGTCCGCTGGCACGTCAAGCCGGGTGACCAGGTCAAGGTCAACCAGATCGTCGTGGAGATCGAGACGGCCAAGTCCATCGTCGAGCTGCCGATCCCGTGGGACGGCGTGGTCTCGGGCCTGATGGCCGACGAGGGCCAGACGATCGACGTAGGCAATCCCATCATCGCCGTCGACACCGAGCCCGACGTTGTGCCCGACACCGGGCCCGAGGGCAGCACGGAGGCCGTCCCCAGCCCTCCGGCGGAGGGCGCGGTGGAACCGGGCGTCCACGGCAGCCCCGCCCCCAAGGAGGAGCGCCAGGCGGTCCTCGTGGGTTACGGCGTCAAGACCGGCCCCACCAAGCGCCGCGCCCGCAAACCCGCCACGCCCCCGCCCGCAGCGACGGTGGCCTCTCCGGCGCCCGCCGCGCCCCCGCCCGCAGTGGCGGCGGCCTCTCCGGCGCCCGCCGCACCTCCCGTCTCCACCCCGGCGCCCCCGAGCGCCGGGCCGGCGAGAGGGGCTAAGGCCCTGGCCAAGCCTCCGGTCCGCAAACTGGCCAAGGACCTCGGGGTGGACCTCACCGCCCTCACCGGCACCGGCCCCGAGGGCTCGATCACCAGGGACGACGTCCACGCGGCGGCGGCGGGCGCCACCCCGGTGGCGGCTCCGCAGGCGCCGCCCCAGCGGGGAGAGGAGCGCATCCCCGTCAGGGGCGTCAGGAAGATGACCGCGCAGGCGATGGTCGCCAGCGCGTTCACCGCCCCGCATGTCACCGAGTTCCTCCAGGTGGACATGACGGAGACGATGGAGGCCGTCACCCGCCTGCGCGCACTGCCGGACTTCGCGCAGACCAAGGTCTCGCCGCTGCTCCTGGTGGCCAAGGCGGTGCTCGTGGCCGCGCGACGGCACCCGATGATCAACTCCTCGTGGGACGAGGCCGCCCAGGAGATCGTGGTCAAGCACTACGTGAACCTGGGCATCGCCGCCGCCACCCCGCGCGGCCTGATCGTCCCCAACGTCAAGGACGCCCACGAGCTGCCGCTGCCCGAGCTGGCCAGGCGGCTCGGCCAGCTGACGGAGACGGCCAGGGCCGGGCGCACCCAGCCCGCCGAGATGGCGGGCGGCACGTTCACGATCACCAACGTCGGCGTGTTCGGCGTCGACGCCGGCACTCCGATCCTGAACCCCGGCGAGGCGGCCATCCTCGCGTTCGGCCAGGTCAGGGAGATGCCGTGGGTGGTCGGCGGCGAGCTGGCCGTGCGCAGGGTGACGACGCTGTCGCTCTCCTTCGACCACCGGATCGTCGACGGGGAGCTGGGCTCCCTGTTCCTCCGTGACGTCGGCGCCATGCTGGAGGACCCGCTCCGCATGCTCGCCTGGAGCTGACACTCCGGCCCGCGCCTGCCTTTCGAGCGGCCCGTCACCTGTACCTGGGGGGCGGGCCGCGTCAGTGCTTGGGCAGGCGGGGCGGCTCGTCGGTCCAGCCGAGCCGTCTGATGGCGAACGACTGGTAGGGCACGCCGACCCCGGCCCACGCGATCTGCGACCGCTGCCCAGGACACGGGCGCGGACCGCGTTGACGTCGACGGTACGCGCAGACGGCAGACCGGGCATGACCTCGTCGTCACCCCGGCGCTGAGCCGGTCGGCGACCAGCTGGTCGTGCCCGCTCTCGTCGGGTGGCGGGCCCGTTCTGGCCATGGGCCGTCGCGTCCGCCCCAGGGGCAGCGGAAGCCGAGTGCAGAAGATCAGGTGTAGGAATGATCTCCTGGGCGTGAATACAAATCAGGGGAACGGCGAAGTAGGCGTGTCCATGGTTCTTCTCCGAAGGGCAGGCATGCCAGCTCCCCCTCCGCAGTCGGCTCCGCCAACCGCTGAGACCGACGCACAGCTCATCGAGGTGTCACTGCGCCGTCCTGAGCGGTTCGGTGCGCTGTTCGACCGGCACCACGAGGCCATCCACCGCTACGTACACCTCCGTCTCGGAGAATCGGCGGCGGACGACATCGCCGCGGAGACGTTCCTGCAGGCCTTTCGCGGCCGTGCGCGCTACGACCTATCCCGCCCCAATGCCCGTGCCTGGCTGTACGGCATCGCCTCCCATCTGGTGGACGGTCACCGGCGCGCCGAGGCCCGCAGGTACCGCGCCCTGGCTAGGAGTGTCGAGGTCACCGACGTCGTGAGCCACGACGAGCGTGTGGTCCAGCGGGTGACGGCTGCCGTCATGCAGCCGCACCTGGCCGCCGGTCTGGCCGCGCTCTCGTCCGGTGACCGGACCGTGCTGCTGCTGGTGGCCTGCGCTCAGCTCACCTACGAGGAGATCGCCGAGGCGCTCGGCGTCCCGCGCGGCACCATCGGCTCGCGGCTCAACCGGGCCCGCAGGAAACTCCGCACGTCCATCACCATCGAGGAGTCGTCATGACCGATGACCTGCAGGAGATCAAGACGTTCCACGACGCGCTGCCCGGCCCCTCCGCCTCGGCAACCGCCAAGGCGAAGGACTTGCTCGCAGCCGAGGCGGTGGCGGAACGAACGCCTCGTACCGGCTCTGGCAAGCACCGCCTCCTGCTCAGGACGGCCGCGGTCGGTCTGGCGGCAGCCGTCGCCGCAGTCGCCTTCCTGACCGGCGCCGACGGTGGTGCGACCCCGGCCAACGCGGCGGAACTGCTTCAGGAGGCGGCCACGGCCGCCGGCCGGCAACAGGCGCCACGGCCGGGGCAGATCCTCTACGTCAACCGCACGGACCAGAGCAGGATGACCGTATGGGGTCGCGACAGCCGTTCGGAGGTCACTCAGGAGATCAACCGCGAGTACTGGATTCCCGCCGCCGACCCCGACGGCGCGCTGACCCGACTCACCTACGGCAAGCTGCGCACGCACACCGGCCAGGTCCCGACCAGTATGGAGACCCCGGGCACAGTCGAGTTCCAGCGCGCCGGGCCGTGCACCGTGAACGTGCTCTCGCCGACCAGTGAAGGCGACCTGCCCGCCGACCCGGACCAGTTGCTCGCCCGGGTTCGCGCGGACGCCGATGCCTCGGTCAAGAACGAACGGCCCGAGCCCGGCGCGGCACCACCCAGCAAGGACCAGATCGAGCGGCTCGTCGAGCACACGGTGGTGAGCCGTCTCGTCACCCTGGCCGGAAACCCCTTCCCCGGTCCCGGCCTGCGTGCGGCGGTGCTCGGCGCGCTGGCCAAGATGCCCACCGCCACCATGCGCACCGACCTCACCGACCTGGCCGGGCGACAGGGCATCGGCGCCTCGATCAGATATCAGGGCCCAGACGGATGGCAGCGCGCCGAATTGATCTTCGAACCCGGCACCTACCGCTTCCTCGGCTCGCGATACCTGTCCGTGCCAGCGGGCGGTGGCACGGAGGAACTCCGCTACGCCAGCGCAGTACTGGAAACCAAAATCACCAACGCCATGCCGAAGATCCCGGTCGACGCTCCCGCAGCGGTGACCTGCTAAGCACCAAACGCCGCGTCTCACGCTCAGTCTCTTCGACACCTTGTCGCGCCGCTTCCCCAAGCGCAACCCGGGGAGGCGGCGAGGCCAGGCCGCACCCGGACACCCGGTTTCCCCAACAGAACATCCCCTATTGCCCGCTGGCGAGAGACCCTTCCACAGGTTGGGCATTTACGAGTTCGCTCATGGCTGTTAAGAAGGTTTACTAACGAACCCCTCGGCCTTGCGAGGACTCATGGCGCGCTTCCTCCTGCTCCTGTTATCCACCTGCACGTTGCTGCTGAGCGCGGCCGGTGTGGCGGTGGCCGCACCCGCCGCACCCGCACCCGCTGCGCTCGCGACCGTCACCCCCGCGACCGCCACCCCCGCCGTCACGGCCGGCTCCTCGGCCGCGCTCGCCGGCTACAAGATCCAGTCGTCGGCCAAGGTCTCCGACTCCGGCGCGGCCATCTCCACCCCGGGCTACGCCGCGAGCGGCTGGTACCCGGTGGGCCCGCGCTCGACCGTCCTGGCCGGGCTGCTGGAGAACAAGGTCTACCCCGACCCGTTCTACTCCACCAACATGCAGTCGATCCCGACGGCGGACTTCGACGTCCCGTGGTGGTACCGCTCGGACTTCACGCTCGGCAACGAGACCGGCCTGCGCACCTTCCTCGACTTCAGCGGCGTGATCTCGAGCGCGGACGTCTGGGTGAACGGCACCCAGGTGGCCACCGCCGCGCAGGTCGCCGGCGCCTACACCAGGCACGAGCGGGACGTCACCGCCCTGGTCCACCCGGGCGCCAACTCGGTGGCCTTCCGGATCAACCCGAACAACCCCGGCAACAACCTCACGATCGGCTGGATCGACTGGGTCCAGGTCCCGCGCGACGACAACATGGGCATCTTCCGTGACGTCCTGATCCGGCGCAGCGCCGACGTCTCGCTCCGCAACGCGCACGTGATCACGAACCTGGCCGTCCCCGCCCTCGACCGCGCCGACCTCACGATCAAGGCGGACGTCCGCAACGGCTCGGGGAGCCCGGTGACGGCGACGGTCAAGGGCTCGATCGGGTCCCAGACGTTCTCCCAGGACGTCGCCCTGGCGGCGAACGAGACCAAGCGCATCACGTTCAGCCAGACCCTCACGAACCCCCAGGTCTGGTGGCCGTACACGATGGGCGCCCAGCCGCTCTACGACCTGAACCTCACGGCCACGGTGGGCGGTACGGAGAGCGACACGCTGACGCAGCGCTTCGGCGTCCGCAAGATCGAGTCGGGCAAGAACGCCAGTGGCCGCCGCTACTACAAGGTCAACGGCAGGAACATCCTGATCAGGGGCGGCGGCTGGTCGCCCGACATCTTCCTGCGCAAGAACCTCGGCTACCTGGAAGACAAGATCCGCTACGTCAAGGACCTCGGCCTCAACACCGTCCGTGTCGAGGGCCACCTGGACACCGACGAGCTGTACGACCTGGCCGACCGGTACGGCGTCCTGATGATGCCGGGCTGGGAGTGCTGCAACAAGTGGGAGGGCTCGTTCGCCGCGGCCGACTACCCGATCGCCAAGGCGTCCATGCAGGCGGAGGCGGTGCGGCTGCGCAACCACCCGAGCGTGATCTCCTTCCTCATCGGCTCCGATAACCCGCCGACGGCCCAGAAGGAGACCAACTACCTCGACGCGCTCACGGCCGCCGAGTGGCAGCTCCCGATCGTCTCGGTGGCCTCGGACAAGTCCAGCCCGCAACTGGGCAATTCGGGCCTGAAGATGCCGGGGCCGTACGACTGGGTGCCGCCGAACTACTGGTACAACAAGCGCGAAGGCGGCGCGTTCGGCTTCAACTCCGAGACCAGCGCGGGCCCCGACGTCCCGACGCTCGACTCGCTCAAGCGGATGATGACCACGTCGCAGATCGACTCGCTCTGGCAGAGCCCGAGCGCGACGCAGTACCACCGCTCGCCGTCCAGCACGTTCAACAACCTGACGATCTACCACAACGCACTCAGGGGCCGGTACGGCGCGCCGACCGGGCTGGCCGACTACGTGAAGAAGGCGCAGCTGGCGCAGTACGAGGCGGTCCGGGCGCAGTTCGAGGCGTACGGACGCAACTTCACCGACTCCAGCGACCCGTCGACCGGCGTCATCTACTGGATGCTCAACAGCGGCTGGTCCTCGCTGCACTGGCAGCTCTTCGACTACTACCTCGACCAGGGCGGCTCGTACTGGGGCACGCGTGAGGCGAACAGGCCGCTGCACGTGCAGTACTCCTACGACAACAAGTCGGTCGTGGTGGTCAACTCCACGACGCAGGCGGCCTCGAACCTGACGGTCAAGACCGACGTGTTCAACCTGGACGGCACGTCCAAGTACAGCAACACGGCGACGGTCAGCGCGCCCGCCGACGGCGGCAAGGCGACCGCGGTCACGATCCCGTCGATCAGCGGCCTGTCGACGACCTACCTGGTACGGCTGTCGCTGCTGCGCAACGGCGAGGAGATCGACCGCAACGTCTACGCGCTGTCCACCGCCGGCGACGTGATCGACTGGGCGGGCAACGACTGGTACTACGTCCCGACCAGCAGTTACGCCAACCTGACCGGGCTGAACACGCTGGCGCAGGCCCCGATCACGGCCACCGCGACCTCGCCGGAGACCGGGAAGGTCGCCGTGACGGTCAAGAACACGGGCACGGGCGCCATCCCGGCGTTCATGCTGGACGCGCACGTCGTCGACGGCTCGGGCAAGCCGGTGCTGCCGGTCCAGTGGACGGACAACGCGATCAGCCTCTGGCCGGGCGAGTCGAAGACGCTGACGGCGACCTTCCGCCCGTCGGACCTGAGCGGCGCCGCGAGCGTCAGGGTCTCCGGCTGGAACACCTCGACGGTCACCGTCCCGACGGGACCGCCCGACACCGAGAGCCCGACCGTGCCGGGCAACCCGCGCGCGACCGGCAAGACCTCGTCCAGCGTCTCCCTGGCCTGGGACGCCGCCACCGACAACGTCGGCGTGACCGGCTACGACGTCTACAACGGCACGTCGCCGGTCACCACGGTCACCGGCACCACGGCCACCGTCTCCGGCCTGGCGGCGAGCACCTCGTACACGTTCACGGTCAAGGCCCACGACGCGGCGGGCAACTCCTCGGCCGCCTCGGCCCCGGTCACCGAGACCACCGACAGCGGCCCCGCCATCTACCAGGCCGAGGACGCGACGATCTCGCAGGGCGTGGTGGAGTCCAACCATGCGGGGTTCACGGGGACGGGTTTCGTGAACTACGACAATGTGACGGGCAGTTACGTCGAGTGGACGGTGAACGCGGCCGCCGCGGGCCCCGCCAACGTGGAACTGCGCTTCAGCAATGGGACGACGACGAACCGTCCGATGTCGGTCGCGGTGAACGGCACGGCGGTGGTCACGCGTGACTTCCCGAGCACGTCCACCTGGGACACCTGGCAGACCGCCACCGTCACCGCCGACCTGGCCCAGGGCGTCAACAAGATCAGGGCCACCGCCACCACCGTCAACGGCGGCCCGAACGTCGACCGGCTCGCGGTGATCCCGCAGGCCCCGACGAC